>CALUYU010000009.1 GCA_944325075.1 Candidatus Gastranaerophilales bacterium
ATGAATCAGGCAATACTAATGTCAGAGCAGGATAACGGCCCTAAGGAGTATTGGGAGTTTTCTTGCACTCAGGATGAGAACGGTAATTACGAGGATGATTGTTCCCAAATATGGGAAAAGTATTTTTTGCCATATCTAAAGGTCTTAAAATATGAGAAGTTCACCTCCAGTGATATGTATAATATAGCAATGTATTTTAATGACGGGACAATTCTTGTTGGAAAACTTAATGATCAGAGTGTGGATAAAAATGCGGCGGAATTTTTCTTTTTCCCTAACGGCAAAAATTTTGATAAAGAAACTTTTGGAATATTTTCTGATGGCCAAATTAACAGGCCCGATCAGGGAATAACATATTTTCTTTTTAGATTTGCCCCGGCAACTGGTCGTGAAGGTGATCGATATCACGTTAATAAAGGATTTGAACCTTATAAGTATGCTATACCTGCCGGCAATTTAACGAAAGAGTTTTTAACATCCGAAGGAAGTGGTTATACTTGTAATAAAAATTCTAATAATAAAGCCTATTGTACAGCATTGATACAACTAAACGGCTGGAAAATACCTAAAGATTACCCGTTTAAGGTTCGCTGATTTAGTGCCAGGGAAGATATTCTTTGGGCAATGAAGAATTCTCTTTGCTAAAATTTTTGTTTGTCATTTTACAAACTGATTTGTCATTAACATATTTATTCCAAAGATTTTCGGCCTTATCACTGTATTCATTCTCAGGGTTGAATCTGCTCATTGCATCGTATAAATCCGCGGCTTGTTTCTCATCAAATTTACACTTCAATACCAGAGAACCATAAGATGTCATAATTATCTGGTTATAATTGCAGAAACCGTTATTGTCTTTAAAAAAGAATTTTGTATCATGAAATACTGTACCTTTGTTGTTTAATGCATTTTCTTCCCCGTAAAGCGAACATGTTTGAAAATTTTTGATAAATTTTTCTGAAAATCCGTTTGCCGTAAATCCCGGTAATGAGAATGCCATAAAACATATAAGCATAAATATAAAATTCTTTTTTGCCAGCTTTTTTAAAACCTTTTCAAAAGGCACTATCGGAAGCATTTTATATCCGCAATCCTCTGAAAGTGCTCCCCCCATTGAGAAAAGCTCTTCCTGTGGATATCTTCTGCAAATCCCCGGACGGGTTTTGTGAATTTTACACTTGTGAGTTTCTTTATCTAAGTTCTGGCACTCAAAGACAAGGCCGGTTTCGTCTTTGTCAATAACTTTCAGATATGTGTAAAATCTATGCAGGTATTGTAATTTTCTAAACTCTTCCTCATCCTGGATAACATGCTTAAAGTGTTTAACATATATTTTAGTGCAGCACTTTCCGCAAGCCTTGCATTTCCCGGTTCTATAATAGTGCCGTCCAAGAATTTTTGAAAGTATAAATTTTTTTATTTCCAATAAAAAATTTTCCATGCCACAATATCATAGCATGGAAAATCTGTTAAAATCCTAAAATTTAACGTTAAAGCAATTTTTATTTTTCAGTTTTAGAAATAAATTTCAGATACTTATTAATAAATTCTTCAACAAAACTTATTTCATTTTGAAGATTTTCAAAATTGGTTTCCTTTTTGTTTTCAGTAATTAACTCTTCATAACTCATAATATAAATCTCCTTAAACTCTACAGGATTTTATACGGATTGTATTCATGAAAACTTTAGAAAATATAACAAAACTTAACAGTAATATTTTTTAAATGAACCAAACAACTACCGAGCCAAGAATACATAAGATAAATATAATCCACGAAACTATTTTTTTTGCGCTGTCTGCAAAATCAAATTTTTCCGGTTCTAAATCTACTTTTTCAAAATCCGAACCTCCGCATTCACAATATTTTACATAATCGTTATAGAATCTGTTGCATATTTTACATCTGTACATAATTTAATATTATTATAATACTTCCTTTTAATCAAGATTTTTATTTTTAAAAAATAAATTTATGTAAAATTTCCAAATGATAGGGTTTAAATGCATGCAAAAATAAGTTATACTACAATTGTAGTAGAATATAACGGAAAGATTTTTGTTAATCAGATTATCCATCTAAATGGCGTATTGTAAATAAAAGGTTATGATGTACAATAATTTTAAGTAATGTTAAGATTATGGATACTTTTAACAATAAATTGAGTTTACGTTTTTTAAAGGAAAGTAGTAGGCAGGTAAATTTTGAAGAATAATTTGAAGCCAGAAAATATAGAAAAAACGGACAAAAACGGAGGAACCTCCCGTTCCGTGAGCCCGGTAACAAATCCTTCCGGTAAGAATAGCAAGCCTGTTTCTTCTTCAAAGGCTGCGTCTAAACCTGCCGGAAAATCTAAAACTAAAGCGAAAACAGTGCCCCCGTTAAATATACCCGCTGTAAACCCTGCCCCTGACAATAACCCGATTTTAAGAAACAGAGAAATTGTTGCCAAGATAAATAATATTAATACCGTAAAATCTTCAAATAAGATGTATGGAGGTTATTTAACCAATACATTGTCTTCCCAGCATAGAGCCGTGGACTATGCTGATGTTGTCAGAGAGCTGAATATTTCACTGCAGAATAAAAAAACTTTAAATGACCTGTTTAACAGCATACATAATGTGTTTTCCGAAAAACTTCATTGCAGCTTTACGGCTTTCGGAATGTTTCATGAAAAGTCTAAATGTATAAATTTAAAGCTTTTCAGTACAATGGGAAGTACTTATTCTTCAAAAATATTTCTGTCAGAATCCGATAATCCGGTAATTGAATGTTTCACGAGTGCGTCGGCAGTAATTCAGAATACTAACGCATTTTTAAACATTCCTTATATGAAAAATACCTCAACAATTATTCTTCCGCTTGTATCTCTTAATCAAACTGTAGGGGTTATGATTTTGGGTAAAGAAGACCCTAATTGTAATCTTGGTATTCTTTCATTTATTGCAAATTACGCGGCTATGTTCATACAGAATGTCGAATTGCGTGAAAAGACCAATAAATATGCAAATACTGATACCTTAACGACTCTTTATAACCATAGAGGATTCCAGGAAGTTTTGGCAAATGAACTTCATCACGCCCAGGAGACAGATACTCAGTTATCTATAATCATGTTTGACATAAATAATATCTCAAAGATTAACAGAGAATTGGGGCATGCCAAAGGAGATGAGGTAATAAAACTTTTGGCGGAAAAAGTAAAGCAAAATATCCGCTCAAATGATAAAGCCGGTCGATACGGCGGTGATGAAATTGCAATTATACTGCCTAATACCGGAACTGCTGATGCAAAATATCTTGCAGAGTATATTTCTTATACTTTGTCTTGCTGTTTTGTAGATGATGTCGGCCCTGTTAAGGTTTCGGTTGGTATTTCCACTTATCCTGAAAATACAAAAGATCAGGAAAAATTGTTAATTCTCGCAGAGCAGGCAATGTATATATCCCAGGCCAAAGGCTACAAAGAAGGTATGTCTGCAATAATTAGTTCTTCAGACTTTAATTTCTGGGATGATGCGGCACTTAATTCATTTGCGGAAGTTGTTGCCAAACGCCATGCTCAGCTTGGCATAAATTTTGAAGATGAACTTGTTCATAAATTTAACAGTGAGGAAATTATTTCCCAGAACCATTTGATAGAGATGGTTACATCTTTGGCCGGAGCGATTGATGCCAAGGATCCTTATACCAAAGGTCATTCAACGAGTGTTTCCCGCTATGCGGAAGCTCTTGCCCGGGCTATTAATCTTCCTGAAGAGGAAGTCCAGAAGATTACATTGGGTGGCCTGCTGCATGATGTGGGGAAAATTGGTATTCCTGAGAACGTCTTAAGAAAACCGGGTAAGTTAGAAAATGATGAATGGGAAATTATGAAACAGCATCCGGTTATCGGGGCCGAAAAAGTTTTGGCGCCGAATGAGGCTTTATCTCACTTAATACCTATAGTAAAATATCACCATGAACATATTGACGGAAGCGGTTATCCGGAACATTTAAAGGGTGATGAAATTCCTTTATCCGCAAGAATTGTTGCAGTTGCGGATACATATCATGCGCTTATCAGCGACCGACCTTACCGTAAGGGAATGTCTGTGGAAAAGGCTTGTGAGATTTTGCAGGAAGGGGCCGGCCGGTTATGGGATGCTGATTTAGTTCGGCATTTTATTGCCATTGCCCCGTCTTTATCTACTATTATTTAATAAGTTGTTTGCCATTTTTCTTGCAGAGCATAAATTTGATTTCAAAATATGGCTTTATACACTTTGAACATTATTGTTTACTTTAAATAAAAGTTCATTATTCTCACAGTCAATTAAAATATTGTCGTCTTTTTGGAACTCGTTTGAAATAATTCTCATAGAAAGAGGAATTTCAATTCTTTGTCGTATAACTCTTCTCAGTGGTCTTGCTCCGAAAAGCGGTTCGTAACTTTCATCTGCCAGATACTGTTTGGCACTTTCCGTAATAGTAAGTTCCATTCCAAGTTCTTCAACTCTTTGTCTTAAAGAGGCAGTTTGAATTTCAACAATTTGTGCAAGATTATCTCTTGTAAGAGGAGAGAATGTTATAATTTCATCTATTCTGTTGATAAATTCAGGTTTAAATTTAGTCTTTAACAACTGATTTACCTTATCTTTTTTCTCCTCATAAGAAATATTTTCATCCAGCAGAATTTCACTGCCAAGGTTGCTCGTCATAATTATAACGGTATTTTTAAAATCAACAACTTTTCCCTGACCGTCTGAGAGTCTTCCATCGTCAAACATTTGCAGCATAATGTTGAAAATATCGGAATGGGCTTTTTCAATTTCATCAAAGAGTACAACAGAGTATGGCTTTTTTCGTACAGCTTCTGTGAGCTGACCGCCTTCTTCATAACCTATATAGCCAGCTGTTGTCCCGGTAAGCCTCGATACTGACTGCTTTTCCATAAATTCGCTCATATCTATTCTAACTAAAGCTTCTTCATCGTTGAACAGAAATTCCGCCAGCGTTTTGGCAAGTTCGGTCTTCCCAACTCCTGTCGGACCAAGGAATAAGAATGAACCAATCGGTCTTTTCCCGTCTCTGAGCCCTGAACGAGATAATCTTATTGCATTAGCAAGCTTATTTACAGCTTCTTCCTGGCCTATCAGTCTTTTATGCATATAAGTTTCCATATTGATAAGCTTTTCTGATTCGTCCTGAATAAGTCTTGTTGTTGGTATTCCTGTCCATTTTGCAACAATTTGGGAAATATCTTCTGCCTCAAGATATTCTTTGATTAAGTGCTTCTTTGATTTGTTTGATTGCAGCTGTTTTAACTTCCCTTCCATCTCCTGCATTTTTTTTAGTTTGGATTCAAGAGAAGTCGTAAGTTCTCCTTTTTTCTGAGCCTGCGCAATTTGTGCATGCAGAATTTCAAGATTTTTCTTGACTTGCGTTGCTGCGTTAATTAATTTTTTTTCCTGTTCCCATTGGCTTTTTAGTTTTGCAATTTTAAGTTCCAGCCCGTCAATTTTTTTAGATATTTTTATTATTTTTGCATCATTAATACCTTCTTCACTCAGCGCTTTTTTCTCAATTTCAAGCTGAAGTTTTTCTCTTGTAAAAGTATCAATTTCTTCCGGCATGGTATCTATGTTAATTCTTAAAGAGCTTGCTGCTTCATCAATTAAGTCTATTGCTTTGTCTGGGAGAAAACGTTCAGAGATATATCGGTCGGAAAGTTTTACTGCCTGGGTAATAGCTTCATCCAGAATTTTTATTCCGTGAAAGACTTCATAATTATTTTTAAGTCCCCTCAAAATACTGATTGCCGTTTCAATTGATGGTTCATCAACGACAACCGGCTGAAACCGCCGCTCAAGTGCTTTATCTTTTTCAATATATTTTCGGTATTCATCAATAGTTGTCGCGCCGATGACTCTGATAACACCTCTTGCAAGCAGAGGTTTTAATATATTCCCGGCATCAACTGAACCTTCAGAGGCTCCCATTCCCATTATCGTATGAATTTCATCAATAAAAAGGATTAAATCATCTGTTTTTTCTTCAATTTCTTTTAGAACTTTTTTTAGTCTTTCTTCGAATTCTCCTCTGTAAGAGGCCCCTGCAAGCAATGCCCCTAAATCAAGCGAAAGAATTTTATCGTTTTTTAAGCTTTCCGGCACATCCCCGCTTACAATTCGCTGCGCCAAACCTTCTATTACCGCTGTTTTCCCTACGCCGGGCTCCCCTACTATAACCGGATTATTTTTTGAGCGTCTGTTTAAAATCTGGATTACCCGTCTTATTTCATCATCTCTCCCTATAACCGGATCAAGTTTGTTTTCCGCCGCTGTTTTGGTTAAATCTGTAGTATATTTTTCTAGTGCTGTATCAGAAGTAATTTTCTGATCTTTTTGCTTACTTTTCCCTGCACCTGCTGAATTGTTTGTATCAACCGTATTATCTTTATTATCTTTACCCGTTTCCCGGTCGTTTTTCTTTTTATTCCGAACTATTGTCTGCCCGTTAATAATATCTACATGCTGAATATTTGAAACAACTTCACACATTTTTTGATATAATTCGGAAAGTGTTATGCTGTATTGGCGGAAAACTTTTCTCATAGTTTCGTTGCCGGACTTAAAAAGCGCCATAAGAATATATTCAATTCCTACAATATCGTCTCCAAGTGCAAGTCCTTCTTTTTCAGCATCTTCAATAAGTTTTGTAGATTTTGCGGATAGAGGCACATCCATATATTTTGCATGCATTCCCGGTAGTCTTGGAATGCTATCGTTGAAATCTCTGATAAGACGAGGATTATCAAGCCCGATTTTCTGAAGCAGAAGTTTGGGAAGGTCATTCTCATCCATAAATAAAGCAAGCATAATATGTTCGGGGTCAACAAACTTGTAATCTCTTGCATATGCGATGGTTTTTGCCGAGTGGATAATGTATTGTAAATGCTCTGTAAGCTGCATCGTTTACCTCTGAAATTTTAACTATATGGATATATAACTTTCTTATTTATATAATACATTATTTTTGATATTTATTAATGTTTGTAAATTTTTTTAATATAAATGACAAATTTTTTATATGAGAGATTATTATTATACCGAGAGGTGAAAAATGCAAGTTAGTTTTACAGGTTTTAAAAATGCAAGCACAATTTGTTTTCGTGATACTGAAAATCCCGATCATTCAATGTATGTTTTATCGGCCGAAATAACAAATGATTACGACGGAGCAGATTTGTCTAACTATAAAAAGGCAATACAGAAGAGTTCTCAGGCAGATCTTGGAAATAAAGTAAATAAAAATTTTGCAAATTTTGCACTTGTTTGTCAGAATTTAAAAGATGTCAGGTTAAATAACAGCGCAATTTACTTGAACGGCAAGTTTGTTGATGTCAATGATACTAATCTTGGAATTTTTACTTTTTTAGCTGATATGTCCAAAAAGCTTGCCCGTAAAAGTTCTAATGACTATACTTTGGATAAAGATTATTTGCAGAGTGAAGATTTTGATAATATTGCCGTTCCGGGAAATAATTTGAATGAAATGCTTGGGCCTATTTATTCAAAAGTTGTGCCTCATATGGTTTCTCCTGATGAAATAAAACGTAATTCAAATATAATGAATGAAAAGCTTGAAGATATTATGATAGATTATTTTGCATAAGCAGGTTGAAAAATATTATAAAAATCTCCTCTATATAGAGGAGTATTTTTTTTTCATTATAGTTTAAATTTAAATTGTAAATATTTTTTGCACATTCAAACAAAAACTTTAGTTATTAATAGTTTATAAGAGTTAGAAGGCATGCCTTGTTAACCTAATATTACAAAATATTAACTAAAGTTTAAGAAATATTAAAATCCTTAAAAGCATGTGTTCATCATGGTTTTGGGGGTAAGAGCATGGGGAGAATAAGTGTAAAAAATAAAATAGTTGTCCATATCATGCAGATGGGATAAAATTAATATATGCTCGTAATTAGAGCGGTTTCTTGTAAAGGTAAAAGATTATTTATGCATTACAACGTTCGGGAAAATCTTAAACAAATACAAGAAGAAATTGTACCTTTTAAACCAAATATTGTTGCAGTTACAAAATATTTTGATGAAAACGCAATCGTTGAGGCCTATGAGGCAGGGATTAGAGATTTTGGAGAATCAAGAGTCGTTGAAGCTTGTGAAAAAATTCAAAAACTTCCTGATTATGTACGAAATAACTCAAAGTTCCATTTCATAGGTCATTTGCAGACAAACAAGGCCAAAAGGGCTGTTGAAATGTTTGATTTAATCCAATCGGTTGATTCCGTAAAGCTTGCATCTAAAATTTCTGTGTATGCAGGCGAAATAAACAAGGTTCAAAATATTTTATTGCAGCTAAACAATGCGTGTGAAGTTCAAAAGTCCGGTTTTTCAAAAGAGGAGCTTATTGAGGCTTTTAAGGAGATTGTGGAATTTCCTAATATCAAGGTTTGCGGGCTTATGAATATCGCTCCATTGGGGGCTTCTGAAGATGTATTACATACACTTTTTAAGGATGTTGTTAATACAAAAAAATATTTGGAAGATATATACAAATGCGAGCTCAACGAACTTTCAATGGGAATGAGCCAGGATTATCTTATTGCGGCTCAAGAAGGTGCAACAATGCTCAGAATAGGCAGAAAATTATTTATCTAAGTCAAGAGAGAATGTAGTAAGTAATAATAATAAAAATAAAGGACGGAGGAAAAAAGGTGGCAGCAGTTACAGATAAAATTAAATCAGTAGTAGATTTCTTTGTAAAGGGTTTTGAACCAAAAGAAACTATTTTTGATGAAATGGGTGAAGAAATAATAGATGATGACTATGAAGTAGAAGATAATTTGGCTATTGACCCGGCTTATAGTTATCAACCAAGACAGGAAAAGTCAAATGAGTTAAAAGTAGTTAACCATCCTAATTATCGCGGATATGAAGTAATGGTTATGGAACCACGTTCTTTTGATGATGCTGCACAAATTGTACAACACCTTAAAGATAGAAAAACTATTGTTCTTAACCTCCACTTATTAGATAAAGAACAGTCTCAAAGAACTATTGATTTCGTATGCGGAGCTGCTCATGCGCTTAACGGCAAACCTCAAAAAGTCGGTGACTTGGTATTTGTATTTACTCCAAGCAACGTAACTTTATCGGTTGATATGAACCAGGCTCAAACAAAGTTTAGCGATTCTTTATGGAGAGCTCCTCTTCAATAAAGGATCGCTTGGGATAAGAAGAAAGAGGATAGTTTAATTTAAAATATAGCCGTGTTCTTTATAAGATACGGCTTTTTTTTAGTTACTTGCACGACAACTTTCGCCTAAAATTATTCCCCGTAGTTCCTCTTGTTACCGGCTAATAGGAGTCCTTCAAGGAAGAAAGTTCACAGATTAATTGTAGGTTTGGGGTTCTAACCCAACATTAATTTCTTTATGCAGAAATCTATATATTCTCGCTAGCGGCCGGATCCGGAACCAAGTTCAGGATTATAAATTCTTTTTTTATTAATTGTTTATTTCATTTTCTCGTGATATATTGTATAAGTCATGAAATTAAAAAAAATTGCAATTGTGTATAATGAACAGTTATCTCATTCAATCGAGATAAAAAATAAACTGAAATGTCTGCTGGATGATAAATATAATATTTGTTCGGAATTTTTTGATATTGACAGCCTCAAATCGGGTGTTGACTTTGTATTTGTTGTGGGCGGCGATGGAACAATTTTGAAAACATCAAGATACTATGCAAAATATGACATTCCTATTTTTGGTATAAATCTTGGGAGATTGGGCTTTTTGTCCCAGTCATCTGCTGAGGATCTAGAGCATGCGGTAAAAAAAATTCTTGCCGGAGAATATAAAACAGAAGATCGTATAATGCTCCAATATGGAAATATCACGGCATTGAACGATTTTGTTATAAAAGGATCCTTCACCGGAAGAACTTCAAGGTTTTCTTTGAAAATAAATAATAAAAAAGTTTGTGATTATCTTGCGGATGGTATAATAATTTCAACCCCGACTGGTTCAACAGCATATGGTTTGTCAGCCGGCGGCCCCGTATTGGTACCGTCACTTGATGCTTTTGTTATAGTTCCTATTTGCCCGCATACTCTGACCGCTCGACCATTAGTTGTGCCTGACAGTGAGCTTATAACAATATGTTCAGGGAAAGATGATGATAAATATTTTCTCTCAGCTGACGGGCAGGAGTTTTCAGAATTTCATTCTGAAATAAACATTCACAAATCTAAATATACAGTAAAACTGGCACTCCTTGATGGAATGGAATTTTACTCGGTTTTGCGCGATAAGCTTCATTGGGGAATTTCTCCCGCCAAGATTTAAGCGTTATATTAATTTTTGTTCATAATTCGGCGAAATTTATTGTACTTTTTTTTTCTTTAAAATAGTATGTTATTATATTATTGATGAAACCTAATGTTAAAATTGGGTGTGAGTTATATAGAAAATCAAGTAATATTTAATATAAGAGGTAAAAATCGTGGAAAATTTCGTATCAGATATCTTTGCGAAAAAAGATGAAACTCAGAGCAATCCGGCTCCGGGACAAGGACCTAGAAGTTCTGTTAACCCGACAAATATAAAAGTCGTAGGTGTAGGCGGCGGCGGCGGTAATGCTGTCAACCGAATGATTAAATCAGGTCTTTCAGGGGTTGAATTTTGGTTAATGAATACTGATCTTCAGGTTCTAGAATATGGCCAGACTAAAAATAAAATTCAACTTGGTATAAAATCTACAGAAGGTCTTGGTGCAGGCGGAGACCCTTCAGTGGGAGAAAAAGCAGCTGAAGAAGCTCAGCAGGAAATTACAGAAGCATTAGATGGTGCTGATATGGTATTTATCACGGCTGGTATGGGCGGTGGTACCGGTACCGGGGCTGCTCCTATTGTTGCTAAGATTGCTAAAGAATTAGGAATTTTAACAATCGCGGTTGTTACAAAACCGTTCTCTTGGGAAGGCCGTAAAAGACAAAATCAGGCTAACCAGGGTTTGGAAAAATTAAGAGAATCTGTTGATGCTGTAATTGTTGTTCCTAATGATAAATTGCTTCAGGTTGTTGATAGACAAGTTTCATTAACAGAATCATTCCTTATTGTAGATGAAGTTCTGTTGCGTGGTGTTCAGGGTATTTCTGATATCATTACAATTCCTGGTATGATTAACGTTGACTTTGCCGATGTTAAGAGCGTAATGCAAGGTTCAGGATCTGCGTTAATGGGTATTGGCCGTGCACAAGGTGAAGGCCGTGCTGTTAAAGCAGCTGAAATCGCTATTAACTCTCAGTTGCTTGAATCTTCAATTAATGGCGCAACCGGTGTTATCGTTAATATTACAGGCGGACCTGATATGACATTGCACGAAATTTCTGATGCGGCCAATATTATCCACGATGCCGTTACAGAAGATGCAACAGTTATCATTGGTACTGCTGTGAACGAAAATATTCAGAATGAGATTAACGTAACTGTTATCGCAACTGGTTTTGAAGTTAAGAAGAATATGGATCAGCTTACAAAGGCCGATGTAAAACAATTGAATGCATCGGACTTTTTTGCCGGAACATCTTTCTCCAGTGGGTTGTCCTCTAATAATGACATTCCAAGAAGAAGTTCAATGCCTCATGTATCTTCAGGATTTTCAAATATTGAAATCCCTGATTTCTTGAAAAAATAGATAAATATTCTATATAATAATTCGAAAACTTCCGCTCAATATTAGAGTGGAAGTTTTTGATTGTAAGAAATATCCAACTTACTTTTTTCTTTAGTCAAAAGAAAAAAGTAAGCAAAAAAGAAAGCATTAAGAGTCGAGAGATTTTATTTATCCTTTAAGGACTTAAAACGAATTTTCTTTAGATGTAGGTTGGGGTGGAAACCCCAACAAAAAAAAATAATGAATTTCAAGAATTAACCAACTGTCATCCTGAACTTGTTTCAGGATCTAGCCGCCGTTAAAAATATTCAGTCATCTGCACACAAAAAACTAATGTTGGGCTGAAAGCCGAACCTACTTTGGTTTTAATATTATTTCTACGCGTTTCAGACAGCGCAGCGTTATTAAGAAGTGCCTCAGGCACCACTTTTTCTTTTTGAGGGCGTGCAAAAAGAAAAAGTGAACCGAAAAAGAAAAACTAGCTATTTACCTTCACCGCCTAAGGCGGTGATTCGCCCCAAAGAAAGACAGAAATGCTAACGCATTTCCACGTTAAGTCTCACTATGGCGCTCATTCCATTCGCGCACGTTCGCCAATCGTTAAATGTAGGTTGGGCTTTCAGCCCAACATTAAAATTATATTTTCCGCCCCTTGAAAATTTGAAAAAATAATGTATAATAAGAGAAAAAGGAGGGTAAACACATGGAAAAGTCAAGTATAGTACGGCATACGGGGGGGGGGGGGTAACGAACCTCAAGGGAGACAAGACTTTTGGTCAAAATTATCTTTCTCCAAATTAAAGTTTTCTGTATCAAACGTAAATAAATCTAATGTTGGGGTGAAACCCCAACCTACATTGAACTGTGTGGGACGCATATGGAAAGGGTCTATAAAAGATTCTCCATGTCATCCTGAACTCGCAGCTCCTCTAGTTGCCGACGAAAAGGAGGCTTACAAGGGAGGGTGCTCGCAGAGTATTTCAGGATCTAGCCGCTGTCAAAAATGTTCGACCATCTGCACTGTATCAGGGAAAGAAGTATTAGATAAAGTAGGTTGGGCTTTCAGCCCAACAATGAAATTATGTTGGGGTAGAAACCCCAACCTACAAAAGGCTATTTCTTATGCATCTCGGACAGCGCAGCGTCATGTGAGAGGGGACTTAGTCCCCGCGTTCACCCTGGCGGAAGTTTTTTCACCATACTACTACTCGCCTCGTAGAATTGCATTTACTCTGGCGGAAGTTTTAATAACCCTGGGCATAATCGGAGTTGTTGCTGCTATGACCCTTCCGGTATTAACAGCTAATTATAGAAAATCAGTTATAGAGACAAGACTTGCAAAATTTTATTCTGTAATTAATCAGGCAATAATGCAAAGTGAAGTAGAAAACGGAAGTAGATTGTATTGGAACCGTATGGAGGTCAGAAATCAGGATGATGTTGTTACTACTGAGGGCATATCCCCTAAGGAATGGTATGAAACTTATTTAAAAAAATATCTTAAAACGCTTAAAGTTGAAGAAAGCGGAACTATTGAAAGGCGGTTTGATGTTTATTTTACAGATGGTAGTATGGTTTCATTTTCAGGTTCCGGCTGGGTATTTTTCCCATATGCAAAAGATTATGCAACCATAGAAAAAGAATCCGGTGATGGTTTAAGTTTTGAGGATATTGATAGAGAGAGTGCAGGAACTAAATCATTTAATTTTTTATTCCGAGCTTATGACAGCAGTAATAAATATCTGTATAAAAAAGGTGTTGAACCTTATATCTTAAGGGGTTGGGACGGAACAAGAGAAAGTTTATTTACTAACAGTGCAATTGGATGCCAAAAAAATGTAAGTAATACACGTGCATATTGTACTGCCTTGATATTTCTCAACGGATGGAAAATTCCTAAGGATTATCCGTTAAAATTGTAGCTTGATAAAATTTGGCCTTTGTCATAATTTAATTATATGAGCAAAGATTATAATCATGCGGTAAAAGTATTAACCTCGCAAGGAAAATTTTATATAAATCTCGGGTTGGAAAGAATAGAAAAAATTCTTTCTATTCTCGGAAATCCTCAGGATAATTTAAAATGTATTCATGTCGCTGGTACAAACGGTAAAGGTTCGGTATGTGCTATAATTGCCTCTGTTCTTACTGTATCCGGCAGAAAGACCGGATTGTACACAAGTCCTCATATCTTTGAATACACAGAAAGAATTAAGATTGATGGAGAGGATATTTCAAAAGAAAAATTTGCCGAATATGTATTTATGATTAATGAGCTTGCGCAGACGAACAATATTCATTTAACGGAATTTGAACTTTTAACGGCTGTTATGTTTAAATATTTTTCGGATGAAAATGTAGATGTAGTTGTTCTGGAAACCGGTCTTGGAGGCCGTTTTGATGCAACGAATGTAATTAAATCAAACCTTTGTGCCGTGATAACTCATATTGATCTTGATCATACAGACAGACTTGGCAGTACAAAAGATGAAATTGCATTTGAAAAGGCAGGTATTATCAAGCCCGGCTGTCCGGTTATATCATGTGAAGGCTATGAAGCAATAAAAGATAAAGCTGATGAGTGTAATTCGCTTTTTTTAATGGTTGCTCCGTTTGAAGACACTTCAGAACTTTCGTTAAAAGGCACTTTTCAACAGGAAAATTTATCCCTGGCCCTCGCTGCAATAAGGCTTGTCTTTCCTGATATTCCGCAGGAAGCTGTTCTCAAAGGATTGCATGAAGTGCGTCATCCTTGCAGATTTGAATTTTTTAAGGACAAAATGCTAATTGTCGATGGGGCTCATAACCCTAACGGAGCTATTGCCCTTAGAGAGAGCCTTGATCAATATTTCCCGGATAAAAAACGCCGATTTGTATTTGGCTGTTTAAAAACAAAAGATTATCCCAAAATGATGGAAATTCTGTTTACTAAAAATGACGAAATTTACTTCTATCATTTTAATAATCCAAATTCCGCGACGTTTGAAGAACTTCAGTCAAAATGTAAATATCCTGCAAAAAAATTTGTATCTCTGGACTGTTTTGATATAAAAAATGACACGCTTACTATAGTTTGCGGCTCGTTTTATATGATTAATGAAGTTCTGCTTTCTTAATAATGGAATTTTGTGTATAATTTATCTATGAAGATTTTAGGTATAGATCCCGGCATGGCAATAGTTGGTTATTCACTTATTGACTTTGATGGCAATAACTGCAACCTTTTATCTTCAGGGTCAATTCAAACCCAAAAAGGTGAACGAGAATCTTCAAGACTTTTGGAAATTTACAATGATATGCACACTATATTAGAAGAATTTAAGCCCGATGCGGCCGCTATAGAAAAACTGTTTTTTGTGCATAATCAGACAACCGTAATGCCGGTGGCCCACGCCAGAGGCGTGATTTTAACCGTGTTGGAAAAATTCGGAATACCAATTTTTGAATATACCCCAATGGAAGTGAAAAAAGTTTTAACAGGGTATGGCCGTGCGGATAAAAAAGAAGTTGAAATGATGGTTAAAATTTCCCTTAATACAGACAATCTTCCGAAACTTGATGATACAGTTGATGCAATCGCAATTGCAATATGTCATTCAAGAAATGTTAATTAATCCCTTTTTATATTTAAAAGCATTTCGTTAGGGATGAATACATCGTTAACTCCAACTGCGGCATTAACAAAAACAAATTCCATATTTTCATCATGATCAATATCAAGATTTGAAAACGGAATTTTTAAATCAATAACTTTTCCGAATACGGCAGTAATATCTTTTGGATTTTCTAATACCCAAAGATTTCCGGGTATTGATTTTATTAATCTTACAAGACGTAATTCTCCGTTTCTGACAGATAACTGTAATTCATTATGAAATTTCTGTTTTGTTATTGGTAAAATATCTTCTGTTTTATTAATTAGTCTTACCGGAGAAAGTGAATGTTTTTTCGAAGAATTTCTTGTGTAAACATACATTTGATAAACCGCATCATCTCTTGTCGGATTTTCAAGAATGTAATTATTCAGGTAAAATCTTAAATAAAAATTGTCTTTGTCGTAGCCAAAGCATATTCTGTCGAAAAGCTTATTTGCTTTTAACACCGGCCCGTCCGGAATATCAATACATCCGGCATTAAGCCATGAATCATCATCCTGATTGTCAATCCCGTCCAAAACCGGCTGAATTTCTCCGCGTGGGTATCTTGAAGGTTTAGTAATTGCAGTTAAAAGCGGATCATCCAAATAATCCGGAACATCAAGCCCAAGGTAAATATATATATTCTTTAAATGTTCCCTGAACAAATAGTCAAATATATTGTCCCGTCCGGAATCGTTCGGTTCGCCATACCACCAGAACCAGTCGCTTCCTTCACACACAAAGAGTTCTTTTCTCGCAAGATCAATATTGGGATGCAGCGGATTTTCTTTGACAAATTTACAAAAATCATCCCTTACATTTTTCAGATATCTCCAGGCAAGATTTTTTATCGGCTCGTCAATCCAGAGTTTAAAGTTTCGGTTAATCCAGGAGCCTGATTTAATTTTATTTAGCGGTTTATGGTGTTTTTCATTTTCAATATAATCGCTTATAAGAACAGTTTCAAGACTTTCATCTTCATCAATAAGCTTATAAAGTGTTTTGAGGAAAATTCTGCCGTCCTGAGGGTAGTTTTCCCAGCAGTTTTCTCCGTCCATAGCAATAGTCAAAAGATGGTTTTCATCAGGAGATGACAGTAATTTGCTCTGCATGACTTTAATTCGTTCATAGAGATCTTTTGCTGCAAGTTCAGAATCATAATTGGGATATTCAAAACCTATAAGATTTGAAATCATCGCATTTCTAAAAATCATTTTTAAACCGTTTTTATATTCGTATGATTTAAGAAGATGATACGGATCTTCCAGATATCCTTTGAAATCTCTTATGAACTCAAAGTTTATTGAGGCAGACAAAATCCCCTCATCAGAAATAGTCCACTCAAGTCCAAGCTCCTTAAACAAATCCAGCTCTTTGGGACTTACACAATGTTCTGAGGGCCAAATTCCTTTAGGCCGTTTGCCGATAAGTTCTTCTATCCGGTCTAATGCTGTTTGCGTTTGAATTTTTGCATCAAGTGACATTTTTAAATCAGAAGGCAGACCTTCCGTATTTGTAAGTTTTATCGATTTGATATCAAGTAAAATCGGTAAAATCGGGTGGTAATAAGGACTTGTTGTAACTTCAACTTTCCCTCTTTTAACATATTCTCTGTATGCCGGAATAATTTTTCTAATAATTTCTCTTTGTATATCTATTATATTTTGCCGGTCTTTAAGAGAATAATTTTTCCCTTTTTTAATTAATTTTTTCAATTTGGGGAATTGTTCTGCATACTCAGGATCAAACCAAACAAGGTTAAACAAAGCCATTAAGTCCGAATATTCCTGATCAGTAAAAGCGTTTATGTCTACTTCAGAAAAAGATTGGCGCTTTTGAAATAACTTATTATACTGTGGATAAGGATAAATCATTGTTTTATAATTTGCATCAAAAAAATTGTTTAGAATAAATTCCTTATCCTCATCATTTAGCTCCTCAACCGGGGTAACAGTTAATCTTGAATGCAGATCATGCGCGTTTTTTTCACCATAGTCAATTAACGCATCAAGAAGCACAGGCACAAGGTTTACATTAACCTTTATATCCTTGAATTCGTCAACAATTGTTATCATATCAAGATAATCCTTAACCGCGTGCAGACGAACCCATGCCATTAAATAATCGCCATCTGGCGACAACTGGTAAACCGGCTGATGCATGTGCCAATAGAATGCTATGGATAATTTTTTTGTCTGACTCATCATAGAATTATCTTAACTCCGAATGTAAGTAAATTATATCACTTAAACAGAATAAATGTAAAGGTTGTTTTTTCCATCAGGCTTGTTATTATAACATTTGAATGTATGGCGGAATTTTATGTTATAATACTTATATGAAAAAATATTCAATTGGAATTGATTTGGGCGGGACAAAGATTTTAACGGCCCTTATTGATAAAAATAACGGAGAAGTTGCCGGTTTTGTAAAAAAGAAAACGAAGAAGGAAAAAGGGCCTGAAAATATAGTTCGGAAAATGCTCGACAGTATTACTGAAGTGATGGCGGAAACCGGGGCTGGCCTGAGTGATATTTCATCAATCGGAATTGCGGCAGCAGGCCAGATAGATCGTAATAACGGCGTTATTATCGGTGCGCCCAATTTAGAATGCTATGATTTGAATTTACGCCAAATTGTTCAAAGTGAATTTGATATTCCGGTTTTTCTTGGAAATGATGTTGAAGCTGCTGCAATAGGAGAGATGAAGTTTGGAGCTGCAAAAGGTGTTAAAGATTTTGTCTGCGTATTTGTGGGAACAGGAGTCGGAGCTTGTATCGTTAAGGACGGAAAGGTTATCCGCGGAGCTACCGGAACAGCTGGCGAAATTGGTCATATTATTGTAGATTTAAATGGAAGACCTTGTGCTTGCGGGGCACACGGGTGTCTTGAGGCTTATGCGTCCCGTTCTGCTATAGAAAAAAGAATCGAAGGAGCCTTAAAAAAAGGTAGACATTCTGTTATTTTAGATTATTTAACAGACGGGAAGTCAATTACGTCAAATATGATAAGAAAATCTATTGAACGTGAAGATGAATTGGTTACTCATTGTGTTGATGAGGCATCTGCTTATCTCTCAGGAGGCCTTGCCAGCATAATAAATTTTATAAATCCTGAGCTTATAGTTTTAGGTGGTGGACTTATTGAGGCAGTTGATTATTTTTACCGGAAAACAATAAAAAATGCCAGACTAAAATCTCTTCCGGTTCCTGCTGTAAAAATAGAGTTTAAAAAAGCTGCATTGGGTGACTTTTCCGGTGTAATCGGGGCTGCTTATCTTGAGGAATGTTAATTAAAGGGGCTCCTTTTAAAATATACATATTAAGCCTTTTATAGCTTGATATTTTTTAACATACTACATAAAATTTCAAAAATGGTGTATAATATAAAAGTCTATGTAAAAATCAGACAGGTAATTTTAAGCCTTCTTAAGAAAGTAAAGTCTTGAAATTACGTTGGTGTAAATTAAATTTTGCAGGTACAAATGGGCTTTTTCGATAAATTTAATGAAGTAAGAAAAAAAATTTCCGAAGTAGAAGAAAATCTATACCACGGGAAACAGGATTTTCTTGAAATTTATGAACGGAATCTTCAATTAGAACAGGAAATCGAAGAACGTACCAGAGAACTTAATATTGCAAACAAGCGTATGCTTACGCTGCAGAATATTCTGGATATGATGAATTCTGCAAAACCCCTTCATAACGTACTTGATACCATTGTTAACAGTATTCAGGGTGAGTTTGGCTATGTTCACAGCTCAATAATGCGAAAAGAACAGGATAATAAAGGTCTTTATCTTGCAGTGGCCGCTGAGGCCGTTAATGAAACAATTAAACGCGCTGATAATATTTTGGAAACCCCAATTCAGGCAAGACGTTTGGCTTACCTGCCAGACGGAATGTTCGCTATGGCACTGGAAAATAAAAAAATAATTCAGTCAAGGGATATCAGAAGTTCACTTAAAGCTATTATGCCGGATGTGGAAGATACGGTTATTGATAAAATATTAACAGACAAATCCATTCGTTCTATTATAGTAATTCCTCTTTACGCAATGGAAAAAGCGTTTGGCGTGTTTTGTGTTTTTTCTTCAAGAGAAGAACTGGCTGAGTCTGAAACAGATTTCCTTTCAACTTTTGCCCAGCAGATTGAACTTGCTATTACCATTGCGGATTTGTTTGAAAAAGTTAAAGCCCAGGCTGTAACCGATGGTCTGACAGGACTTTATAACAGGCGATATTTTGAAGAGTATTTGAAAAAAGAAGTAACCCGCGCTAAACGTATAAACCAGCCTTTTAGCATTATTGGCCTTGATCTTGATTTCCTGAAAAAAATCAATGACAAATATGGTCATGCATATGGAGACCTTGCAATAAAAACAATAGCAGATGTTTTAAAGTCAAATGCCCGTTCAATAGATACTGCTGCAAGGATGGGAGGAGAAGAGTTTAATATAATTCTACCCGGAGTAAAGTCTGATGGGGCAATGATTGCGGCAGAAAGAATCCGGAAAGCTATTGAAAATACAAATTTGGAAAAAATCGGTAATATTACGGCAAGTATTGGGGTTGCAACTTTTCTTGAACATTCTGACAATATTGATGAGATTTTAGAACTTACAGATCAGGCCATGTATCTTTCTAAGCGTAACGGACGAAACAGGGTTACTCTTGCAAAACCAATTGATGAAACTTCCTGGCAGGAACTTGCTGTTAGTGCATTTTTAGATATTCTTGGAAAAAGAAAAATTCCTTTGTCGGAAGATTTCAAAAATGATCTCTCCGCAAAACTTGTAAGTACAGAACCTCAAAGTGAAGTGCTTTATTCCGTGGCTGACTTGCTCACTCAGGTATATAATCCGTTACATGTTCAAGGTGGTGTAAAGCTGAAGGTTCTTGCGGCCGTTAGTCTTGCAAAACGTTTTGACCTTTCAAAAGAAGAAATTGATAATTTAAGAATTGCCATGCTGCTTTATGATATAGGAAATCTTCTTGTCCCTCAGGAAATTTTCAGAAAAACCGCTCCTTTAACTGACGAGGAAAAGAATTCGATAAAAGAACATCCGGTTATTGCTGCTAAAAAAATATTAAATCCTATTTCATATATTCAGGAGATAATCCCTATTATTGAATCTCACCATGAAAATTGGGATGGAAGCGGATATCCCGCAAATCTCTCAAAAGATGAAATCCCGGTAAGTTCACAGATTATTTTAATTGTGGATGCTTTTTTTGCGTTAATTGAACAAAGGCCTTATCGCGATAAAATGTCCCCGGCAGAGGCTCTTGAATTAATTAAACAAGATTCGGGGAAAAAATGGAATTCAGCACTTGTAAATGAGTTTGTAGCACTTATAGAAAATGAATTAAAATAGAAAAATGAAAGAAAAAGACTTCATAAGCATTATACAAACAACTTTAAATTCAAAATATATCGGAGACGATTGTGCATATTTAAAGGATTTAGGTATTGTTGTTACGCAGGATAACCTTGTTGAGGATGTTCATTTTTCCGGAAATTATGCTGATCCTTATCAAATCGGTTACAAGGCGGTTATGGTAAATATCTCTGATATATGTGCAAGCGGCGGTATCCCTAAATATTTAACAATAGGTTTATCCCTGCCTGATAACATTAATGAAAATTTTATAAAAGAGTTTTATAGAGGTGCAAAATCTGCCGCGGGCAGAGTTGAAATTGTCGGAGGTGATATCACCGGCGGAAGTAAAATCTTTATTTCCGTCACGGCAATTGGTTCAGCCTTGGATAGAAACATTTCATCAAGACGTAACGCTGTTGTCGGGCAGAAAATAGTAATTTCAGGGGAGCATGGTTCATCGGGCGCCGGACTTAATCTACTTTCAGGTAAGCAATATAACTGTTTGACAGATGAAGAAAAGAAACAATTGATTAATGCTCATCTTATGCCTTCTGCTCAGCTTGAATTTTCCGGGAAAATTCAAAAGTGTGTATATGGCAAATACGCAATGATGGATACTTCTGACGGTTTGGCAGATGCATTGGCTGCAATTGCCTATGAAAGTTCTGTTTTGATTGAAGTGGATTTTAATAAAATTCCTCACTCAAAATCTATTGAAAAGCTGCCTGATTATCATAACCTTGTTCTTTATGGGGGTGAAGATTACGGGCTTGTAGCCTCTGTTGACTCTCCTGGGGATCTTTTGGTTATTGGCGAGGTCAGGGCCGGAGAAGGGGTAAAGATAAACTATGACGGATATTCGGAATTTTTAACAAAAAAGGATGTAGAAGAAAAAATATTTAAACATTTTAAGGAGTAAACAATGTCAGTAAATGCAATAATTACAGCCGGAGGGACATCTTCCAGGTTCGGTCATAAAAATAAATTACTTGAAAAAATTAACGGGATTGAGGTTATCAAATATACCGTTAATGCTTTCAGATACTCTAAAGCCGATAAAATTATAATATGTGCACATATTTCAATAATGGATGAACTAAAGGATATCTTTAAAGACTATGAAAATGTTGAGATTATAGAAGGCGGAGCAACAAGACAGCAGTCTGTATATAACGGGTTAAAACATGAAAAAGCTGATTATGTGGTAATTCACGACGCAGCCAGACCGGTTATAACACCTGAATTGATTAATATCTGTATTGAAATGGTAAAAGAGGTAAAGGCTCTCTCTGTTATGACCAAAACAATTGATACAATAAAAGAAGTTGAGCACGGTAAAATCGTAAGAACAATTGACCGGGCTAAATTATACAATACCCAAACTCCTCAGGCCTTTGAATATGATATGATTTTGTCGGCTCACCGAAGATACGAAAATAGAACCTTCACGGATGACGCTGCTCTGATTGAAGAAATGGGCGGAACTGTATATGTTGTCGACGGCAGCTATAGAAATATAAAAATTACGACCCAAAGTGATATTGAATTGGCAAAAGTTTATCTTGAAAATTAATTTGTAAACTTATGTAAAATTTCATATGCACAATAGCAAAGATTTTTTTTCTTGGCTTTAAAATATAATAAAAATAAGGTTCACAAAGGAGAAAATATGGACGTAAAAAGAGTTGAAGGCGTTGCGATTCCAACCGCTATAGCAGCAGTAGCCGCTGGTACTGCCGGATATGTGATACCAAAAGCTGTTACTAAAAACGGAGAAATGTCTGATATGTTCGTTAAATATGTCGCAGGCGGCTTAAACGCCAGTGATATAAAATTGATGAAAGAAGCTGATTCTTTGGATAAGATTAATCCGTTCATTACAGACGAAGAAGTATTAAAATTAAAAGGTGATAGAAACAGAGTATTAGATTATGCTGCTAGAAAATTGAAGAAAGCAAATGCCGCTCTTGAAAAATTCGCAACAAAACATGCGGATGCATTGGGTATAAAACCAAAAGAAGGTCAAAAGTTAAGTGATGCAGTAAAAGCATACCTTGTTGGTAAAGATGCTGCTGCAGTTAAAGAAGATTTCCTGCCTTCTTCAACAAGAAGAATTTTGGAATCACAAACTTATATTGATGAAGTTCAAGATGCATTTGGAGAAGTTTATGATTCAGCGGCTAAAAAGTTCAAAAGCGGTGAAGGCATAGACGAAACTGTAAAATTCTTCAAGAAGGCTGCAAGAAATATGAAACTTACAGTAGGCGGTGCGTGGGCCTTAGCCGGTGGCGGCATTGCATTGGCAAGTACAATAATTGCAGATCGTATTTCTCATAGATCTTAATATTTGGAACTATTCGATAAGTTCTTATTCCGGAACTTAAATTCCTCCTTTTTTACAGAATAGTTTCAAATAAAATTACACCGCTAAAGTTTTTTAGCGGTGTCCATTTTTATATAAATAAGAAAAAAGGAGAAAATTTTTATTCGTTAAATATAGATGGTTTCCCGTGAATATTTTTGCTATCTTCCGGAGAGAATATTGTCTGGCAGTTAATTTCAACAATTTTGGAAACAGAGTTATCTTTTGTATCCTTCTGTTTTAAATCATTCCAATATGATTTTCCCAGATCGGGAAGTCCCTGCTGTATTTCGTTGAAATTTCCCATATTGTTTCCCTTTCCCTGACATGGTGTTATATCGTCATAATTCGGGAAATCTTGAGCTTATTTATAAAAATTGTTACAAAACTTAAAATCAGACCAAACCTTCTTTCAATGCTTTTACTGCGGCCTGAGTCCGGTCATCTACAACAAGTTTTTGTATTATATTGCATACGTGTGCTTTTGCTGTATGTTCTGAAATCGTAAGTTCCTGTGCAATTTCATTGTTAGATTTCCCGTCAACCACAAGTTTCAGGACTTCATATTCTCTTTGAGTGAGATTTGCGTGCTGTTCTTTAAACATTGCTCTGGACATTTGTCTTGGAGGAACAACTCCACAGTTTTTGTCACGCAATATTGGGACAACCTGGGGATCAAGCCACATTGCTCCGTCTTTAACTGTTTTTATAATCATTTTTAATATTTCAATATTTATATCTTTCATAACATAAGCCCTTGCTCCGGCATGGAGTGAGTCCATAACTTCCTGTTCTGAAAGATGGGATGTTAAAATTAGTATTCTTGCTTGGTTATTTATCTCTAGAATTCTTTTTGTCGCTTCTATTCCGCTGATATCCGGCAGGCCTATGTCCATTAAAACAACGTCCGGATGCGATATTTTATAATTCTCTACTGCCTCTTTTCCGCTTTGGGCCTCTGATATAACCTCAAGTTCGTCATGTTCTTCAAACAGAGATTTCAATCCGACTCTCATAAGCTTATGATCTTCTACTAATAATATTCTTACCGGTGATATTTCCATATCTCCTCCTGATTTAATTTTTATTTTTCATTTTATTTATAAAATATATTGTTTGTTTTTTAATCGGCCTCAATTTATTTGGGATAAGCTAATATTATATGTTTGAGATTTATAAGTGAAATTTGTCATAAAAAAAGAAATACTATCTGTAAATTTTAAATAAAAAACAGATAGTATTCTTTTAAAAAAAAAACTTTAGAATAAATAAATTATAAATGTCTTAAAATGGGCATAACCAGCTGATTGGAAAGCTCAACAGAACCTTCAAACTCTCTGGCTCTTACAAGTTTCGCCGCAAGCAGGTAATCATATTCAACTTCTCTATGTTCAACAGTGAATGTACCGTTGCTAAAATCAATAATAGCATAATTAGCTTTAGGTACTCCAGTCATTGGTCTGCCAACACTTCCAACATTTACTACTGTTTGCTTGGTAAGTGTTTGGTATCCGCAAGGAACATGTGTGTGACCGCATAAGATTAGATTTGCAGTCTCTCCCTCAATCATTTCCTGAACCTCAGAAATTCTCATATTTGGAAGAATATCTTCATTATTTCGTCTCGGAGAGCCATGGACTAAAAGTACTGTAACTCCCTCTACCACAAGTTCTTTTCTTGGCGGTAGAGATTTTAGAAAGTCTTTTTTATCTTGTTCCAAAATGTCAACATCATCCAAAAGTGCATTAGCCATTACAGGATATTCCTTATTAAGCTTATCATACATTTTAAGATTAAATTCAGCAATCATTTTATCGGTATTTCCTTGAATAATTGTCCAGTTTTCAGTTTTATTCATAATATAGTCAACAACTAATCTTGGCTGAGGACCGGCCATTGCAAGGTCTCCTAAACAGAAAACTTTTTCACAGCCTTGCATTTGGTAATCTGCTATAACACTTTCCAGGGCTTGAAAATTCGCGTGAATATCGGATATTACAGCTACTTTCATAAATAAATTCTCCTTTGGGTCTTTTTATTTTTATGTTAACATAAAATCATGATTAAAAGAAGAGAGTCTAAGCAAATATCAATAGGAAATATTAAAATTGGCGGCGATGCTCCGATAAGTGTTCAGTCAATGTGTAATACTGATACAAGAGATGTAAAACTAACATGCCGCCAGATCCATGCACTATCAGAAGCGGGTTGTGATATCGTACGGCTTGCTGTTTTGAATAAGGACGCCGCTACAGCAATAAAAGATATTGTAAAAGAATGTTCTTCAGTCCCTTTAGTTGCTGACATCCATTTTGATTACCGGCTTGCAATAGAATGTATAAATAATGGTATAAGCGCATTGAGAATTAATCCCGGGAATATTGGGAAACGTGAAAATGTTGAAAAAGTTGTAAAACTTGCAAAACAACAAAATATTCCTATTAGAATAGGTGTGAATGCAGGGTCTCTTGAGAAAAGTCTGCTTGAAAAAAATATTCCGTTGCATGAAAAAATGGTTGAAAGTGCAATGTCTCATATTCGTATTTTGGAGGATTTAAATTTTGATTTAATTAAAGTTTCATTAAAATCGTCGGATGTAATGACGACAATAGAGGCTTATAGAGCAATTGCTGAAAAAATTCCATATGCACTTCATCTGGGAGTAACAGAAGCCGGAACTCTCCGCGGCGGGCTTATAAAATCGTCTGTCGGGCTTGGAACACTTCTTGCGGAAGGGCTTGGAGATACCATCAGAGTTTCGTTAACTGAAGACCCTATAGAAGAAGTCAGTGCGGGGATAGATATTCTGAAAAGTCTCGGACTCAGAAAAAAAGGGGTTAATTTCGTTTCTTGTCCTACATGCGGAAGAACTCAAATTGATTTAATAAATTTGGCAAAAAAAGTAGAAGAAAAATTCCGTACATTGGATCTTCCCATTACTATAGCTACTATGGGCTGCGCCGTTAACGGGCCGGGAGAGGCAAAACATGCTGACTTTGGCATTGCAGGCGGAATAGGTGAAGGTTATATCTTTAAAAAAGGCGAAATAATTGCTAAGGTTCCGGAAAGCCAGCTTCTTCAAAAATTAGAAGATGTTATAAAAAAATCATACGAATAATACATTTTTTTTTTATGTAAAGAAATTATAATACTATTGCAAGAGTTTAAAAAAAATGTTAATATTAAATAAAATAGAGGTGTAATATGAAGAAATTTTTATTAACTGTTGGAATTTTGGCTATTGCATTGCCGGCGTTTTCCTCTGTAGATGTTAAAGAGACTACAACTCCGGAATATTTGGATAATTACGGTTATTCAGATGAGGCCGTAAGGGTAATACAAATGCAAAAAGCTATGTTCAATGGTGAAAAATATATTGTTCCGGTAAGCAGTCAATCGCATGCTAAATATTATACAAATAATAAAGTGTGGAATAGCTTAGTAGATGCGACAAGATCTTTCTTCACTTATCTTGATCCTGCTCTTGATAAGGGACAGTTTTTACGTACTGATATTAAATATTATTCTAATACCAGTGATTACTAAAAAGTATATTGTTAGCTTTTTATTAACTTCAATAGTATTTATATTGTTTAATGCTACGGTTTACGCTGTTGATGGTCAACAATCAAATGCAGGCAGTGTAAATACGGAGTCTATTGTCGATTATGAATACATCAGAGAACTGGAGGCAGAGGCTGATAAGTTTTTTTATACAGGCATTAACACAGAAGATCAAAAATTAAGAGAAGCATATTTATCAAAAGCTCTGGCTAAGTATATGCTTCTTTTAAAATTTCAACCTGATAATGCTATTTTTTGTACACAGATAGCAGTTATTCATGATATCTGCAATCATATTCCACAAGCCAAGGAATATTTTTTCAGGGCAATTAACTTAGAAAATCTTAACCCTTTTGCCAATTTCTACTTTGCAGAGTATTATTTTATTAATAAAGATTATAATAATGCTTTAAAACACTATCTTATAGCTTATAATAACGGTTATAAAGATTATTACCAGGTAAATCTGAAAATCGCAAAAATTTATGAGCGTTTAGGAGACATTGAAAAGGCAAAAATCTATTATACAAATACTAAAAATCTTAACCCATCATTAGAAGGGTTGGAGTCAAAAATTCAATCATTAGATAATGTCTATTATAGTAAAGAAGATTATAGACCTCGTACTATCAGGGAGTAAGTTATGAAACTTAAGTATATAGTAATAACACTACTTTTATTAATATTAGAGATATTTATTCCGGTATTGGCAGATTCGGATTACACAATGATGGAACCTTATCAAATGGAAGAGAATGAAATTCTGTTTTCTCAATCAAGGCGCCAGGTAGATGCAGTTAATCCTACTTCATTATCTAATAAAGCAGGAAGTTACTCTCCGGGCGGACGGGGTTCTAATCAATTAATTTTGTATACATCAGAATACGGGCCGCGAACAAATACAAATGAATTTGGGGCAGAAGCTATAATAGAAGGAAATACAGTTGTTGAATTAAGCGGGGCAGATTCGTTTATCCCTGCAAAGTCCGGTGCTGTTATAAGCGGGCATGGTACCGCTAAAAATTGGCTTAATTCTAATATTTCTATTGGTACAAAAATTTATTATGATCCTGCTACTAAAGTTATAACTACTTATACAACATCTCAGAGCTACATATTTGAGGCAGTGAAGAAAATTGATGAAGCAAATGCTATGATAAGTTATTATAAAGAAACTAATCCGAGTTATGATTTTAAGGCGCCGATGAATTATATTAAGGATGCCCAGAATTATGTTCGTAAAGGACAAAAAAATCCCGGTTCTATCCAAAAATATTCCCAGCAGGCAATTGAGGCTGCAAATTCTGCAATAAAAAGTGTTTTGCCGTTTAGGATAAATGAATTTAAAGGAGTATGGTTAAGACCGGTTGAAACAAGCGAAGATGAAATTATTAAATCTGTTGAAAAAATAAAAAGAGCAGGTATTGACAATATATTTCTGGAAACCTATTTTCACGGAAGAACTATTTTTCCTAGTAAAACGATGAAAGATTATGGATTTATACAGCAAAATGAAAAATTTGCTGGGTTTGATCCTTTAAAAATATGGATTAAAGAGGCGCATAAAAATAACATAAAGGTTCATATATGGTTTGAAACATTTTATGTAGGGAATATGAAACCGTCTTCAAACCCTCAGAATATTCTTGCAGTGAAACCTGATTGGGGGAATAAAACTTTATATGGTTATGAGTCGGCTAACGCAACCCCTTCATCATCTGAACATAACGGATATTTTTTGGATCCATCCAATGCCCAGGTTCAGGAATTTTTACAGAAATTACTCAATGAAATTATTACATGCTATAAACCGGATGGTATAAATTTGGATTATATACGCTATCCTCAGGCAATATCGTTATCTCCTTCCGGGAATTGGGGATATACGGAAAATGCACGTTCAATGTTTTACCAGCTTTACGGAGTTGATCCTGTTGACATAAAGCTTTCTGATCCTCTGTGGGCTAGATGGGGGGATTTTAGAAGACAGCAGGTAACAAATTTTGTGAAAAAAGTAAGTGAGATTGGAAAGAAAAATTCTGTATATGTCAGTGCTGTTATTTTCCCTGATAAAAGTGTGGCTTATTCAAGAAAAATGCAGGATTGGGCTGTTTGGTCACAAAATCATTATTTGCAGGGATTAACCCCATTATTCCTCACTTGTAACCCTAAAACTTTAAACTCTCAGGTTACAACGGTTATAAATAATAAGGCTCCTGAAACGGACTTGTTTGCCGGCTTATTTGTAACATTTATGGGCGGAAGTGAAGAGGATTTAATAAGGCAAATCCATGAAACACGTAAGTTAAATGTTAATGGCGTTATTTTATTTGATTTTGCCCATTTAGGGGATAAATATGTGAAAGCATTATCTAAAAGAGTTTTTTCTTCAAGCGGGAAAAATAACAAATCAGAAAATACCGTGCCAATTAACTGGAATCAAACTGATGAAATTATAAAAAAAGCCGGACTTCCATTGAATAATGTTGTTACTATTCAGCGGTATGATCCAAATAATGTAAGGGCATTATATCAACAGTCGAAAAACGAAAATTCTTCAGTTGTTGTGTCGCAAAAAAGATAATATATTTCAAAAACGGATTTTTAGTTAATCCGTTTTTTTAGTTTCTGATCCCAATATTAGAAATACGGGTTCTGGCCTGAATTTGATTTTTATATTTGTTCGTGTTACCCTTTTGTAGTAAGTAATTTACATTAGAGTTAAGTTATGAATATAGATAAAGAGAAGATTGTTGCTTATATAAAAAAGCTAAACCGACCTAAAATCCTTGTTGTTGGTGATTTGGCAATGGACGAGATGGTTTACGGGGATGCAGAGAGAATTTCAAGAGAAGCTCCGGTTCTGATTCTTCAGCATACTCATACAAAACCTATTCTTGGCGGGGCCTCAAACGCGGCGCATAACGTTGCGACATTGAATGACGGAAAAGTTTCCGTTATTGGTGTGTTTGGAAAAGATTATCAGGCAGATCAGCTTTTTGGGGCGTTTGCAGATGCCGGAATTGATACAAAATATGTTATTCAGGATGAAAATCGCAAAACTATCACAAAAACCAGAATCCTTGGCTCAATTACAACCTCAATTACGCAGCAGATTGTAAGAATTGACCGTCAGACTAATACTCCTTTGAGCCCTGAAACAGAAGAAAGAATTATAAAAAATATTGAGCAGGCAATACCTGAGTATGATGCGGTAATTTTATCAAACTATCATATAGGCACGTTGACTAACAAGGTTATAAATAAAACTATAGATCTTGCAAATAAGTATTCTAAGCAAATTATTGTAGATGCACAGCGGGATTTGGGCAGTTATAAAAATGTTACATCTATGACTCCTAACCTTCCGGATACACAAAAGTCTGTCGGATTTGTACTTGAAAATGAAGCAGATTTACAAAAAGCCGGAGATAAGCTGCTTGAGGAGACTAATGCAAAAGCTGTTTTGATTACTTGTGGTGCAGATGGAATGTTTGTTGCCGAAAAGAATAATAAGTATACTAAAATTCCGGTATTTAATAAATCAGAAGTATTTGATGTTACCGGTGCCGGCGATACGGTTACTGCTGTATACTCTCTTGCGCTTGCTGCAGGCGCTGATCCTGTGTATGCCGCATTAATCGGAAATGTTGCTGCAAGTATTGTCGTAAGACAATGGGGCTGCGCAACTACTACTGTTGATGATCTTCTGTCAGCAGTTGAAAAAATATAGGAGAATTTTATGGATAAATTTCAATTTTTAAAAAAAATAGGACCTTTTGATTTAATTGTAATAGTAGGATTAATTATTGCAATTGCAGTTGGTTTTGTTACATTTAAACACTTTAGGCAGACTGCTGATAAACAAATTGAAACAACTTCCCCGATTGTTTTCGATGTATTTTTGCGCGGTATAACTCTTACCGGTGGAGAAGTTCCTATTAAATCGGGAAACAAAACCTTTATTAGTATTAGAAATGTTCCATATTCGGATTTGGAAATTTTAAATGTTAAAACAGAACGTAAAAAAACTGTTCTTCCTGTTTTGGCAAATGCTAAAAACGCTACTAAAAATGTGCTTGTTGTAGACGATGTATCTCAGTCTAACTTGTATGATATTGTTGTAACTTTAACTGATACTGCCAAGATTACCAAAGACGGGGCTGTTGTGGGCGGAAACAAGATAAAGATGGGACTGCCTATTACGTTGGAAGGTGTTGATTATAAATTTAACGGTACCGTCTCAAATATTACAGTATCGCATGATGATATGAAAGGTGATATTGATTCCAATATAAATAAAGTTGATGATGTTCAATAGTGTATTTAGTTTTACTCAGCAAAAATTGAATTTTTTATACGAAAACAGTTTATTTTTACGGAATGTAGATAAACTGATTTTCATATTAATAATTTCCGTGTTTTTACTTTCTACTGTAATGTCATCGGATGTTATCGGTTTTGTTGCTTTAATCGCTGTGTTTTTGACTATTGTGCAGATATTAACAAAACCGAATGATAAATTTGAACCAAATCATTTTGAATTGTGGATTCTTGCATATTTTATGGTTGTTGTAGTAAGCCTTGCGGGATCAAGTCTGTTTGCATTAAGCCTGAAGGGTTTTATGAAAACTGTAACATATCTTGGATTTTATGTTTCTGTTGTGCATTATTTAAAGCATAATATAAATAAAATCCCATATATTTTGGGGGCGATTGGAATTTGTGTAGGATTTGAAAGCTTTATAGGATTGTTACAGAATTTTTCGCATGTTGCGGAAATTTCGACCTGGCAGGATGTTTCATCTCTTAATCCTGAAGAGGTTATGACACGTGTTTACGGATCTTTAAAGCCTTATAATCCTAATTTGCTTGGCGGTTACTTTGTTGCTGGGATTCCTGCATTGTTTGGCTTGGCTGCTTATTTTGCTTATAAAAAACATTTAAAATCATTTATAACCTCAATATGTTTTGCGCTTCTTGCTGTTATTGTTTTGTTTTTGACCGGTTGTAGAGGTGCTTACATCGGATGTATGGTTATTCTTACCGGAATTTTTCTTGTTTGTGCAAAATTTTTGTGGAATAAATATAAGAAATTTTTTGTATCAATTATAGCATCGTGTTTTGTTTTTGCAGTATCCGCTCTTATGCTGGTTGCCTCTTTAAGAAAAAGAGTTTTTTCAATATTTGCAATGAGGCAGGACTCATCAAATTCATTTCGTTTTAACGTTTATCAATCTTCTATTCAGATGTTTAAAGATAACTGGCTGTTGGGGATTGGTGTAGGCAACAAGAATTTCAGAGAAATTTACGGGTTGTATATGAAAACCGGATTTGATGCGTTGAGTGCTTACAATATTTTTCTTGAAACTGCTGTTGAAAGCGGAATTTTTGCATTAATAGCTTTTGTAGGATTTCTGGTTGTAATGTTGAAAGATGGTATTAAATTTATTTTATCATCTGGAAAAATTAATGAGGTAATCTTTGTAGCGGCTGCTGTTATCTCTATTATTGCAATGATGGTTCATGGTCTTGTAGATACTGTATTTTTCAGACCACAAATTCAGTTTATATTCTGGACAATGGCTGCAATAATTTCTGCTGTGGTGAATAATAATTCTTGTGAGAATTAGCTATGACAAAAGAACGGCTTGATAAATATCTTACGGATTTAGGCTATTTTGAAACAAAAAGTAAAGCTGCCTCGGCTATTTTGGCAGGAAATGTCAAAATTAATGATGAGTACATAACAAAGGCCGGTTTTCAGATTAATCCTTCCAAGGAATATGAGATAGAGGTTAAGTCAATGCCGTATGTTTCGCGGGGAGGTTTTAAACTAAAGAAAGCATTGGATGCATTTTCTTTTGATGTAAAAGATAGAATTTGTCTTGATGCCGGTGCTTCAACCGGAGGATTTTCGGACTGCCTTTTGCAAAACGGAGCAAGGTTTGTTTATGCAGTTGATGTTGGATACGGTCAGCTTGACTGGAAGATTCGTTCTGATAGCAGAGTAAAGGTTATTGAGAAAACAAATTTGAGAATTTGTGAATTTTTTGATATTTATTCCGCGGGAGATGGCATAGCCGATTTACTTGTAAGTGACCTCTCATTTATTTCGCTTACTAAGGTGCTTGAAAACTTAAAAAAACTTTTGGCTCCTGATTTTCATGAGATGATTTGCCTTATAAAACCACAGTTTGAGGCAGGAAAAGAGCATGTTGAAAAGGGTGGAGTCGTGAGAGATAAAAAGGTTCACGAAAATGTTATCAAAAATGTTTCTGATTTTGCAAAGTCTATCGGATACTCTGTAAAAGGGCTGACTTACTCGTCAATTAAGGGACCGTCGGGGAATATTGAGTATTTAATATGGCTTTCTACAGACGGTGACTCTGTAAAAACAATTATTGAAGATGTTGTGACTGATGCTTTTTTCAATTTGGGTTAAAATTTGCCGAGCTATTTTCTTCTGAACGATGTGGTTAATTTTTTGCTTTTAATTTACTGATATTGAGCAGCAATATATACAATAATGCTCCTGAATTTGAGGAGGAGTTTTCGGAATCATTTTGCCGGAAATCGGTGGCTGAATATTAAAATAGACAAACATTGAAATTTGTTGTAATATAATTTCGTACAAATATACAAGTAGGTAAGTACCTGCACTTACTGCCCTCTGACACACGACAATGAAGGAAATGGTCAGGAAGGAGGTGGTGAGAGAATGAATAAGCAAATAATAAAAGCTGCAATCATTGCAGTGATCGCAGCTTTACAAATTGCTTTATTGTTAATGTAGGTATGAAGCGGAACTCTAAGGAACCAGAACTTCTTTAGGGTTCCCCCTACATGTATATTATTTACTATGTTCTTTTATTTGTCAAGTGTAGATGTGAAAATTAATATTAACGGTAAACCATTGAATTAAGACTGTATATAAAAAATCTTTTACTCAGCGATTTCCGGCGTGAATTGTTATGTTTTTGGAATTTGTTCAACTTTTGCATCAACATTTATGTCAATGTATTTAAAAATATTTGAAACTATTCCAGGAGCAAAATAGTAGTTATTGTTAACCGGTGTTATTTTCAGCATACTTTTATTTAACCCGTAATATACAACAGAGGCAAGATATTCTTTACCGCCTGCCTTAAAAAGAATATATCCGGTTTTGGATTGCATTTCTTTAATTTCAAATCTATTTGCACTTATGCTTGCAAGCGTAAGATAATATAACTTTTCCGCCGGCATATTGTAATCTTTTGTGCAATCATCATATGATACATTTTGCGGAGTTGTAAGCTGCTGCATTGTAGGTTCCTCACACAATCCGGCCGGGCATAATGTAATAATTGTCCCTGATATGATTAAAGTATAAGTTAATAATTTTATTAATCTTTCCATGTTTCACCTGTATTAATATCAACAACAAGCGGTACCAGTAAAGGCTGGTTAAGTTCCATTGCCTCTCTTACTATAGATTTTACCTGGTCAAGCTCAGATTTCAATGTTTCTATTACAAGTTCGTCATGAACCTGGAGAATTAATTTTGATTTAAGATTATTTTCCTTTAATTTTTGTGAGCAGGCAATCATTGCAAATTTCATAAGATCCGCTGCCGTTCCTTGGAGCGGTTGATTTATTGCAGCTCGTTTTGCAAATTCTCTTATCATCATATTCGGACTTTCAAGTTCACTTTTGAGATAGCGTCTTCTTCCAAATATAGTTTCAACATAGCCGTTTTTTTCTGCCGATTCAACTGTTGCTTCCATATATAGTTTAATGTTTGGATAAGTTTCAAAATATTTTTTAATAAATTCGTCGGCTTCACTGTTTGTTATTCCAACGGATTTGGCAAGTCCGTATTTACTTTGTCCATATATTATTCCAAAGTTTACTGCTTTTGCCTTATATCTCATTTCCTTTGTCACCTTATCAATTGGCACTTCAAAGACTTTTGAGGCCGTCAGGGTGTGAACATCAATATCATGCGTGAAGGCTTCAATCAGATGTTTATCTTTGGAAATGTGGGCAAGCAGCCTTAGTTCTATCTGAGAGTAATCGGCCGAAAGCATTACGTAATGTTCTTTGTCTTTTGGAATAAATGCAAGCCTGATTTTATTTCCTTCCTCAGTTCTTGTCGGGATATTTTGTAAATTAGGGTTTGATGAGGACAGTCTTCCCGTGGCTGTGACCGTAAGGTTAAATGAAGTATGTATGCGTCCGTCTTTATTGCTTATCAGTGCAGGAAGTGCATCTGTATATGTTGATTTAAGCTTGGCAAATTTTCTGTAATCCAAAAGAAGTTTTGCAATTTCATATTCCCCGGCAAGTTCTTCTAATACTTCTGCGCTAGTGGATTTTTTTCTTTTTTTGCTTTTCAACCCCAGCTTATCAAACAGTACTTCTCCAACCTGCTTAGGAGAATTTATATTAAATCCGCAATCCGCAAGGTTATATATTCTTCTTTCAAGTCTGAGAAGTTTGTTATTCATTATTTCAGAAAGTTCTTTTAAGTATTTTGTATCAATTGAAACCCCGTTAAATTCCATGTCGGCCAGAACCTTTGTCATCGGAATTTCGATATTATATAAAACTTTTAACTCTTCTTTATTTAAATTTTTATACCAATATCCGGTAAGTTCTAAAATAGTAGCGACTTCATCACAAACATTTCTTAAAACCCTGTCAATATCAGAATTTTCTAAGGTCGCACGACGTTTTTTGATATCTTCAAAATCTGCAAATTCGTAAATTGCATGGTTCAGATGTTCCATTGATTGAATTTCAAGTTCGTGTTTCCTGGAAGGGTTGTTAACATAACTTGCAAGTTGAACATCAAAAAGCATGCCCTTTAGATCTATACCGTTACAGCGTAAGATATTATATTCATCTTTTACATCATAACTTGTTTTTCTTATATTTGCGTTTTCAAATATTTCTTTAAGTCCTTCTAGAACATCTTTTTGAGAAAGCTGTGTTGTTAGGTTTTTATGTCTTAGAGGAATGTAAAATGTTTGTAAGGAACCGTTTTCTTTATTTTCGATTTCATCTCCATGTGCCTCAAAACCTTCTTTAAATGCCAGTGTTATTCCAATAAGTTCATTATCAACTGCATTTACGAAATTGGATTTTAGGTAAAATGCAATTAAAGATTGTTTTTTTAGAAGGTTACAAAGTTCTGTAAAGTCTTCTGTATCTGTAATTAATTTTGCATTGTTATTCTTAATTCCGTTTGAATTATTATCTCCATTCGACGGTATTTGTGAAAATAGCCCTAATTGTGTTTGAGTAGGAGACGTATCTTTTGATAAGGCCTTATTTAAGTCAACTTTTACCGGTTCTGCATCGGGATTGAATGAAGTTAAAATTGAATTTATGTTTTTTAGAAATTTATAGAACTGCATTGATCTAAGAAATTCTGTAACCTGTGCAATATCAGGTATTTCGACTTTAGTCTTATCGAAATCAAAATTAACATCAAGATCCCTTATGATGGTTGCAAGAAAATAACTTAATCTTGCATCTTCAATTCCTGTTTGGACTTTTGTTCTTATTGAATTAGACTTGATTTCTTCTGCGTGTTCAATAACGTTATCAAGGGTTCCGAATTCCTGTAAAAGCGCCTGGGCCGTTTTTTCTCCTATCCCTTTTATTCCGGGAATACAGTCGGATGTATCCCCGCGCAATGCTTTATAATCTATAATTTGGTCAGGGTATACACCTAATTTTTCGAACACTCCGTTCCAGTCGTATTCTCTCAGTTCCCCTCGAGATGGAATTATAACTTTTACACATCCTTGTTTATCTATTAACTGAAATGCATCCTGATCTCCGGTTAGAATAAGAACTTTGTGCCCAAGTTCACATGCTTCCCTGGAAATAGTTCCTATGACATCATCCGCTTCAAATCCCTCTTTGGTATATATAGGAATGTTAAATGCTTTAAGTCCTTCTGCTATTAAGTCCATTTGTGATCTCATCGCATCAGGCATTTGTTCTCTGTTGCTTTTGTAGTTAGGATATTTCTCTACACGGAATGTGTTATGGCTTACGTCAAATGTTACTGCAATTGCGTCTGTTTTAATTTTTTGGTTTTTCAAAAGATCAAATATAGCTTTAAAAAATCCAAAAACTGCCCATGTCGGCTGCCCGTCGGATGTTTTCATTCCGGTTCTCTCAAGTGCATAGTACTCTCTAAATGCAAGTGCGTGACCGTCTATTAAAATTAATGTTTTACTATTCCCCATGACAACATCTTTTCATAAACATGACTTTTTATCAATTAAATGATATAAAAAATACATTCTTGAGGTCTATTTTCAAAGGGAAAGTAATTTTTCTTAATATTAAGAATATTTCATCTTTCTAATCATAACGGATTTGCTTTAAAATTTGACCTTCATCATCGTAGAAGTTTTCTGCAATTAATTTTCCATCTTTGTTATAATAGTCGGATTTTATTAGTAAATTCTTGTCTCCTGTTATATCCCGGTAACTTATTGTATCAATATATCCTTCTTCATTTATTAAAGATATTTTTTTAATCTTTCTTTCTCCGGAATTGAAGCTTTGGCAAAACCCTGTTAATTTCCCTTCAGTGGAGTAGAATAATTTGCCGCCGCCATTTACCCACGTAATTTGGCCGTCAACGTATTCAACTGTTAGACCGGTATCAAGGCATTTATTAATTATGGTTTGGTCGTTTCTAAATATTAATAAGTTTGTGTCACTTTTTATCGCACAAATATGCTTATTCTCGAATAATATCGAGTAATTTTTTCCATCTTTGGTCTGAATGTTTATATGTCCGCTTGGTCTAGTAGCAAGATCATTTTCTACAAGTTTTCTTATCTCTTCAATATAATCAGGAAGTTTCGGAACCTCTATCGTCAACGGTTCTGGTATTTTCGGAATTGTCCTGTCTAATTCCGCATTAATTTTTTCAAAATTATATGTTTTCCCTTTGATGGTAACTTCGGAGGTATCAATGTCAATCTTTCGTGAGATATCATCTGCCGGATCATCAATGCCGCTGCCAATAATATCGTCCGAACGGCTTCCTGCGCCTCCATTTATCTCTTCCGGGCCTGTAATATCATCAATAATCTCATTACCGCGTCTGCTTGCATCATCAGCAGCTTCGCCTGATTTCTTCTCTGCTCCGCCGAAAAGTTTTTGCAGCCCTTTCCCGAGTTTTCCGCTTCTTCCCAACATTACAAGCCCTATTAACCCGGCGGCAGAACCTATGCCGATACACCAGTTCCTTACTTTATTATTACTCTTTACCGGAGATTTTTCGTTTTCATTTTTTTTTGTGTAACTGTCTTGCCCGGCAGCAGGTTGAATCTGAGGTACTGTCTGCTGGATTGTCTCTTGTGTGATTTGCTGTGTTATCGGCTGATTCTTAATTCTGTTCAGTAATGATGTGTCTGATGTAAAACTTACTATTCTTGAAATACTCATTTTGCTACCCGAAAATTTCTACACATATATATAAAAATTAAAAAATAAAAATTTTTGATTAAATTTTTTTAATATTTAACATTTGTTAATAAAACCGCCTTTTAAGGCGGTTTTATAGTTTTTATATATTATGCTGAAATTTCTTTGCTGTCCTCTTTTTTCGGAAGCGGTATCAGTTCCGCGCATTTTCTGTTTCGAACCATGTCTGCTGTTATTACAATCTTATCAGCATGCTCTTTTGACGGAACATCATACATTACATCAAGCATAAGTTCTTCCACTATTGAACGCAGTGCTCTTGCTCCGGTTTTCCGTTTTATAGCCTCTTGAGCTATTACATCAACTGCTTCCGGTTCAAACTCAAGATCAACTCCGTCCATTTCAAGAAGGCATTTATATTGTTTCAGTACAGCGTTCTTTGGTTCGGTCAAAATCATTTTGAGCGTTTTTTCGTTTAACTGATCAAGAACCGCATAGGTCGGTATTCTCCCGATAAATTCCGGTATTAAACCAAATTTGAGAAGATCTTCCGGCTGTAATTTCTTAAGCAGTTTTGCTGCATTGGCCTCTTTTTCTGCCTGGGACATAGCTGCTTTTGCGCCAAATCCTACAGAAGATCCTACATCAGCTCTTCTTTCGATGATTTTTTCAAGCCCTACAAACGCCCCGCCAACTATGAACAGAATATTGCTTGTATCTATTTCAATAAATTCCTGATGAGGGTGCTTACGGCCTCCCTGAGGCGGTACATGGGCTACTGTTCCTTCTATCATTTTTAACAGTGCCTGCTGTACACCTTCTCCTGATACATCTCTTGTTATTGATGTATTTTCGGATTTTCTTGAAATTTTATCGATTTCATCAATATAGATAATCCCGCGCTCAGCCTTTGATGAGTCAAAATCTGCGTTCTGGTAAAGACGTAAAAGTATATTTTCAACGTCATCACCTACATAGCCTGCCTCTGTTAAGGTTGTTGCGTCTGCAACTGCAAAAGGTACATCAAGCATCTTTGCTAATGTCTGGGCTAGTAATGTTTTTCCTGAACCGGTCGGTCCTACTAACAGTATGTTTGACTTCTGTATTTCTACATTGTTTTTTAAGTCCGCTGTCTTGTTGTGTTTTAGACGTTTATAATGGTTATATACCGCAACTGAAAGCACTTTTTTAGCATCATCCTGCCCAATAATATATTGATCAAGATAAGCTTTTATTTCGTGAGGTTTTGGAATTGGTTTTTCCTCAGCTTTTTTATCTGGGTTTTCCCCTTCCTTGTCTTTGTTTTCAAAAAATTCTTCATCAAGAATTTCATTACAAAGTTCTACACATTCGTCGCAGATGTATACTTCAGGACCTGCAATAAGTTTTTTTACCTGATCCTGGGATTTTCCGCAAAACGAACATTTTAATCTGCTGTCATCATGCTTTGGCATAATACAAATTTCTCCTATTTGAAATCCTACTTGATGGCATCTCTTGATACAACTTTATCAATCATACCATATTCTAACGCCTCAGCCGGAGTCATTATATAATCACGGTCTGTATCTTTTTCAATCTTTTTCAAAGATTGACCGGTGTTAGATGCTAGAATTTCGTTTAATGATTTTTTTATTCTGATAATTTCAGCGGCCTGAATCTCAATATCAGTTGCCTGACCTTGAGCGCCGCCTAAAGGCTGGTGAATTAAAACTCGTGAATGAGGGAGTGCCATTCTTTTTCCCTTTGCACCGGATGATAGCAAAAATGCCCCCATTGAAGCTGCTTGACCAAGACATATTGTTGAAACATCAGCTCTTATGTGCTGCATTGTATCATAGATTGCAAAACCTGCCGTAACACTTCCACCCGGGCTATTTATGTATAACATAATATCTTTTTCAGGGTTTTCGCTATCCAGCAAAAGTAATTGCGCTACTACCAAATTAGCTACCATATCATCTATAGGGGTACCCAAAAAGATAATACGTTCTCTTAACAGCCTTGAAAAGATGTCAAAAGACCTCTCACCTCTGCTTGATTGTTCTATTACTACAGGTACAAAACTCATTTTAATTTTCCCTTTCTTATTTCATTATACAAATATTCTTATTTTTCTTCAACCTTTTTGCTTTTTTTAGGCTGAACTATTTCTATCTTGTTATTTTTTACCAAGAAATCTCTAACCTTGTCGTTCATCGCTTGTTGGGATAATGAAGACAATATTTCAGGATTTTTAGCGATTTGTTTATAAAGATCCTGCTGTGATATTCTGTATGCTGCACTTAATTCTGCAAACTTTTTATCAAGATCAGATCTTTCTAAAGTAAGATTTTCTGTTTTGGCAATTTTATCTATTACCAAAGAATTTTTAATTCTTATTTTAGCATCTTCATTAATATTTTTAGTTAATTCTTCTTCACTTTGGGCTTTTGTAATCATTTCCCAGCTTATACCTTGAGCTGCAAGTCTGTTTTTATATTCCGCAAGAAGTGATTGAGCCTCACGGTCGATCATTGATTGCGGAATTTCAACGATTGCATTGTCTATAACTTTTTTGAATATTTCGTTTTCGGAATTATTTTTATTTGTATTTTCTCTGGCTTCTTCAAGATATTTTTGAACATCAGCTTTTAGTTCATCAACAGTCTTGAACGGCCCTACTTTTTGTACAAACTCATCTGTTAATTCCGGTTTTATTTTTTCGTTTATTTCGTTAATTTTGATTTTAAATACGGCTTTTTGACCTTTTAAAGTTTCATCGTGGTAATCTTCCGGGAAGGTTACTTCTATGTCAAATTCATCGTTAAGGTTTTTGCCGACAAGCTGTTCTGCAAAACCAGGGATGAAGTTTGAATGAGCAAGATCCAGCGGATAATTCTTTCCTTCTCCGCCTTTAATTTTTTCACCGTTTACAGAACCGTCAAAGTCAATTTTTACAATATCAGTATCTATTGTTGCACGATCTGTAATGATTTTAGTTTCTGAATGCTGGGTTCTGAGGTTATCAATTGCTTTATCAAGTGCATCTTCTGCTATTGGAGAATCTTCTACTTCCAGAGTTATTCCTTTATATTCTCCCAATGTAACTTCAGGTCTTGTTTCAACTTTTGCTGTTACTTTCAGATCCTGGCCTACTGTAAAATCATATGATGTAATATAAGGCTGGGTAATAACATCCAATTTATTTTCGTCAATTGCCTGACTAAGGACTTTAGGCATTAAGCCTTCAAGAGCTTCCTGTTTAATTCTTTCTACTCCGACATGTCTTTCAACCATATCACGTGGAGCTTTACCTTTTCTGAACCCGTCTATATTTACGTATTGTGAAATTCTTCTTACTGCATTGTTATATGCGTCAGCAGCTTCTTTTGCCGGGACTGTGATGTCTAATTTTACTACATTCTCTTTTTCATTTTCTAGTGTAACTTGCATAAATAATTTCCTTTGTAATTTGAGTATCAATATCTTTTAAAATTATATCTCAAAAAAGATTTCATGCAAGTCCACCAGAGAGATGAGATAATCTTGCCGGCGTTTTATTTTCGTGTTATCCTATGGTTTATGGTAAGATTAATTAACAATAAAAATGTTATTGTTTTGAAAAAAGCAATCAGTGGTTATATGCAGGTACAGAAGTATTTTACGCATATTTTGGAAGTCAACAATAAAAACTTAAAACCATGCATATACGCAATGTGGCATGCTGATCAATTTTGTGTATACGGAATTGAAGATAAAGGGCATCTGAGCATTCTTATAAGTACTTCATTTGACGGTGACATTGTTGCTTATGCCTGCGAGGGGCTGGGGTTTAAAACAGTTCGCGGCTCAAGCGGTAAACGCGGGGCTATTGAGAGTACTTTAAAAATGGTTGAACTTCTTAATGAAGGTGAATGTGTTGGAATTATGGTTGATGGGCCTAACGGACCTCTTCATAGTGTTAAAAACGGTGTAATAAGAATTGCTAAGATGTCCGGAGCGCCGATTGTGCCTGTCGGGTGGTATTGTCCTCAGTGGAATTTTGTTAAACTTCCGTCCTGGGATAAAATGACGGCTCCTCTTGGGCATGCAAATATCCTTAACCTTTACGGAGAACCGATTTATGTACCAAAGGATCTTCCGCAGGATAAGGAGGTTGATATCAGAAATCAGCTTAAGGCTGCTTTAGATGACATACATAACTGTATGCCTGAGGTTTATAAGGAGGCAAAAAAAAATAACGAATGGAAAAAGTTGAAAAAATAAAAATTTCAGCTCTCCAAATGTCTTCATTAGTCGGGAAAGTTCATAAAAATTATGATAAGGTTCAAAAGATTTTATCAGATGAACTTGAAAATGATGTAGACCTTCTGGTATTGCCGGAGGTTTGGACTGTTGGATGGTCTTGTGAGGATTTCATTGATTCTGCTGAGGATTCCGGACAAAGTGAGACTGTAAAATTCTTATCAGATATTGCAAGGTCTTATAATATAACCATATTAGGCGGAAGTTTTATTGAAAAGAGTGTTGACGGGAAATATTACAACACTTGTCCGGTGATTAACCGTAAGGGGGCGTTGGTTGCATCTTACTCTAAAATGCATTTATATTCTTATGGCGGATGTGAGGAAGGCAGGTATATAACTGTTGGGAAAGAACCGGTGTTGGTTAATATTGAGGGAATAAATATCGGGCTTACAATATGTTATGATATTCGTTTCCCGGAGATTTTCAGGGCATATAGAAAAGCTGGAGCTGATTTGCTTGTAAATATGGCTGCATGGGGGCTTAAAAAACCAATTCCATGGGAGACTTTAACAAGGGCCAGGGCAATAGAAAACCAGACTTATATGGTTGCTGTTACGCAATCCGGATTGATTAAAGATGACGAGTGGAATATCGGTCATTCAAGAGTTTTTGACTTTACCGGAGAAACTGTTGCGGAAATTAAAGACCAGAAGGAAGGTCTTATGACTTGCGAAATAAATTTTAATGATATGTATCTTTATAGAAATTCTTATACTATACTTAACGATATAAGAGAAAATTATGAGGTTAAAGCTCTATGAAAAAATTTTGGTGTTTAGTTCTTTTGTTTAGTTTTTATATATCATTATTGCCTTCATATGCCGCTGATAGCATTAACAAGGTTATATCAAAGTCCGGAATTGATAAATCTGCGGTTTCAATTTCTGTTAAAGATATAAAAAACGGCAAAACAGTATATTCGCTTCACCAGGATCGGCTTATAAACCCTGCATCAACCCAAAAATTGATTACTCTTGCAGCGTCTCTTGATACTTTAGGTTATGATTACAGATTTTTGACTCTTTTATACAAATCAACAAATAACGATTTATATTTAAAACTAGGGGCTGATCCATATTTAACAAGCAGTGATCTCAAGTCCATGATGCAAAAGGCTAAATCCAAAAATATAACTGAACCCAAAAATATTTATATTGATGATTATATTCTTGACTCTGTTACATGGGGTGAAGGCTGGCAGTGGGATGATGATTTAAACCCTCTTATGCCTAAATTCGGCCCTTATAATCTTGACAGAAATCTGATTAAGGTTATTGTTTCCCCAACAACATTAAACTCCCCGGCAAATGTTTATCCGGAAGTATTTTATCCGTTGACATTTATGAATCTTGTGACTACCGGAAAAGAAAACGATATAAATATTTCACATAATACAACTATTGCAAATAATGTTCTTCAGGTAGAAGGAAGTGTCGCAAAACTAACTGGTATAACTATTCCGGTTAGTAATATTAAACGGTATTTCCGGCTTAGACTAGAAGATGCGGTTCGCAACGCCGATATTTTGTTTTATGGAACTATTACACAGAAGAAGCTGCCGGAAAAAAACGTTTATCTTGTAGCTCAAACTGAACACCCTATTAAAGATGCGGCAAAAGATATTTTGCAAAAGAGTGATAATATGATTGCAGAAACAGTGTTTAAACTTGCCGGCGGAAAGTTTAAGAATAATACCGGTTCAATAAGTTCTGCACTGGAAATGTTTAATGCATTTTGCGGAAAGAACAACTTGAAAGCAGAAGATGTAAAACTCGTTGACGGGAGCGGTGTTTCTAAAAATAATCTTATGAGTGCGGATTTTATGACCTCATTCCTTGTTGCTGAGGCTAAGCAAAGTAACTTTGAGACATATAAATCTTTGATGGCTTCTCCGGGAACAGGCACATTAGAGGATCGAATGCTTTATTTCAGAGACAATCTTAAGGCAAAAACCGGAACTTTAACGGATGTCAGCGCAATTGCAGGGTATATAAAAACACAGCGCGGGCATGAATATGCATTTGATATTATGATTAATGACCATAAATCGTCTCCGGCTGATAAAAAGATGCTGGAAGAATATATTCTCCGTTCGGTATTTGTAAATTACTAGTTTGTATTTAGCATTTTTACCGCGGAATGGCTGTTTTTTAGGTTCGGATGCGCACGCCAATGTTAATCTAATGGAGTTTCAAATCCAATTTGGCTTATCTAAGCTTTCTTGCGAAAGATAAACCCGCCGGAAGATCAAGTATTGTATGTCTGTAGTCGGGATGTGAATTAATCGCTTCAATATAAGTCCGGACTTTTTCTTTATGAGAAAGAACATTATCACAAGTATAAATTCCGCCAGCTTTTAAATGTGGATGAATTAGTCTGAAATAGTCAACAGACTCTCTTTTATTAGCGTCAACAAATGCAAAGTCAAATTTCAGTTCTTCCGGAAGATATTCAAGAACCTTAACTGCTTCTCCGGGGCGTATAGTTATTACTTCGGCTACTCCGCATTTTTCAAAATTTGCCTGAGCAATTGAATACCTTTTTTCATAAAATTCAATGGTAGACATCTGTCCGCCGTTGGCTTTAAAAGCTTTTCCGAGCCAAATTCCGCTGTACCCGTTAGAGGTGCCGACTTCAATACCGGATACAAATCCTTCTGTTGTTATTATTTTATATAAAAATTCCGCTGTTTGACGTGAGATATTCCAAAAATCCCGCTGCGTTTTTTCTAAATCTTTTAATACATCCTGAGTTATCTTATCAAAGTTTTCAATCATTTACTTTGCCGTACCGATCTTTTTAATTTTGTTGGTGACATATATAGTTCCTACAGGAATTTCAAGCTGATTAGTTTGTACTATTTTTTTCTGGTCAAGATTAAGGATTGAATACACTCCGGCCTTTGCATCGGTGATTAAAGCAAGGTTAGAATTTTCTATTGGGGTTATTTTGGTTGGGAATTGGTTTTGTGTCAGTTCAATAGTTCCGGTAAGCTTATCTATTGTGGTATCAATTAAATCTATTGATTTATTTCCGGCACTTAAGATAAACAACGTATCTTTATATGCAAACATATCTACAGGCTTGTCGGAAATTTCATTTTCAGACATTAACCCCATTGTTTCGTAATCTATAATTGCAAGTCTATTTTTGGTACGGCTGGTTAAATAAATTTTACCGTTAACATAGGCAATTTTAGATACATTTGGAAATTTCCCGATTTCTTTCAGCAGATAGTCATTATCCAGCTCAACCGCCCAAACTTCTCTTGTTTGTTTGTCGTTATAAAAAAGTTTTGTTCCGTCATCGCTTAGCGTAACCTTTTCACACATCCCGTTCAAGCGTATTTGTTTTTTTATTGTCATTGTCTCTAAGCTTATCACATACATACTGGCGTCTTCACCACTTGAGATATACGCTATTTTATTTTTTTTATCAATAATAATTTCTTCAGGCTGTGTTTTGAATGAAATTTCTTTAATCACTTTTTCATCTGCCAAAGAAATAACATCAAGTGATTTTTTTCCGTATGAGGTTACCAGAAGAAAGCCTTCATAGCCTTTTATTGAAATAGGGATATCATCCTGAGCTAATGCATAACTTGCAATTTTTCTCTCAGGAGTTACTACCTGAATATTTTTTGAGGCATTGGAGGCTATGTACATAACTTTATCCTTAAGTACAGGAGTAAGAGTAAGAGAGTTTACAACTGCTCCGGTTTTTGGCTGTGCAACCGGAATTACAAGGCCGGTATCCTTTGAGGTTTGAATATTTAAGTTACCTATAATATTTTTCAAACTTGAAGGAATAATTAAATTTTTCGGTACAAGCATATCCTGCGGCAGTAAACCGGTTCGCAGCTCCAACGGCGGTGCCGGTAAATCAATTACGGTATTTTTCCCTTTGTTGTTTGTTATCATCTTCAAAAGTACATAGTCATTACTTAATATAACAGCATCAGGTTTTTGTGCCATTGTTTTGCCGGCAGGAATTGTCGATTTGATAGTAATTGTTTCACTGTTATTGAACTTTGAGGGAATAAGAGGCAAGTAAACAGTATTATCCGGTAGAATAACAACTCCGTCAAACCTGAAATCGGTTTCCGGGAATGCTTCTTTCACAAAATTTTGTACATTGTCCGGTAGTTTTGCCGCATTAACCGGCATGGATACTGTTAGCATTATTGCTAATACTATTAATACTTTCCGCATTACTGGAATACTCCTTTAACTTTTGCAAGCAGTGATTCGGAATATTTTTTACCGCTTTTTAGTTCATATATTTTTTTATACAATTCTTTTTCTTCATCACTTAATTGTGTCGGAATTTTTACGGAAACTACAATTATATGATCGCCTCTTTGAGAAGGTCTTGAAAGAAGTGGAATTCCAGCGTTTCTGATTTTTATTGTATTCCCGTTTTGAATTCCGGCATGGATTTGGATTTTTTGTTCCCCGTCAAGTGTCTTGATTGTAACTTCATCTCCAAGAACTGCTTGTTCCGGAGAGATTTGCAATTTTGTGTAAACGTCAGCTCCATCACGGGTAAAGTAGTCTGAGGCTTTAACATGGATTACAACAAATAAATCTCCCGGACGTCCGCCGTTTATACCTGCATCACCTTCTCCTGATACACGCATTTTGGAATGGTTGTCAACTCCGGCCGGAATTTTAATTTCAATTTTCTTTTCTTTTTCGATTTTTCCGTACCCTTTGCAGGCTTTGCATGGTTTTGAAATTTTAACACCGGTTCCGCGGCAGTCCGGACATGTCGTAATTTGTGTGAATGAACCAAGAGGGGTTCTTGCTACAGTCTGAACCTGGCCTGAACCGTGGCATGTCGGACATGTTTCAGGTTTAGAGCCTTTTTCTGCTCCGGTTCCGCCGCACTCTGAACATGTTTCAAGATGATCAAATTTTATTTCTTTAGTTGTGCCAAATACAGCCTCTTCAAATGATATTTCCACGTCGTATCTCAAATCATCGCCGGGCTGCGGGGCATTTGGATCAGGGCGGCCGCCGCCAAAACCAAAACCGCCGAATCCGCCAAAAAATGTATTAAAAATATCATTAAGATCGCCAAATCCGCTTTCAAACGGGCCGTTGGTGTTAAATCCGGCGTTCTTAAGTCCGTCTTCTCCATAGCGGTCATAAGTTGCACGTTTATTGTCGTCCATTAATGTTTCATAGGCCTTACCCAGTTCTTTGAATTTTGCTTCTGCATCCGGGGCCTTGTTTACATCGGGGTGTAGTGTACGGGCTTTCCGTCTGAAAGCCGATTTTATCTCGTCCTTAGAGGCGTTTTTTTCAACGCCTAGTATTTCATAGTAATCTGACATTTTTCCCTATTCTTTAATCTTCTTCTTTTACTCTATTATAATTCAAATTTATTTTTTATGTCCAATTTTTCTAAAAGCGGAGAAAGATCGGCTTTCAGGTTTATTTTCATAGACGTAAATTATTCTCCGGTTGTCGCAACGTTAACCAAAGACGGGCGCAGAACTTTATCACCAAGTTTATAGCCCTTTTGTAATTCAGCAATAACTGTATGCTCTGGGTATTCATTAGTCGGGGTCTGCATAACTGCATCGTGGAAGTTTGGATCAAATGCTTTTCCGGCAGCGTCAATAGGTTCCATACCAAGTTTTGTGAGAGTATCAACTACTTGTTTATGCAATAGTTCAAAACTATCTTTGTATTGTTTACAGTCTTCAATATTTTCAAGCGCTTTTTCTGCTCGTTCAAAGTTGTCAAGAACTTCAATCATTTTTGTTAATGCATTTTCTGTTCCAAAACGCAGTAAGCTTTCTCTTTCCGCTTCCTGACGTTTTCTGTAATTTTCAAAATCCGCAGCAAGACGAAGATATTGATTGTTCAATTTTTCATAATCTTCTTTTAATTTATCTGTTTCCTGATTGCTGTTATCTGAGGCTTCAGGTTCTTTTTCGGTTTCAGGGGCCTGAGTCTCTTCTTTTATTGTTTCGTCGGTATTTTCCAAACCGTCATTTTTAAACGGATTATGTCCATGTTTATGTTTCATGATATTTCCCCTTTTCAATCTGTTTCAATATTTTAATTATAGAATAATAAAACTCAGATGAGAATAAAATTTATTATTTTTTAATATTTTGTATTCTTATTATCTGATAAATCGGCTAATCCAGATGTATAGAAAAGTTGTTTGAAAAGCTAAATGAATTAAAAAAAAAAATAAAAACCGGAGGTCATAGACCTCCGGCCAACGAGATTTAGAACCATTTAATCACGGATTATTTTTAACTATATTTTTTTATTTCCCTTTGTACATAACGGCTCTGGCTGCAGATGTCGCAGGAAGAATTGTTTGATCATACATGTAAATTGGATAAATATCTGTCGGATTAGATACTACACAATCATCATCAGTTGCTTTGTAATTAGAAGATCCATCACAAGTAACAAGTTTGTTAGGGTTTTTGCTGCTGTTAACGTCAACTACACCATAACATTTGTTGGCTTCAGTACATTGAGCAGATCTGGTTTTTCCTGAACCGGGAGCTTTAGTGAATGTAAGAGTAATACCATCATTAAAGAATAATGTGTAGTTACCGGTAGCAGCATTACCGAATTTTGCTTCTGTAGGCCCCCAACCTTCACCGTTATAAGTACTTACAACGTTCATTCTGTTGTTTAATAAAAATATGTTTTTTTATATTTTAAAAATGTAATAAAATTTTATTGAGGTTAAAGATGGACGATAGAGTGGAATATTTTAATGTAGGTTGAGGGTCGACCCAAAAATATAAACAATTATCATTTCATCCCGCCGGCGGAGCATTGTAATGTAGTTCATTAGGCACTTTGGCAGAAAGCAGATTTTGTTAAATAAAGTAGGTTGTGGTTGCCATCCCAACTTACTTTTTTCTTTCGGCCAAAGAAAAAAGTAAGCAAAAAAGAAAGCACTATGAGTCATGAGATTTGATTTATCCTTTAAGGGTTTAAAACGAATTTTCTTTAGTTGATGTAGGTTGGGGTTTCTACCCCAACTTACTTTTTCTTTAGCGCAAAGAAAAAGTAAGCAAAAAGAAAGCACTATGAGCCGTGTGATTTAAAATTCAAAATCAAGACTTGAAAATCTACTTTTTTCTTTGGTCAAAAGAAAAAAGTAGGCAAAAAAGAAAGCATTAAGAGTCGAGAGACGTAAATTAAAAACAGATACTTGAAAAAATAAAGAAATAGTATATAATAAAAGAAAAAGGAGGTAAATATATGGGAAAGTCAAGTATAGTGCGGCATACGGGGGGGGGGGGGTAACGAACTTCAAGGGAGACAAGGGTTTTTGTCAAAATTACCTTTCTCCAAATTTTTCACCAAAACAAAGTTTTCTGTATCAGATGTAAATAAATATTATGTTGGGGTGAAACCC
>CALUYU010000010.1 GCA_944325075.1 Candidatus Gastranaerophilales bacterium
TGGGGTGGAAACCCCAACCTACAATAATATTTCGCTGAATACTAAAGAGCGCAGCATAATATGGCAGTGCCTCAGGCACCACTCGCCTCGCAGGGTTGCATTTACCCTTGCAGAAGTTTTTTCACCTTACTATTTATCGCCTCGTCGAATTGCATTTACTCTGGCGGAAGTCCTTATAACCCTAGGCATAATCGGAGTTGTTGCCGCTATGACAATGCCGACTCTGCTCCAGAAAGTTGAATCAGAAGTTATAAAAAGTCAGTTTAAGAAAGCGTATTCTGTTTTATCCCAGGCATATATAAAAGCAGAGGCCGATTTGGGTTATAAGCCGTCTTGTGCTTATGGATTATCTACTACAAATGCAGGTTGTGCTGAATTGCTAAATACCTTAGAAAAAAATCTTTCGATTATTAAAATCTGTGAAAAAAATGCCCTGAAAAACGGCTGTTTCCCAAAATCTTCATATGCTGGAATTGATACGGTAATGATGGCAAATAATCCTGAAACCTCGGATGAAGAATTAGAAGAAGCATCAATTAATTGTGGTTCTCTTAATAAATCTAATTTAGAAAACAAAACAAGAACCATAGTGCTTAAAGACGGTGTAATTTTAATGTACTATGGAGATTCTTCTGCCCCTCGTCCGAATTTGATTTCGGTAGATGTCAACGGCGCCAAGGGGCCTAACAAGTGGGGGTATGATCTCTTTTTATTTGAGATACGATCATCTGCTTCTAAGCCTTTATATCTATGGCCGGCCGGACAGTATAAAAATGGATGTATGCCTGTGGAGAAGGGCGGTATGAGTGCATCTCAGTATATGAGAAATTTTTTATATAAATAATGAATACCTGATTTCACGGAAGCAAGCTTAAGTTTGTTTCCGTGAAATTAATATGCAAAAGAATTTGCGGCTTATTATTTTAAAGACTCATAATCTGTGTGATAGATTACGGTTAAAGTCAGTTCGGAATTTAGCTCAACAAAGGAGTTGTTGCACTTAAGCAGTAAAATTTTTCTTGACAATTTATTCCTAGCCTAAACATTATAAAAAGATTAAGAGAGTAACCTATTTAATTTTTTTAGGTTAAAATATATAATATGTAGTAGTAAGATAAGGAAAAGTTATGTGGGATTATTCTGAAAAGGTAATGGATCATTATAGACATCCTCGCAATGTTGGGAAAATTGATGATGCAGATGCTATAGGGTCAGCCGGATCTCTTACATGCGGCGACCAGTTGAAAATATATTTAAAAATCAAAGATGGAATTGTTACTGATGCAAAATTCCAAACATTTGGCTGCGGTTCGGCCGTTGCAAGTTCTAGTATTCTAACCGAGATGATTATCGGCAAATCTGTTGATGAAGTTAGAAAAATTACAAACAAAGATATTGTCGATGAGCTTGGCGGGCTTCCTCCTGAAAAAATGCATTGCTCTGTTATGGGGTATGAGGCGCTGGAAGATGCTTTAAAAGATTACGTTGATAAAGATGAGCTGAATGACGCTTTAGATGAAGTTCACGGCAAACAAAAAACACATGCGGAAGAAAAAATTGTTTGTACTTGTTTTGGCGTAACTGAAAATTTGATCTGGGATGCTATTAAACAAAACGGTTTAACGACTGTTGAAGAGATTACTAATTATACAAAAGCCGGGGGAGCCTGCGGCAAGTGTAAAAATGCCATTCAGGATATTATTGATACTTATTATCATAAAGAGAAAAAAGCAGAAGAGACAAAATCTGTGCTTTCTCCGGCTCAGAAAATATTAAAGATTAACAGTATAATCGAAAACCAAATTTCTCCGGAACTTCAAAAAGACGGTGGTGATATTACTTTGGTTGATATTGACGGTAATAAAGTTTTTGTGAGATTAAGAGGCCGTTGTTCCGGTTGTAAAAATTCAATGCTAACCCTTAAGTCTTTTGTTGAAACCAGTCTTAGGGATGCGATAGATACAAATATTGAGGTAGTTGAGGTAAACTAAGATGGCTGATAAACTTATTTATTTAGATAATAACGCAACAACACGTGTTGACGATAGCGTACTTGAGGCGATGCTTCCTTTTCTGAAGGAGGAATATGCAAACCCTTCAAGTATGTATGAGTTTGCCAAGCATTCGTCCAACGCTATTAAAGAAGCCAGGGTTAAAGTAAAAGAATTTTTCAACGCTCAGAATGAACGTGAAATACTTTTTACCTCTTGCGGATCTGAAAGCGCAAACACTGCAATACGTGGTGTTTTGAATATGAATAAAAGTAAAAAACATATTATAACTTCTAAAGTTGAGCATCCATGTGTGCTAAATCTTTATCAAACATTAGAAAAACAAGGGTATAATGTTGATTATATCGGCGTAAATTCTGTTGGCGAACTTGATCTTGAAGAACTTTCAGAGGCAGTTAATGATGATACTGCTCTTGTTTCTATAATGTATGCTAATAACGAGACCGGAGTTATTAACCCTATTCAAAAAATATCAGAAATAATTAAAAAGAAAAATCCGCAGACAAAATTCTTTGTTGACGCGGTTCAGGTTGCCGGTAAAATCCCTATTGATGTTCAATCTTTGGGCGTTGATTTAATGGGTATTTCCGGACATAAATTCCATGCTCCTAAAGGTGTCGGAGCTTTATATATTAACTCAAAGACGGTTATAACACCGCTCATTATAGGCGGTCACCAGGAAAGAGGCAGAAGGGCCGGTACGGAAAATGTTCCGTATATTGTCGGTTTGGGGGCGGCTTGTGATGTGGCAAGGGATCATCTTAAATATGAGGCTACTGAGGTTAAGAGATTAAGAGATAAGCTCGAAAACGGAATTTTAAAGAATATTTATAATGCCCGGTTGAATACCGGAATTGCAAGCCGTGTCCCTAATACAACAAATATTGGTTTTGAATATGTTGAAGGGGAACTTATTCTCCTGCACCTTAGTGATATGGGAATTTGTGCAAGTTCAGGTTCTGCTTGTACTTCCGGTTCTCTTGAACCAAGTCATGTTCTCAGAGCTATGAATGTTCCGTTTACGGCTATTCATGGCAGTATAAGATTTTCTCTAAGCAAGTACACTACTGAAAAGGAAATTGATTATGTTAATTCTGTTCTCCCGGGAATTATAGAAAAAATCAGAGATCTTTCTCCTTATCAGGAAGAACTTGCAGCACTTAAAAAGCAGAAGTCTTTATAAAGTATATTTGCATATGAAATGGGGTCCATGCCCCATATCCTCCATAATATTTATAGCGGAGTTTAACTCCGCTTTCCTTTTTATTAATATGTAAAAAAATTGTTACAAAGATAGTATCGTTTCTTTTCCTGAAATATAATTTTTTTATGGAGGCAATTTATGAGAATTCACAGCATAGCAAATATTAGTTTTGGGTACAATAAAGAATTAAATGAAAAAGTTAATAATAAACTTAAATACGCTAAGGGAAATAAAGAATTAGCGAAAACTCTTTTGGATATGAACAACTTATGCAACTCTACAGAAGATAGGCTAAGAGAAGCAGAAAAAGATAAAAAACAAAATCTTGTTGAAATGTATTCTTCTCTCTTTATTCCGCTAAAACCTATTGTGGCTGATCAATTGGAATATCGTTTCCCACTGCTTAACTACAGAAAAACGGAACTTGAAGGTTATAAAAACGAACTTGAGAGCCGGAAAATAAATGATGAATACCATTGGCTAAGAGAGATCTCAGAAGAATTGGAACTGGATGAAGAGTTTTCCGATTTTAAAGATATCGATTCTACCCCATTGTCAGATAATCAAAATATGGTGTCTTCAGATAAAACGGCAGCTACTCCATTAATTAAAACTTCCGCTAAGGAGCCAGGTGCTAATTATGTTGAAAAATTTGAGCCAAATGAATATTCTCCAAAAGGTTTTTCAAGTCTTGGCGGTATGAATCAGGTCAAAGATGTATTGTATGATAAATTAATTTACCCGATTAAAAATCCTGAAATGGCAAAACTTGATGAACTTGAATATGGTAAAAAAGCAAGTCGTGGTGAGATGTTTTACGGACCGCCGGGATGTGGAAAAACTTCTGTAATGGAAGCGCTTGCTATGGAATCCGGACTTCCTATGTATAAGTTAAAAATTTCTAAGGCAGGATCGGAGTATATAAATAAAAGTTCGTCAAATGTTCAAAAAGCATTTAATTATGTCGCAAATATTGCTGCAGAGACCGGAAAGCCGGTTCTGTTTGTAATGGATGAAATGGAATCAATGACAAGAAAACGCCGTGGTTCCGAAAATGGGGCTGAAGATGATAAGCTTGTTAGTACTCTTTTGCAAATAATTGAAGACGCTAGAGGTAAAAATGTCATTATTCTTGGTGCAACAAATTGTTATAACATTTTGGATGATGCTATAAAAAGCAGGTTTGAAGATAAAATCTATATCGGATTACCTGATGATGACACCCGTCGTGCTGTTCTTAAGTTACTTTTGAATAAACGTACTAAAGGTCGGGATTTAGCGGCGAATGATCAGGAGCTTACAAAAGTTGTTAATCTTACCAGAGGTTTTTCTAACAGAGATTTAACTATTTTGACTGATAAAGCTTCTCTAATTGCTAGAAATGATAACCGCCGTAATATAACAGCGGATGATTTTATTATTCCTGTTAAGGAAAATGTGAATATGAAAGTTAAGGAAGATATATATAAAGATAATCAAACACGACCGACAATTGGTTTTAGCCGCCAATAACTATATCTGTAACAATTCCGCCCGTATTAGCCCGTTTGGAATATGAAATTCTGAATGGCTAATTCGCTTTGCTAAAAATATACATATATAGGAGGATGAAACTTAATATAAATTAATATTTAATATAAGTAAATAGACATGTTATACTTTTACATTAAAAACAACATGTAGTAAGTGAGGTTCTGTAATGGCTAATATTGTAAATTTGTTATCTCAGGTGTTAACACCTATGCAAGTCCAAACAACAACTCCGGTTGTAACAAAATCCTCAAACCCGTTTAACAATAACCCGTTTGTAAGTTACAACGGTCATCGTTACGACAGCGGGTCTTATGCAAAAAATAATCCGGTAAAAGGCGGTTATTTTGCAGGCTACTACAATGGAAAACAAAATATTGTAGGGCGTCGTTTGTTTGTTGAAGTTTAAAGTTGTTTCATTAAAGTAAAAATGAGACAAAAAGGAGATGCGCACAGTTCGGTAATTAGGACTGTGCGTTTTCATTTCCATTTCTATTTTAATATTTTATTTACCCAAAACGGAGCAGATTTTGTATTTATCGCGTGTTCAATATTCCCGATTAATTCCCCAACTTCCTCGGAGTTATTAATTTGTTGTGCTTGTTTTGCGTAACCCCTGGCTGTTTCCGGATTGTTATTGTTTAGGTACATTGCTGCAAGGTTATATAAAACTATGTACTTGTCACTATCCGTTTTTGCAAGATTGAATGCTTGTTGGAATGCCTCCAGAGCTTTTTCAAACTGCCCAAGATCATTGTATGCTATCCCAAGATCAATATATCCGTTAGGAACATCCGGGGCTTGTTCTATGTAATTTTTTGCTTCCTTTAATTTTTGTTTGCTTAAAGTTTTTGTATTCCCGAATATAATAGGTGGATATATTAAATTTGCAGTGTTAAATTCTGAGATCGGTGTATTTGAAATTGTTGGTACAATATTATAAAGAAGTCTTAATGTGCTTATGTCTTTAATTGAAATATATTGGAAATCACTTCTGTATCTTATAAATAACGGATTTGCACTATTTTCATTTGTCATATACATTAAGTCGTCTGTACTGAAACTGTGCCCCATAATTCCAAGAGCATGTCCGATTTCGTGCAAAACCGTATTATAAAGTTCTTTATCAGAAAAAAAGCTTCCGTTTGCATCCCGGTCATATACTGTTATTATCATTTTTTTCAATGTATTCTTTTTAATAGTAGGAACAGTGTGAGCTATTATATACTTACAACCGTTTTTATCACAGCTCCCGTTTGGCAGTGTTTGAAAATTAACAACTATATCTGCCGATTCCGGATTATTTATAAAATCAAAAGCAATAAAACCTGAAGAAGCGGCCCATTGCCCAAATGCCCGGGTGACCTCCGTACTATAGTAATCCGGATAGGATTTATCTATTGTAGATGACACAAAAACTTTTAATGGAAATGTTTTTGGGTTCCAACGGATAATGTCTTTCCCTACCGGGGCCTGCTCTATATAATTGTTCCCATATTGCTGCATGATGTTATTTTTCCATAGGTTAACCTGTATTGCAGCAAAGACCTGAGCACTGTCTTTTAAGTCACTTTCGGCAAATTCATACATTTCTTTTTGAATTTTTAATGACGGCTTAAACTTGGAAAGTGTCTGGGCGTAATAATACCTGAAATCAGTGTTTCTTCTATCCCACAGCCTGGAATTATAAAAGTTTTTATAGGCGTTTACGTAATCGCCGCGTTTGTAATAGTCTAATCCAACTTTAAAAAAATAATCCGGAAGTGCCACCCATATTATAAGTACTGTAAACAGTACTAATGCAAGAAACACCAACCTTATTTTTTTACCCATTGTCACTTTGTTTAATTCCCTTGTCTATTTCCAGAAGTTTGGCCAAAGAACGGGTATCTCCTTTTAGTTTAAAATATTCTGCAAATTTAGGAGTCGTTCTAAGATTGTAGCTTCGTCCGTTCTTATCTTTAGTCCTGCTTATCAAGCCTTTTTCCAGCAATTCCTGAATATGCTCATAAGCATTTGACCCTCTTAATTCCTTTAAATCTGTTTGTCTGATAGGTTCTTTCAATGCTATAACTGAAAGAGTTCTTAATGTCGCAGGTTTTAGTTCCACCGGACACAGTTTTTCAACTATATCCATATGTTCTTCCTTTACCTGAAGTATGTAGCCGTTTTCATCATCGATTTCCAATGCTCCGGGTCTTGAAGAATAGTCCATAATTAATTCTAACATGGCTTCTTCTGTTTTTTCCACATCTTCTTCATTGAGAATTTCTGCTATTTCTTTTATCGATAATGCCTGAGCTGTTGTAAATAAAACAGCCTCAATTCTCGCTTTCAACTGTTCCATTTTCACCTCTCACAACATATAAGTCTGAATAGAACTCTTTTTGTTCAAGCTCATAATCTGTTTCTGCTGTTAAAAACAGCAGAGCTATGTATGCACTTATTTTATCCATCCCAAGCAGGGTTAATTCATTTAATTCTATTTTATCCTGTTTTTCGAAAATCTGGACTAAATTTTCTTTTAATCTTAAAACACAATCTTCAATATATTCTTCATGGGCAAGATTTATTATATCGTCCGGTGTAAATCTTGCATAGGATCGAACCCGGTTTTTTGCCCTTTCATGAGCCTGCTTTAATGATTGTTTTTGTTCTAATTTTTCATAAAACTGTAACTGTCTGATCAAATCACGCAATGTTACAACGCGGTTTCTGTTCAGGCGGACACTTGTTCGTCTTTGTAATACATCGTCAATTGTCTGTGCATTTGCAGTTGGAATATCATCTTCCGGATATTCAACAATAAACCCGTCATCATCATATTCAATATTATCCTCAGGCGGATCCTGAAACTGTAACACATCAACGCCATCAAGAATTTTTGATTTCATATTTAAAAGTACTGAGGCAAATAAATATGTTCTTCCGGTTATTCTGAGATTTTGTGATTTCATAGAGCAAAAATGCGCCAAGTATTTATCAGTAATATCTATAATATCGATATTCCAAGGATCAATTTTCCCGGCTTTAGCCATTGATACAAGTATGCCGATACCTTCATTTTCCGCATTCTTTTCTATTTCAGGTAAATCTAAATTGTAGTTAACTACTGCTGTACTCATACTAGTCTCTTAATTTTACTCCGGTTACTCTTGTAATACCTTTTTCTTTTTGTGTTACACCAATTGTCCTATTAGCTGATTCTATCATAGGTTTTCTGTGACTAACTACTATAAATTGCGTATTTTTTGATTGATTCTGCACCATTTGGGCGATACGTTCCACATTCATTGTATCCAAACTTGCATCAACCTCATCAAACGCATAAAAAGGTGATGGCATATATCGTTGTATTGCAAATACAAAAGCTAGTGCTGTCAGGGATTTTTCGCCTCCGGACATACTTTCAAGTCTTTGTAGCTTTTTATCCCTTGGCTGGGCTTCTATTGTCATTCCACCGCTTAGCGGATCTTCCGGATTTTCAAGTTTCAATTCCCCTTCTCCTTCAGAGAGTTGGTGGAATACTTCTTTGAAGTTCTCATTAATATTATTGTATGTTTTAATAAATGTTTCTTTTTTCAGTTGTTCATAACCGTTCATACGGTCTAGTATTTCTTTTCTTTCTTTGGTGAGAACTTCTATGCGTTCTTTCAATTCACTTTGGCGTGCAAGTTTTTCATCATAAGTTGTCAGTGCTCTCATGTTGACATCGCCAAGTTCATTCATTTTTTTGTCTAAGCGTTGGATTTTTGAGGTAATCTCGTCAATTGAAATTTCAACCGGTTCAAGTTTTGATATATCAGCTCCGGTATCTTCCAGTTCTTTTTTCGCTGTTTCAAGCTGTGGTTCCAGTTCTCGTCTGCGAGCCTTAAACGATTCTATTTGTTCTGAAATCCGTTCAATATCTGAAGATTTTATATGCCGTTCTTTTTCGAATTCGTTAATGCTGTTTGCAATATCATCACGTTGTTTTAAAAGTTCTCCGAGCTTATTTTGAATTTCTTCAATTTGTTCCTGAAGACCCTCGACTTTTTCATTAAGTTTTACTATTTCATTTTTAAATTCTGATTTATCTTCTTCAAGTTTTAGATTCGTTTTTTCTTTTTCCTGAATTTCTTCATGCCTTGTTTTAATCAGATCTTCATTGAAATTTATGCGCCGTTCAAGATCTTTTTTATCATTGTTTGTATTCATAAGATTTGATTGAAGACGTTTAATTTCCGCTTCTACACCTTCTGTTTTTTCTTTTAAGTCTTTCAAATCCTGATCGTTAATTAATTTTTCAATTTCCTCAATTTTATCTTTAACTTCAAGCATTTTTTGGTTAACATCCAAATTGGATTCTTCAAGTTTATCGAGTTTTTTATTTAATTCCTGTATTTTCGGTTCTGATTGCTGTACAAATTCCGTTTTTTCTTTCAAAATATTTTCACTGTTTTCGTAATTTTTCGCCATATTATCAAGTTCTACTTTAGCTTTTGAGTGTTCGCTTAAGCAGTCTGAATATTTTTGGCGGACATCCTGAAGTTTATTTTCAAGATTAGTTTTTTTATTTTCAAGTTTTGAAAGATCTGTTTCCATTTCTTTCAACTTACGTTTAAATTCTTCCAATTCATTATCATCATTTTGAGAGAAAGAAAATCCTGATTTTCTTGCAGTACCTCCGGTAATGGCCCCGGATTTTTCGAATAATTCTCCAGCAAGAGTAACCATTCTATACTTGCCTATCAGTTTCTTAGCACATTCCATATCCTCAACGACTATGGTATCTCCCACTGCATAATAAAATGCGTTTATATATTCATCATCAAAGTCAACAAGGTTTATTGCAAAATCAATAACCCCTTTATCTCTTGGAAGTGCCAGTCTTGTCGGAGCCTTAGCTACTTTATTCAAAGGAATAAATGTTGTTCTGCCGGCTCTTGAAGATTTTAGTAACTCAATTGCTACGGACGCAACATGTTCATCATCAACAACAATATGCCCTAGTCTTCCGCCAAAGGCAATTTCCATAGCTGTTGAATATTCTTTATCAACGGTGCCGAGTTTCATCAACGGTGCATGAACCCCTTTGAGTTTTGCATTCATAACCGTATCTATAGCCATGTTTGAGGCGGAATTTGCAGCCATTTGTTTTTGCGCTTCAAGTCTGGATAACTTCCCATACGCCATTCGTATATTATAATTTAAATCATTAATTTCGTTATTTGTGGTGTCCAGATCATGCATTGTAGACTGCTGAATTGTCTTAAAGTCTTGCATTTCCTGTTGCAGCTGATCAACAAGAGTCTGTTTCAGGTTGAAGTTTTCGTTATAGTTTGCTTTCATTTCTTCAAGTTCTGCAAGCTGTTGTTTTGCCTGTTCCACTGATTCAAGAAGATTTTTTAGTTCATTTTCAAGAGGATATTTATCTTTTAAAAGCTGATTTTCTTTATCCTGAAGATTTTCCAGTTCTTTGCGGAGACGGTTTCTGTTTTCAAGATGCTGTTCCGCCGTGCTGTTTAGACCGGTCATATCTTCAAGAATTTTTTGAAGTTCGGCATTTTTTTCTTTAATATTCTCTTCAATTTTTTGAGCATTCTCAATTTTTAAAGATATATTTAACTTTATATCTTCTATTTGTTTTTTGAACGTTTCAATGCTGTTTTTAGCATTTTCAATGGTTCGTTTATTTTCAAGAATTTGTTTATCTGCAAAATTCAGTGCATTATTTTTCCGGTCAATTTCACCTTTAAGGGTTTCTTCTTCTTTTTTTAACTCTATTTGTCTGGCTTCGCCTTTTTCTTTGACCTGGGCAGATATTTCTTCATATTTTTTTCGTATAAGTTGTATTTTTTCGTCTAAATCTTTATTTTTAAGTTCTTCTTCTTTTCTTTTTTTCGTAAATTCCAGAATATTTTCATGAGCCTGCTGGAGGTTTCGTTTAATATCAAAGAAACGAACTTTTACAATTTGGCTTTCAAGGCCTTGTTTTTCTTCCCGTAATTTTTGATATTTAATTGCAACTTCACGTTCTTCTTTAAGCTGTTCAAGCATATTGTCAATTTCTGCCAATATAACATTTGAGCGTTCAACTCGCTGTTCAACATCTGCAAGCTCATTTGTCGCCTGATCTATTCGTCTGTCAAAGTCTGCAATTCCGGCTATTTCATCAATAATTTTACGGCGGTTTTTGGGGGTACAGTTTGTAATCCCCTGAACATCTCCCTGCATCATTACGTTGTAGCTGTTTGGGGTTACATTGTATTTTTCCAGTATTGCATGAACATTAGATAAGGTTGTTACACTGTCATTGATATAATATGTACTTGCATAGCCTTGGGATGATTTCCGTATACGGCGTCCGATACTTAGATCCTCTCCGTTTTCCATATCCCCGAATGTTACTTTAACAAAAGCTTCATTTCTTTTGGTATATGTTGATATAAAGTGTGAAAGATTTTCTGCTCTTAGTTCACTTGCATTTGCAAGCCCCAGTGCAAAAAGTATACTGTCAATTATATTACTTTTACCGGAGCCGTTCGGGCCTGAAACTGTAGTAAACCCTTTTAAGAGGGGAATTTCTGATTTATTCGCGAATGACTTAAAATTATCTATTTCTAACTGTTTTATGTACATATTTTACCTAATCATAATGTTGTATATTAATTAGACAATATTTTTCTGCTTATGTCAAACGGGTTAACAAATTGTTAAACTTAAGCTTTCGCAAGGGGGCTATATAAATTTTTTTAATGAAAAATCTGCTAGTGAATAAACTTATATATTTTTGCTGTTGATGAAAATCACAGCTTGAAATAATTTGAAAATTTCGTAAAGTAGAAAAAGAACCGGGGTAGTGTTTGTATTTTTTATAAAACTTGCCGGACTTGTAGTACTAGAAAACCTGTATGATGTATGGGTTTTAACAGAGGAGAAACATTAATGACCAAACCAACAAACCCTAATATTGAAATTCCTGCCGGATTTGCAATAGACGGGCAGAAATCGGATTTTGATCCTGACAAAATTCAAAGCGGCTTTGATCCGGTATCGCCGGACGTGTTATCAGGAGACAACTTAAACAAGTTAATAGATGATACCTATAAAGGGTTGCATTATTCTATGGATGGAGTCAGTGATTTATACAAGGGAGCGGTGTTGTATGATTCAACTGAGACATATTCATTAACATCACTGGTTTTTAGTATAGCAGATGACGGGCAGGTTTCGTTATACAAATCACTGGTAGATAATAACCAGGGTAATCCTTTAAGCGATGAAACGAAATGGCGGCGTGTAAACTTAGGTGGAAGTGGAATGAGCATAGGAACATTGTTTCCAGCATTTGCAAGCAGCAGTTATACCCCGGAGTATGCGCTGTCTTGCGATGGTTCGGAGTACAGCAGTACAATGTTTCCGGACTTATGGACAAATTACCTGACAAGCAGCCCTGCAAAGTTATTAACAAAGAATTACACCCAATACAATTCAGATATTACAGAATACGGGAACAGCGGGTCATTTGGCGTTGAATACGTAATTTCAGCCTCAAAAACCGGGACAACAATAAGCACTGTAGAGGTAACAACGCCAACTTGGGAAAGCAAGATAAATACAGCCGGGGAATATGAATTTAGTTATGACGGAACAAACTGGAGCCTAAACAGCGAGACTGTAACATTATCTGAATATGGGATTATATTGGAGGGTACAGCGTCAAGTGGGGACACAGTAACAGTAAACTACAGTTACGGTACGCACTTTAAAGTACCGACAATAAAAGACGGGACATTTATCCAGCAGGCCAAGAGCGATACAGAATTAGGTAAAGCATACAGCGCCGGTCTGCCGAATATAGAAGGAAGCACATCCCAAATATCGACAGATTATACATCAGATATTTGGGGAGCCGGCGGAGCTTTTTATAAAAATGCAACATACCCTAATCTTGGGGCCTTAAATACATCCGGGCGTTATTCTTATAGTATAGGATTTGACGCAAGCGGGTCATCAGAAATTTATGGAAACTCAGCAACAGTACAGCCTGAAGCAATAGCATTACGCTGGTTTGTGGTAGTAGCAAACAGTTCAGAAAATGAAAGTTCCATGGATTGGAGTGCCTGGGCAACCAGTTTGAATAGTAAGGCGAATACATCAGGAGATAATTTTACAAGCGAGGGGAAAAGCTATTTATCAGGGATAGGTATGCCATCGGGAAATTATATAGATTTAACTCTTGGAGCAAACGACAGTCAATATACAGCACCAGCAAACGGATGGTTTGTACTTACTAAGAGATTAGGTGCCAGTGCCCAATTAACGACCAGCGTTAACAGTAAATTTGGATTTATAACTTATTCAAACAATATGTCTAACCAGCTTAATCAACACACATTACCGGTCAAGAAAGGAGATACAGTAACAATACATTGGTCCGCAGCCGGTAGTATAACAAAGGACGATGGAATAAGATTTATCTATGCGCAAGGAGAGGAGGAATAGTAATGTATTACATAGAAAAAGACAACAAAATAGTATTATATGATGAAGATTTCTCGAGAATAAGCATGACTCGAGGACTAATGCCTGAATATGCCGATTTGGAGATAAAAGAGACGACACGTCCAATAGAGAATTTTGAGTTTTCGGATACCGCGGAGTACGAAGAAGAACAGGCGCAAAAGGAGCGTATGCGTAAGGACATGTTAAATTTGACGAAAGCGGATGTACTTCTAGCACTGTATTCAGACAAGGGAATAACGCCTGATGATATAAAGACAATGTTAAAAGATAATACGTCAGCGCTAATAAAATTTGACTATGCAAGTTCTTATTACCGTGGGGACGAGGTAGTAAATGCGCTTGGTCTGGCACTTGGTTATACGACCGAGGAGATGGATTACTTGTTTGAGAACAAAGCGTTTCCGCCAAAGGCAGATGTGCCTGCTGATACTGACAGTGATAATGACGGCGACACTGATAGTGATATCGCAAACGATGATGGGTCAGAAGAAGAAAATCCATCAGTGGTACAGGCCGAAAATCCAGACAGTACAGGCGATACAGACACAGAGTTATAGAACATTGAAATAGACAAACCCGCGGGGTTATGGTAATATAATCTCGCAGGGTAAAAGATGCCTTTTTCAAAACGGAACCGCCAACACAATCGTTTAAGTCTCGGGTTGGTTCCCGACTAGAAAGGGGGCTGATATGGATAATTTCAACATTAGTTTATTGCTAATTTTTTTTGATTTTGTACATATTAAAAAACGGCTCTTACCTGAATAGATAAGAACCGTCTAAGTCTCTAAGGGCATCCGGCAGTCTGGTAAACTGCCACCCTGTATTTATATTATTTACTATCTTCTCCGGTTTGTCAAGTGCAGGCAATAGAAAATTAAAGGAGAATAAACTATGAATGAAGCAATGAAATCAGCATTGAAAGATGTATCTTTGAAGTTAACTGCAGGTGGTACAAATATTCCGGTTCGTAATAAGCTTGGACAAAACTTAGATTTTTAGCCAACGTTAATACAAACTGAGGTAATTTGGGGTATCTAAATTTAGTTGTTTGTTGGCCCTTTCGTCTTATTGCAAAACATCTGCTATTCGGGTGTTTTGCTTTTTTTATGTTTTATTACATATGATAGGTATGTATTATTGACAAATGATTTTTAACGTTAATACTAGTGTATATGAGAATTGTGAATAATTTCATTGCCGGTTCCAAAATAAATTTTTGTAATTCCGGCGTTTCTAATAAACAGAAGAATAACATTAGTTTTAAACAAAACCCCATTCAGAAAGGCGCCAGTACTGCGGGGGCGTGGTTTGGGTTTGGTATTGGATTGGATTTTCTCTCAAGAAAATTTCATTTTGCTAAATCTCCAACTAAAAATTCTATTATAATTAATGGTATTTTGGGAATTTTGGCAGGTTCTTATACTGTTGTGAAATCTTTAAAAAATAAGGCTTAAAATAATTTCCCATGTGATTAATAAAAAAAATAGGGCTTTGCCCTATTGTGTAATTATCATTAGTTATGGGTTAATGATAGTGTATTGTAATATTATTTTATAAGCATTTACTTATCATTTTCAAATACCGCTGGCATTGTTGTATTTTGTCATAACCAAGTAATGTTCCAAGGATAAAATCCTGTTCCGGAGTATATTTATTTAATTTAGGTTGATTAAAGGACTTAATTACTTCTACAGAATCCTGATTCCCAAAAAATACATTAATTTTTTTATCATCAACATCCTGTATTAAATACGAAATATTTTCCCGCTTAAGCCGGTTTTCGATAACTTCTTTGTTTGCGCTTTTTTCCGTTGTTAAAATCAGGTTTCTTAACCCTTTTTTATACTCATATATGTGGTGGGAAAATACTTTAAGTTCATTCCACTGTTTGGTCGTCGGAGAAATTCTGTTTCCGCAAAATTGTATTTTGGGAAAATAATAATTTGGATATAGTGCTTGTACTCTCATTTTTCTCCTTTTGTTAGGCTTGCCTAACAAAACTATTCTATTATATATAAATTAATTTGTCAATAGGTATTTGTAAAGTTCTTGATGTTTGTTTTTAATATTGATATAATAATTATATGGGTAAATATTTTTATAGAGCTGTAAAAGATAAAAAAGAGCTTGTAACCGGTTATGTTGAAGCAGAAAGTGCGATCGAAGCAAAGGAGAAGGTAAAACTTTTAGGTTTTGCTCCTGCCGGAATTTATGAAGAGGATTTTTCTACATCCGGAAAGACTGAGAAACGGACGAAATCACCGGGAATCAATTTAAAACTTAGTGATAAAATTTCTTTTACTTCAGAACTTCAAATGTTGCTGAGTTCGGGAATTTCTCCTTTAGAATCTCTTGAGACAATTTCTTTACATTCACCAAGTAAAAGAGTTGCAATTTTTGCGGAAGATCTTGGAAAGAAGATTAGGCAAGGAGCTACTTTATCAGAAGCTATGGCTCCTTATTCAGATTCTTTGGGTAATATTTATATAGCTTTGTGCAAGACCGGTGAAGAATCAGGGTCTTTAAGTACAACACTTTCTTATCTTACGGATCTTTTAAAAAAACAAGATGCTTTGAAGGCAAAATATATCCAAATGTCAATTTATCCAACTGTTTTGGTTATTGTGATGGTAGGAATGTTTTTTCTCTTTGGAGGATTTCTTTTCCCTCGATTTATAGAAATTTGCAATATTAGTCCGGAAGATGTTCCGTTTATGGCGAAAATTTTGATTGATAGTGTAAGTTTTATTCAGCATTACTGGCTGCTTCTTGTTTTGGGTATCGGCGGGCTTTTATACGGAATAAACTTAAGTGTAGGGTTGAAAAATGTTAAGCGAGGATTAAGCTCTTTTGTTCTTTCGATACCTAAACTTTGCGATTGTGTTCGTTACATGTCGCTTTCTCATTATATGTCTGTTCTCCATGTTGCATATGAATCGGGGGTTCCGATTGTTAAATCTTTGGATCTTGCTGAAAATACAATTTCTAATGATATAATAAAAGATGAAGCTGTTCAGGTTTCTAAATATGTTGATAAGGGTGAAAATCTTGCAGAAGCTTTTTATAAGTCAAATCTTCTTCCCGGGGTTCTCCTCTCTCTTGTTTCGACCGGAGAAAAAACCGGAAAGCTTGGCTTGATGTTTCGGGATTGTGCATTGGGAATTGAAAAAAAACTTGATGCGGCAATTGATGCTTTAAGTAAAGCTTTTGAACCGACTCTTCTTGTAATTATCGGTTTTGGCGTTGCTTATCTTGCTATAGCTTTTATGCAGATGTATGCTGGCGCTTTAGGCACAATTATGTAGTTGTTTATTTACATCGGTTTGTAAACATGGTATAATTCTTTTATGATTGAATTGCTTATTTTGTATATTCTAACCCGTCGGGAGTTTACAATGTACGGGATCTTAAAGGAAATTGAAAGCAGGTTTTCCTGCTATACCCGTCCCAGTTTTGGAGCGTTAAAGCCAGCATTAAGACGGTTAGAATACGGCGGTTTTATTTCTTCTAAAAAAGTAATCTCGGAAGGAGGAAAACTTTCTGTGTATTATTCTCCGGAAAAGTCTGCGGAAAAGGAATTACGCCGCCTGATTACAGAAAAATTAAGTGATAATCCGCTTCAATTTATATCTAATGCGAAAATTAAGATGTCTCTTGCCGGATTATTAGATAAAAATGAGAGAGCAGAACTTTTCCTTCATTTAAAAACACTTGCATTAACATTCAAGCAATCCGCAGAAAGTATTTTAAATGACGAATATACAGAAAAAGATTTCTATCAAAAAATACTATTAGATAATTCTGTTGTTGAGTATTCTAATCTTATTGCAGTCATAGAAGGATTTGAAAAAGATAATGAGCGCAATAGTTAATAAAGTTCTCAAAGGATCTATAGCAGAAGAATTAGAAATTGAGCAGGGTGATGAAATTGTTTCAATTGACGACAATGTCATGAGTGACATGATTGATTATAATTTTTTCTGTAAAGCAGATTTTTTGACCCTTGAAGTAAAAAAGAAAAATGGTGAAACTGAGGTTATTGAAATTGAAAAGGATTATGATGAAGATCTTGGGATTGTATTTGAAAGTGCAGTATTTGACCGTGTAAAACCTTGTTTAAATCATTGTATTTTCTGTTTTGTTGACCAACAGCCTAAGGGGCTCCGGGAAAGCTTGTATGTTAAAGACGATGATTACAGGCTTTCATATCTTCAAGGAACATATATAACTCTTACGAACTTAACAGAAAAGGATAAAGACAGAATTGCAAAAATGCATTTGGGACCTTTTTACGTTTCAGTTCACACAACAAATCCTGAACTTAGAGTAAAAATGTTACGAAATCCTAATGCCGGTAAATCTTTGGAAAACTTAAAATGGTTTAGAAAACACAAGATTCCGTTTCATGCACAAATAGTTCTGTGTCCCGGGTTAAATGACGGTGAGGAGCTTGAAAGAACTTTATCAGATCTTGCGGGTTTAAAAAATACGGTTCTTTCGGTTGCAATTGTGCCGGTCGGAATAACTCAATTCCGTGAAGAGGCAATAAGGCAGGTTGATAAAAACTGTGCTCTTCAGACAATAGAAATTTCATCAAAATATAAAAAGGTTTGCTGTTCTGACGAATTTTTCCTGATTGCAGGAAAACCTATCCCTCCGGCAAAATATTATGGTAATTTTTCCCAGCTTGAAGATGGTGTAGGTTCAATAAGATATTTATTAGAAAATTTTAAAAATCTTAGTCTTCCGGATAAAATTGCTAAACCGTTGAAAGTCATTTTGGCAACTTCTTTTGCTGCAAAATCTGCAATTGAAGAAATTTCCGGCAAGCTTAATAAAATAAAAAATTTCTCTTCAGAAGTTGTTCCGGTTAAGTCTGATTATTGGGGACAGGATATCACTGTAGCGGGCCTTATCACTACAGAGGATTTAATATCTGCTTTAGAAGGAAAAGATGCAGATTTTGTTGTTATTCCTTCAGTTATGCTAAGACCATACAGCGAGGATTTTCTTGATGGCAAAAGTCTTGATTATGTCCGGGAAAAGACTTCTAAAAAGTTTTTCGTGGTACAAAATATATATTCAATGAGTGAGTTGGTAGATTATTTAAAGAATCAGGTTAATAATATTTAGGTTCCGTTCGTATTTTTCTGGTAAAAATACGGCTTGTTTTCTGTATTTTTTGACTTTTGGGTAAAAATTATTATATATCTTTATAAATCTCATATAAACAGATGATTTTATTTTTCAAAATTAAACCATCATGTATTTATATACGATAAATAATATGAGTAAGTAGAGGTAGATTTTTATGAGAATAAACGGCGGAATTGAATTTTATCAGAATGGAATGCAAATTCCTCTGCGGGCAATGCAAGTTCAGACCGAGTTGATGAATATTCATAACGAAAACGTCATTGGCTCTGATAAAGTAGGGTACCAAAGACAGGAGGCCGTGGTATCTTCTTTTACCGAGTACTTGGGAACCCATGGTATTTCAACGTCTACAGATGACAAAGTCGGCCGTATTTTTTATACCAAAAACCCTCTTGATTTAGCAGCAGCAAGCAAGGGATATTTTCAAGTAGAAACTGAAAATGGCGTAAAACTTACAAGAGACGGCCGTTTCAAAATCGATAAAGACGGAAATCTTCTCTCACTTGATGATCAAAAAGTTTTGTCATCTTCCGGTGTGCCTATTCAGCTTCATATTGTGCCGGATGATCTTGCTAAAATTAAAATTGAAGATAATGGGGCGATAAGTGTTTTTAATGACAAGTCCCGTAAACTTGAACATGTTGCAACTCTCGGGTTGGTCGATGCCCGCGGGGTTCTGGTGGACAACCCGCAGATAAAGCAGGGATATTGCGAATATTCCAATGTTTCTCTTCAAAATGAGTTTGTTGAAATGATGCCTATTATCAGAAATTTTGAGGCTAACAGACAGGTGTTCTTAATCCAGAACCAGAACTTACAAAAAGTTATAAACCAGCTTGGATCAACTTCATAAAGGAGGAATTAGCCAATGCATAATTTGCAGGGAATTATCAGGAAAAATACAAATAATGTTCTTAATCAATGGGACAAACTTGGTTATGTTGCAAATAACCTCTCTAATTTTAATACAAGAGGTTATAAGGCTGTTCGGTTTGAACAAATGCTTAGTCCTGACGGTTATCTTACCGGAGTCTTGCGTACAGATAACCGGCAGGGTTCTCTTCAGATAACAAGTAATCCTTTTGATGTCGCCATAAATGGTCAGGGCTATATTCCGGTTTTTTCAAAATCCGGTGAGGTTGCCTACACAAGAGATGGCGCTTTTAAGCAGGGAGTTGACGGTTATCTTGTAACTTCTGATGATTGGATTGTAGGCAATGGCATAAAAATCCCTTCTAACTGTTATAAATTTGTTATCAAGGGCAACGGGGATGTTGTTGCTTACCAGAAAGGGGAAGTTAATGGTAAAAAGTTGGGTAATATCCCGCTTGTTACTTTTGATAACCCCGAGGGCCTTGAGCAATGTGATATGAATAAAATGCGTCCGACAGAGGAGTCCGGAGAACCAAGGCTGGTTAAAGACCATGAAAGAATTGTGCAAAATCAGTTGGAAAATTCCAATATTAGTATTTTTGATTCCGTAACCGATATGCTCAGGCTAAACGCATCTATGCTTGCAAGTACGAGAATGATGAAGGTTGTCGATGATATGTACAACAAATCTATAAATATCAGAGAATAGGAGTGAGGTTAAAATATGTATTCACCACTGGATAGTATGGGTAAAGTTGAATTAATGCTTGATTTAGTTGCTCAAAGGCAGTTGGCTTTAGGCTCTAATTTGGCAAATATGCATACTCCCGGGTACGTCCGCAGAGATATAGATTTTAGTGAATATCTCGGGTCTATGAATAGTCCTCTTGAGACAAAATTATCTCAAAAACTTGGACCTTCCGCTATTATGGAGGAACGTTACCAGGAAGAAATACGGCCTGATAAAGAACTTATTGAAATGCAGAATAACTCAATTCTCTACTCGATGGCAGCAAGAAGAATGTCTAATATTATTACTGAAATGAAAACAGTAATTAACGTTGGCAAGTAGAATTAAAGAAGGGCAAAAATTATGGGCATACTAGAATCAATGAATATAGGCGGCAGGGCATTAAGAGCTCATGGCTACAGACTTGATGTTCATACCAAAAATATCGCAAACGTTGATACTCCGAATTATATCCGAAAAATTCCGATCCTTAATGCAACGGAAGATATATCTTTTCATGGGCTTATGAATGAAATGAAAACAGATGTGTTTGGTGTAGGCACTTTGCCTTATCTTCAGGGCGGAGTCGTTTTCAACGGATGTGTTGAAGATCCTACTCTTGGAGAAAAAATTTATAAACCCGGTCACCCTGATGCGGATGCTAACGGTTATATAAGGGCTTCTAATGTAAATCCTATGGTTGAAATGGCGGATGCAATCCTTGCTCAAAGGGCTTATGAAGCTAATTTGGCTCTTGTTAGCATAAGCAAATCTATGGCGCAGAAAGCTATTGAAATAGGACGTTAGTTTTTATTGCCAAATTTTTGATCCCTAATATATGCCGGTAGGGTCTTATCAAAACAGCTAAGGTACTTCTTTCTTTTTTTGGAAAGATACTCTCGTAATGCATTTATTGAGTTTTCATTTAGTCTATATACTTGTATAGGTTTGTGATTTTCACTCCCAAGGTTTTCTACATATTGCCACAATGTGTAATGGCATAACCAGCCTTTAAGAGTTTTTATATGCAGTCCTAATTTTTTTGCAAGACAGGTTACTTCAATTATATTATCGTTCATTTTAAATTCCCGGAGTTAACTTTCTATATATGGTTCATCTCATTAGCAACAGCTATAAGCTGGAACGTATTTGTACATTTTAATTTTAACTTTGCTCTGTCAATGTGGCTTCTCACCGTTCCGTAACTTATATTCAGCCTCCCGGCTATTTCTTTGTCACATAAGCCGTTCATTTTAAGAATTATAACTTCTTTTTCCCGCGGGCTTAGTTTTTTTGCTGTCATAGCTATTCTCCTTTTCCTTTCTAAAAATATCTCTGGTTCTGGTTATTTATCTGAATTTTATACTTTTTTTATGTATCTAAGCTTTTCATGTCTCGCTTAGATTCAGGCTTAGCAGCGAAAAATTCTCCGGCAGATTATTACGTTTTAATGATTGTTGATCTATAACAAATCCGGCTGTTATATTTTGGTTATTTTCTAGTCTGGTTGGTATTTTAGACACTAAATAATTGCGGCAGCTATATTCTCTAAACTGTTTCCGGTAATTTTTTACTTTTATTATGCCTTTTTGGTATGATAGTATTCCCAAGAGATCAGGGCAATATTGCTCTTTGGGAAATGATTTCTCATTCCGCAGAGAGTGTCTTAAGATTGAATGGTATATCTGAACCCAATCATTTTTCACTTTCTTAATTCCTGTATTTGTCACGTCGTTACGTACTTAAAAAATATTAACAAAAATTTATCAGACTTATCAATTTGTAACTAAAATTTATTTATCTGATATTGTAGTATCTGTAAGCTTTTACGGCATTTTCCCATTATTCTCCTGCCTGTTCTGTCTGGTTGGTACTTGATAGTTTCTTTATTTTGAGCTACAATTACATAAGGGAGTATCCAAAGGTAATTGAGCTTAGTAACTGTACCTGTATATGAACATATACGAAAATGAATAATTTGTCAATACCAAAATGAATAAAATGATTATAAACAGATTAATAGAAGTTCGAAAAGCTTACGGGTTAAGCGGATATGCATTCGCAAAAAAACTTAATATACCGCAGCCAACATATTTGCGTTATGAAACCGGAGAACAAAAGTTGTCAGGTAAACTGATAGAGGCATTGGTTGTTCACTGCAATGTCAATGCCTATTGGCTTTTTACCGGTGAAGGAAATATGTTTATTGATCCTGAAAACAATTCCTGGAACAGGCAGAATGATATTTTGGTTGAGGAAAAACTGTTATCTTTTGGAAAAAGATTATCTCTTTTGCAGGCTCATCATAATTTTTTGGATCGGGAGATGGCTAAACTGCTTAAAATTTCCGAAAAATCTTATTTATCTTTGATTGTAGGGAATACAAAACCTGATATTGATGTATTAAATCAGATTAAACGCAATTTTAAAATTTCAATAGATTATTTGTTATATGGCGATGATAGTATTGATGATGAGAACTGTTAAATTGAAAAATTATCTTTTGAGTTCTCCTGTTTTTGTATCTATTCTTACGTTGTATATATCTTCCAGAGAACGTGTAAGATTGAAGTACCTGTAATCTGTTCTTTTCCTGGATTTTGCTATATCATTGGACAAACTTTGGTTGGTTTCGGTTATTAACAGTTTAAGGTTTTCAATTTCTCTGAATTCAATATACTGAAAAATTGTAAATGCTATGCTTATTGTTAACACAACAATAAACAGTCTGTTAACTTCGTTCGACATAAAATCTTTTGCATCCGCAATCAGCAAATGTAAATTTTTCATAAATGTTCTTCCTCTTATTCTTTTCCTATAATAACGATATAGGATTTATGGAATTTATAAAACATAGTTTTAACCGATGTATTTTTAGTTTATTTGGGGGAATATAAAAATTTCCCCTTTTTTATCAAATATTATTTTTATTGACTATATTTCATATGTATAATAATTTAAAATAATAAGATGTATTATGATATATAATTCCCCTTAACAAAGAGTTACATGAAGATTTGTTATTTTTGCATGAAAAACAGATGAAAAATTTGGGAGGAGAGTTATAATAAAAACAGCCCGGTAAAACGGTAGGTCTGATGTAAGTCCAAAGAAGTTTTCAGTCCTGAAGGTTTACAAAACGGGATGGGAGGATTTATGCTAAATTGTTGTAACCGCTTTTTCAGCGGTTTAGTTCGCCGTGTGCTTTCAATGCGCACGGATTTTTATCATAGAATAGAATTTGGAATTTGTCCGAATTGCGGTAGATACAGATTTCTTGATTACCGGAGACTGACTTGTGGTAAGGAACGGATAAAATCGCTTGCGGGTAAGGAAGCATTGCATGCTTATGAGAAGATTTTGGAAAAACTTAAACATCAAAAGCATGGTTCTAAATCCAATCAGAATTACCATTTCGGTACTTTCAAAAAGACTAAGCGGATAGATAAGTTTGGAAATCCTGTATATCTTCAAATAAGAAGAAATTTTAATAATGAGGATGAAATTCTTGGTGAAGTCGAAACGAATGTCACAACTTTCTTGGTTTGATGGTGCTGATGTGGCTGTAAATGGGTGGAAGAGACACAAAACATGCTGCGGTAAATCTTGTTAATCCACCAAATACTCCGGAAGAGATGTTTATATCCGGGTTGACAGCATCACCTATATATGGAGGTATACAGAAACCGAAGAATGAATAATCATTTTAAAAATCATAATATTTTAGAGTTTTTTGGTTAGTATCTCTTTCAATAATGGTATTTCCAAAAGTATTATAATATTTTAAGATCTTTTGGTTAGCATCTTTTTCAATAATAGTATCGCTTCCCCAAAAATCGAAATATTTTAGAACTTTCTGGTTAGCATCTTTTTCAATAATGGTATTACTTCCCCAAAAATCATAATATTTTAGAGTTTTTTGGTTAGTATCTCTTTCAATAATGGTATTACTCCCCCAAAAATCATAATATTTTAGAGTTTTTTGGTTAGTATCTCTTTCAATAATGGTATTTCCGCCAAAAGTATCATAATATTTTAGTGTACGGTTATTAACGTCTCTTTCTATAATGTTCGGAAGGTTCTTTCCATCGATTTCCCCAATCCATCCGGTAAGGTAAAAAACCGGAATTGGATTAGCCAAAACTTTGCCGGCAAGCGCTAACAATACAATAATAATTAACAAAAATTTCTTTCTTATCATATATTGTGCATTATATTAACATATATTTCTTTAGCCGTCAAAACTTTTCTAAAATAATCCCAAGAAGGATATTACCCAATTTTATGCTGCTACTTCCTTTCTAGCGTTAAGATATACATTCTTCCAATTATCTTACTCTTTTACGGTCTTAGACCAACGGGAGCCTTGCGCTCCCGTTTTCCTTTTTGGTTTGACCAAATATCCGCATTAACATTTGTTATTCAGCATAATTCATAGAGATTTTATTATGGTAAAAAAAGTAAAATATAAAAAAGAATACTGCAAAGAAATTGTTGAGTTTTTTAATATTCCGCACACGGTTGAGAAAAATGAAGTTACCAGTGACAAAAACGGCGAGAAAATTAAAACTGTTGAAAAACCTAACCCTTTACCAACATTTGAAAAATTCGCGGTAAAAATAGGCGTAAGTTTACAAATATTGGAAGAGTGGAGCAAGCAGCATAAAGAATTTGAATTCGCTTGCTCCCAATGCCGTGCACTACAGAAAGACATGCTAAATGACCTTGCTATGCGCGGATTTTATAACCCTACTTATACCATTTTTGTTGCAAAAAATATTACAGATATGCGGGATAAGCAGGAGCCGTTACTAAATACTTTTACTGATATTCGTGAGGCTTATCTTAAAGCAATGAGCGAAATGGCAAAAAATGAATAATAAGATTTATTTAAAAATAAGGACAAAATACAATGCCGATTAAATGGGAAAAAAGTAAATATAGCCCCAAGGCCAGAGCGTTCCTGGCAAAACCTCCGCAAGATTTTCCGCTTCTTACACTCCTAGATGGTGCTGTAAGAAGCGGGAAAACTTTAAATATTATTCAAAAAATTCCTCAGATATTTGACTCAATAGGTAATGACAATCTGAAGGTTTTTTCCGGCTATTCAAAAAATACCGTGAGGAATAATGTATTGATTGAGCTTAAGCCGTTCATAGAAAACTATCTTGGCGGGAATGTAAAATATAACAGTGCAAGCGGGGAGATGGATATAACTCTGTGGGGAAAAACATACCCTTGCCTGGTTGTGGGCGGAGGTGATTCAGACAGTGTGGCTTCAATTCAGGGCGGAACATGGGATTTCTGGTATGCAAATGAACTTCCCCAGCATCATTATAACTTTTATAATATGGCGCTTAGTCGTTTAACTCCTGCCAATGCAAGGGCTTTTGCGGATAGTAATCCCGAAAGTTCAAATCATTGGCTTTATCAGGAAAAAATTAAACCGTATCTTGAAGGAAACCAGGATGTAAGAGATGTTTTTGAATACTGGCATTTTACAATGCGTGATAATGCTAATTTATCGGAAGTTTTTGTCAAAAATCAGGAAAAACTTTATCAGGGAGCATTTAAGGCCAGGAAAATTGACGGATTGTGGATTATTGCAGACGGCCTGGTTTATGATACATTCAGCAGAGAAAAACACATTTTAAATGCTATTCAGATAATTGAAAAAATTCAGAAAAATGAAATTATTGAATTTTTTCTTGGTATTGACTGGGGGTGGAATCACCCTACGGCCTGTTTGCTTATCGGGGTCGACCGTTTTGGTAAATATTATGTGATTGATGAGCTTTATTCTTCCAAGATTGAGGCTGATACGGTTATTGCCTGGGTTGACAAAAAACAAAAAGAATATGGGCGTTTCTTTAGTTTCGCAAACTGTGACAACGCAAGGCCGGAACAGAATGATAAGCTCCGTCATAGCACAAATCTTGTAATTTATGAGGAAAAACCTAAGATAGAAGATAGTATTTCTCTTGTCAGAGAACTTATAAATTATGATAATCTTATAGTTTCTTCTCTGTGTACAAATACACTTAACGAATTTTCAACATACAGGTATCCTTCGGAAAACGAAAGATCAAGAAGTTTACTTGGACTTGATAGTGCCGATTTACCGGTAAAAATTAACGATGATTGTATGGATGCATTGAGATATGGTATATATAAACATTTAACAACTTTTGGTAATAATGCACATATGTTGTAGTCATTAGTTTAGACCCGCCGGTGTTTAAACTTAAGCGGGTCTTTTTTTTATTTTCGGCTAAATTGTTTCCTACTTCTATACATAAAAAGGATATTTAAGTGAATGTTAAAACATAGTCTTTAGTCTATGTTCACAGAGACTATTTTTGTGGTATTTTAGAAAAGTAAGAGTGGTAGTTAAGTATTTTAAACAAGAGTGAAGGCTGGAATGATAAAAAGAATAATTTTATTTTTGGTGTTTGGGGGAAGTTTAGTGTTTTTGACAGTGAACAATTTGTCAGCAAGAGCCTATTCTACATATAGTTATAACAATATTTCATCAGATGTAGGATTGCATTATTTGGATAACGGAGAGGGCTTTTATCCGTTTTACAAAACATGGCAAGACGGAAGTTTTCGTTTGATGATTCAGCTGAAGGACGGACGAATATTCCTTGCAGGCGGTGCGGGCAGTGAGCAGGGACAGCCGTTTGTAAATGATTTGGGTAAAAAAGTAACACTTTATGGTTCAAAAGACACAGAGATATTTGATCTCAAAACCGGGAAATCTGTTCCGGGGCCAAAATTGAATTTTCCAAGAAACTCATACAATAGTGCTATTTACTTGTTACCAGATGGAAGAGTATTTATATATGGACAGGAAGAGGCAAGAATTCCTTTTGAAATTTATGATCCAAAAACAAATACGATAAAAAAAATTCCGGTAAAACTCCCGGTGGGCCTGGAGGTTAATAATAATAATCCATTATTTATAGACGTTTTTAATAAGGATGAAATAATCTTTGGATTGAATAATTGCTGGAATTTTGGAATATTTAATTTTAGAACTGATAAATTCCGGTTTGTTCCTGTTGAGTTTTGGAATCTTCCGTTTATTTATGCCGGACGAACTGATGATGTGCTTTATTTTATGGGTTATAAAAAGATTTATAAGGTATTCCCTGATGAGGCAAGGAAGTTTCCTTATGAAGTAATCGATCAGCCTCGTTCTGATACTATTTATTTAAAATATGGAAAAATATTACCGGATAAAAAACATATTTTAATGTTTGGGGAAGATTCTTCCGCTATATTTGATATTAAAAATGAAACATTTACATTTTATGATGATTATTACCTTAATTTAAGTGAATCGAAGAAGTTTATGCTGGAAAAATATATGCTGTCATTGGAAAATAATCATATATTACTTTTTTTGCCCATGATATTGTATAAGTATAATAGATTCGTTGAGTACTATATTGAAAATGGAAAACTTATCTGCGACATTAAAGAATATAGAATTCCATATGTGCCGGGAACTATTTTATATATAGGCAACGACCAGTTTTTGTATATTAGAAATGGAGAAACATATATTTGGAAGAGAAAGGGACCGTAATTTTAACACAATATATAGATGTTTACATGAGGATTATAGAGTATATATGGTGTTCATATATTAAAAATAAAAGGTGAAGATAAAATGGAAAAGAAACTAGGACTGGTGTTATTATGTGTGTCTCTAATGGCGGTAGTGAGTCCTTTGGCGTTGGGAATTAGTTTATGGGGTAACCGTGGTCCTGAAAGCTATGATGCCCCTGATAATCAATACCACAAGAATGGTGAGGGCTTTTATTATGTAGGTCGCATGCTTGAGGGTCGAGGCGGTCATACAGCGACCCTATTGAAAGATGGTCGTGTATTCATGGCCGGAGGTGAGGGTAAAGCAAAGAGCCGGGATTTTTTCGATACAAATTATTTGAAGACGACAGAGATATTTGATCCCAAGACCGGGACATCGGTATCAGGTCCATCAATGAAAGCGCCTCGTCATCGGCATCGCGCGTATTTGTTGAAAGACGGTCGCGTTCTATTATATGGCTCATCGTTTATAACAAATCTTTTAGTAGAAATTTATGATCCGGTTACGAATACAATCAAGGAGATAGGTGAACTCCCAGAAGACTACGCAATAAGTGATAGGGATACATTTATAGACTATGTAAGTGACCATGAAGTAATGTTTGGGAAAAATGGATTATATAGACTAGTAACAATAGATACGCAGACAGATAGCCTAAGATATGCATATAATAAAGATGGCTCAGGAGAAACTTACTATATCGGGAAAATAAATGGGTTATATTATTTTAGAATAGCACCTTCAATAGTAATATATAAGCGAAATCCGCAGAATAAATATTTGTTGACAAATGTGTCAGAAATAGACAGAGGCGATCACATATCCAGTAATTGGTCAGTCTTATTATCAGATGGGAAACGGATATTATTTGTTGCGCCTGATAAACTGGGTTACTATGATATCTCGACCGAACAATTTATGTATACTCCAGAAGGCACAGGAATCCCCGATACAAATACAATTCCATATTATCCTAAAACAGTATTTGCACTCAATTCTAATAGTGCGTTGGTTTTTGTTCCAATAATATCCATGATCGAAGTAGTATTAAGTGGTAATAATATACAACGTATACGAAAACCCTATATTCAGCCAAACAGATTTGGCACAAAAACTGAGCTAGGCAATGGTGAAATACTGTATTCCGGAGGAAAGAATGCCAGTATATTTAACCCATATGTGATATCCGACAAAGTATATGTATGGAAACGCCAGAAAGGAGAATTATGACAGATAGAAAACAACAGAACAAAGAAGCAGAAAGTAATGAAAAAAATTCATTAGACCAGCAACTAGATCCAGAAGCTAAACTTGCTGTGTGTATATAGATAAAAGTAAAAGATTAGAATAAATCAAATGTTAAAAAAATTCGGAATAATAATACTAACAATAATAGTTATTTTTTTAATAATATATGGTATATCGTATATTCAAATTATATTGGATAAAGTTCAAGCTCCTGAACGCTATGATGCCCCGGATAACAAATCCCATATAAATGGAGAGGGCTTTTATCCGTTTTACAAAACATGGCAAGACGGGAGTTCTCGTTTGGTGGTTCAGCTGAATGACGGACGAATATTCCTTGCAGGCGGTGCAGGTAGTGAGCAGGGGCAGCCATTTGTAAATGATTTGGGTAAGACAGTAACACTTTATGGTTCAAAGAACACAGAGATATTTGATCTCAAAACCGGAAAATCTGTTCCGGGGCCAAAATTGAACTTTCCAAGAAACTCAGACAGTGATATATACTTGTTACCAGATGGAAGAGTATTTATATATGGACAGGAAGGTAAAAGAATCCCTTTTGAAATTTATGATCCAAAAACAAATACGATAAAAAAATTCCAGGTAAAACTGCCGGTGGATCCTGATGATATTGAGGTTACCCATAATTCATTATTTATAGATGTTCTTAATAAAGATGAAATAATCTTTGGATTGAATAATTGCTGGAATTTTGGAATATTTAATTTTAGAACCAATAAATTTCGCTTTGTTCCTGTTGATTTTGGGAATCTTCCGTTTATTTATGCCGGGCGAACTGATCATGGGCTTTATTTTATAGGTTATAAAAAGATTTATAAGGTATTCCCTGATGAGGCAAAAAAGTTCCCTTATGAAGTAATTGATCAGCCTCGTTCTGATACTATTTATTTAAAATATGGAAAAATATTACCGGATAAAAAACATATTTTAATGTTTGGGGAAGATTCTTCCGCTATATTTGATATTAAAAATGAAACATTTACATTTTATGATGATTGTGGCTACACTAAAAATGATGGTTATGTGAGTGAATTGAAGGAGTTAATGCTGGGAAAATATATTCTGTCATTACAAGATAATCATATGTTAATTCTTCGGCCCGATGTATATGAAAATTATAATATGATTGAGTACTATGTTGAAAATGGAAAGCTTATCCGCGAAATTAAAGATTATGTAGTCGAATATTTTCAAAATAATAGGGTGTATATAGGTAATATTTTATATATAGGCAACGACCAGTTTTTATATATTAGAAATGGAGAAACATATATTTGGAAGAAAAAGGGGGCGTAAATTTAAAACAACATATGGATTTTTCTATTGCTTATAAGAGAGCATATAATGTATTTATATGTTAAAAATAAAAGGTAAAGATAAGATGTTAAAGAAGCTAGGAATAATAATACTAACAATAATAGTTATTTTTTTAATAATATATGGCATATCGTATATTCAAATTATATTGGATAAAGTTCGAGCTCCTGAAAACTATGATGCCCCGGATAATGAATACCATAAGAATGGAGAAGGTTTTTATTATGTAGGTTATATGTTATACAATCGGATTTCTCATACAGCAACTCTTTTACAGGATGGAAGAGTATATATCGCCGGTGGAACTGGTTCTAAAACATACAAAGGTGTTGAAGGTTATAAATCAACAGAATTATTTGATATTAAAACCGGGCGGTCAATGCCTGGGCCTGATATGCATAGTCCAAGAAGGGAGCATCGGGCGTTTTTATTAAAAGATGGCCGGATTCTTATTTATGGCGGGTATGTAGATGGTTATATGCCAAATTTGTTGGTGGAACTATATGATCCGGCAACAAATACAATGAAAATAATAGACAGACTTCCTAAAGATTATGCAATGTTTGATAAAGATAATTTTATAGATTATGTAAGTGAACATGAAGTCATGTTTGGAGCAAGAGGTTTATATAACCTTGTAACGTATAATACCAAAACAGAAAAAATTAGATATGCAAGCCATTTCTGCCATACCAGCGAAAACTATTATATTGGGAAAATAAATGAAGTGTACTACTTTTATACCGGATATTCCATAGATAAATTTAAACGAAATCATAAGAATAAGTATATGCTAACAAAGGTAGATACTACAGAAGATAGAGATCATTTGATGCGCTATAGGTCTATCTTTCTTAAAGATGGAGAAAGAATCTTAATAGTAAGCATTTCGAATCTGGGAATATATAATATTAAGACTAAAAAGTTTACATATACTCCGGAAGGAACCGGTATAAATGATGTTTCTTCAGAGTATTTGGCCCCTAAAAATTTATATCTTTTAAGCAATGGACATGTTATAGCCTTTAGCACTCCGGATGAATATAATGCAGTAAATGTGTCAGAGATAGTGGTTAATGGAGAGGAAGTAGAAGTCCTTGAAAAACCTTACATGTTACCATATGGTGTCGGGGTAAAAACTGATTTAGGAAATGATCGTATACTCTATTCAGGCGGCCAAAGGTACAGAGGCTTGTATGACGTTACTAACAAAGTTTATATTTGGAAAAGCAAAGGAGTAAAAGATGCAGATAAATGAAAATGATATAGATAAACAATTAGTGTAGTATCAACGCGCGAGGTATCGGCCCCCGTGAATGATTTTCCATCTCCATCAAGTGGTGTACAACCGGCTATGCGGCACCGCTAGCAGAAGAAGTTCCATCAACCGGAGAAACAGGAGCTGCGGTAGGCGGCGGAACGTCGGGACGTTCGGGATATAATCTCTTAACCGATTGGGAACTTGACGATCACATCCGTTATATAATGACCAGTGAGCTGGATAACTTTTTACTGCTTGCAGGATATGAAATAAGCAATAAAAATATGAATTAATTTATTTTTAGAATTTGTTTTTTGTTAATCAAATTAATCTACCCCATATTATAATTAGAAGCCGGATAAAAATATTTAGTAGTTTAAAAGAAATATTGTTTGAGTAATTTATGGGGATTTGGCAGTCTTAATATTCATTCATCAAAAATTTTTGATGAGTGGAGATAATCGTATACTCAAACGGATTTGATATATTGTGTTAGGTAAATAACAAAGTAAAGGAGAACATATGGATATTGATGTTAAAACCGCAGATGAATATTTTAAGACAAGGTTGGGGGCAGACAGCTGGTTTGCCTTAGATGATGCCGCGAAGAATTCAGCACTGGTTACGGCGCAAAATATTATTGGCAAGCTTCCTTTTATCGGGGTTAAGGCTGATCAGAATCAGGAAACTATTTTCCCAAGAATTTATCATGGGAAGAGGATTAGCATGCCGGTAGATGTTATGTATGGAATTTTCGAGGAGGCATATTCCCTGATTTTAAAAACAGATATAGATGTGGCGGATGTGCCGGATGGAGTTCAGTCTGTGTCGTTGGGTGCTGCTTCTGTTACGTTTAAGGATGTTGCGGGAATATCTGTTTCAAGAAACTCAATAAAATTTCTTACCGGATGGCTTAAGGTAGGGTTTGATATTGAAAATTGCCGCTATAGAGAGGTGTATTAATTATGATAGATTTTTTTATGACAAAAAATTATGGTGTATATATTCGGACTCAAAAAACTCAAGGGGCCGGAGAAACGGTTAGCTGGGAGAAAAGAACTACTGTAAAGGCATATATAGAGCCGTTCAGCGGTGAAACTCTTCAGGGAAGTCCGGAAGGAGATCATCCGGAAATTACTCTTACAATTTATTCCCGTCAGCAGATTTTCAGCGGGGAGAGAATATTTATACCGGATTCTCCATACAGGACGTCAATGGACAATAACGGCTGGTTTGAAATTAGGCAGGTTGAATTTTATCATATGCCTTACTTATGTTACTACAAAGGATATTTGGTGAAAGCAGATGAAAACATACGAATTTAAGAATATATTATTTGAATATTTTTACGATGGAATTACTAAGGAATATCCGGAGCTTAAAGACAAAGTTTATAGAGAGCGGTTAAGATCTTCTATTCCAGATTTTCCATATGTAGTTTTAAGATCGGGTGAGCGCGTTAGGATTAATAAGCGTTTTGAAATGTTTAATAAAGATGGTCAAAACTATATCAGAGCACAATTTCGTCATCCGGTAACATTTTCAGTTTACGATTTAAACAGTGATGCTATGTCGGCGGAGAAGTTTACTGATAACGTTGTTGATAGCATTGAAACATTTTTTACCGGAACAACTTCTACTCATTTTAAATTATTTGAAAAGGGGATAGTTATAAATGAACTTTTGTCATCCGGAGTGATTGACAAGAGTTCGTTTTGCAAGACCTCTCAGCAATTCTGTAAAGAGATTACAATAATATTTGAGTATGAAGATATCAGAACAATTACTTCAGAGGCTGGTCTAGAGCTTGATATTAATATAACTCATTCAGGCTGATTTTGAGTTAGACCGGGTATTACAATTTTCGATTATTCAGTGAATATAATGCTGTTCTTATTTTTCTTTATGATTCTGGTCATTGAAGAGAAATATAATTTTTTATAAAAACGATTAAAGGAGACTTAACTATGTTAACAACATTTGATATTAATGACAATTTCAGAAGGCTTAAATGGGATAGTGAAGACACAAAACGTCTTAGTTCTTATGCAAGATACCGTGAACTTTACAGAAGTGAATTTTCACGTCCGTTTAGGGGAGTTTTGAATAAGCTTTTAAAGCGATATCCTCTTCAGGACACCACAGCCCAGACATTGATAGAGATAAATCTTTTTAAAGCGTTAACTGATTTTTACAAATTTCTTATAACAAACGGTGAATTTGAGATTAAAGCTGGTGGCGCAGGGGAGGCCGTTTGGGCAGAGATATCCAAAGAGAACAATTTTATATCTGTTCTAAAAGAGGTTTGTATTGATAATTCGAGATTTGGGGATGCGTTGTTTAAAGTTGCGCTTGTTGATGAAAAGGTGAAGATTTTTTCAGTATGCCCGGATTGCTGGTTCCCGGTATTTGACAAGGGCAATTTAAATGAGCTTTTGGGGCATATATTAATATTTGATATAGTAAAAAATGGACGGAGATTTAAGCATATTGAAAAAATTCATAAAGGGTATATTGAAAATGAAGTTTGGGAAGTCGGTAATGAATGTCTGACCGCAAGGATTGAAAATATTGAACCATTTGGTCTTGTTCCTGTGGATGATTTTTCGGACAAGTGGAATGATTTTGTTCTGTTTCATGTTAAAAATACGACTGAAAGCGATACGTTTTATGGAGAAAGCGATTATAAGTCATGTGAAAGTATTGTAGAAGAAATAATGCTGACAGTTTCGCAGAATTCCAAAATAATAAATCGGCATGCCAATCCGAAACTTGCGGGCAGCATTGAAAACACAGAACTTAACCCTATAACCGGTGAACGTCATTTCCCTAATTCGGATTTTATTACTATGGGCAAGGACGGGCAGAAACCGGAATATATCACGGCAGATTTACAATCAGAAGCTATAAAAAGCCATATTGATACACTAATGAATTTCTTTTATATCTTGACAAAAACTCCGCCTCAGGCTTATGGTATAGATGTTTCAGGAAATCTTTCGGGGGAAAGTCTTAAAACTATACTTGCTGCATCTATTGCAAAAGTAAAAGATATTCGTTCTGTCTCTCTTACAAATGCGATTATAAAAACCGTTGAATGTGCGCTTGCATTTGCTGGTGTAAAAGATGCAAATGTTGAGATTATGTGGGAAGGTTCAGAAAATAATCCGGACGCGAAGAAATCTGAAAATTAAAATTCTATTTGCCAAAACATATAATTCTTATGCCTTCAGGGTAATTGGGACATTAATAAAAGAAAAAAATATCCAAACGGATATTTTTTTCTTAAATGTTTATGCTACTCTAAAAAAGAAGTATGATTGTATTATTTTATTTCATAAAAAGGTGTTCTTATGGTGTTTAACCTCGTTCAATATATATGTAAATTAGTTCACATTGGAACAGTAGGAGAACAAATGGTAAAGAAACTAGGACTGGTGTTATTATGTGTGTCTCTGATGGCGGTAGTGAGTCCTTTGGCGTTGGGAATTAGTTTATGGGGTAACCGTGGTCCCGAAAGCTATGATGCCCCGGATAACCAATACCACAAGAATGGTGAGGGCTTTTATTATGTAGGTCGCATGCTTGAGGGTCGAGGCGGTCATACAGCGACCCTATTGAAAGATGGTCGTGTATTCATGGCCGGAGGTGAGGGTAAAGCAAAGAGCCGGGATTTTTTCGATACAAATTATTTGAAGACGACAGAGATATTTGATCCCAAGACCGGGACATCGGTATCAGGTCCATCAATGAAAGCGCCTCGTCATCGGCATCGCGCGTATTTGTTGAAAGACGGTCGCGTTCTATTATATGGCTCATCGTTTATAACAAATCTTTTAGTAGAAATTTATGATCCGGTTACGAATACAATCAAGGAGATAGGTGAACTCCCAGAAGACTACGCAATAAGTGATAGGGATACATTTATAGACTATGTAAGTGACCATGAAGTAATGTTTGGGAAAAATGGATTATATAGACTAGTAACAATAGATACGCAGACAGATAGCCTAAGATATGCATATAATAAAGATGGCTCAGGAGAAACTTACTATATCGGGAAAATAAATGGGTTATATTATTTTAGAATAGCACCTTCAATAGTAATATATAAGCGAAATCCGCAGAATAAATATTTGTTGACAAATGTGTCAGAAATAGACAGAGGCGATCACATATCCAGTAATTGGTCAGTCTTATTATCAGATGGGAAACGGATATTATTTGTTGCGCCTGATAAACTGGGTTACTATGATATCTCGACCGAACAATTTATGTATACTCCAGAAGGCACAGGAATCCCCGATACAAATACAATTCCATATTATCCTAAAACAGTATTTGCACTCAATTCTAATAGTGCGTTGGTTTTTGTTCCAATAATATCCATGATCGAAGTAGTATTAAGTGGTAATAATATACAACGTATACGAAAACCCTATATTCAGCCAAACAGATTTGGCACAAAAACTGAGCTAGGCAATGGTGAAATACTGTATTCCGGAGGAAAGAATGCCAGTATATTTAACCCATATGTGATATCCGATAAAGTATATATATGGAAACGTCAGAAAGGAGAATTATGACAGACAAAAAACAACAGAACAAAGAAACAGAAAGTAATGAAAAAAATCCATTAGACCAGCAAGTAGATCCAGAAGTTAAACTTGCTGTGTGTATGTAGATAAAAGTAAAAGATTAGGAGAAAACAAATGGTAAAAAAATTAGGACTGGTGTTATTTTGTGTGTCTCTGATGACGGTAGTGAGTCCTTTGGCGTTGGGAATTAGTTTATGGGGTAACCGTGGTCCTGAAAGCTATGATGCCCCGGATAATCAATACCACAAGAATGGCGAGGGCTTTTATTATGTAGGTCGCATGCTTGAGGGTCGAGGCGGTCATACAGCTACCCTATTGAAAGATGGCCGTGTATTTATGGCCGGAGGCGAGGGTAAAGCAAAGAGCCGGGATTTTTTTGATACAAATTATTTGAAAACGACAGAGATATTTGATCCCAAGACCGGGACATCGGTACCAGGTCCATCAATGAAAGCTCCTCGTCATAGGCATCGTGCATATTTGTTAAAAGATGGTCGAGTCCTTCTCTATGGAGACGCAAGCAACGAGTCAAACTTATTGGTAGAGATCTATGACCCTTCAAGCAATACAATCAAGGAGATCGGGGAACTACCAGAAGAATACGCAATAAGTGATAGGGATACATTTATAGACTATGTAAGTGATCATGAAGTAATGTTTGGAGAAAATGGATTATATAGACTAGTAACATTAGATACGGAGACAGATAGCATAAGATATGCATATAATAAAGATGGCTCAGGAAAAACTTATTATATCGGGAAAATAAATGGATTGTATTATTTTGTTGGCGGTTCTATAATATATAAATATACGAGGAATTCCAAGAACAAATACATGTTGACTAAAGTATCAAAAATATCCGGAGACAATCCCATAGGCAGTAATTGGTCAGTATTATTATCTGATGGGAAACGGATATTATTTGTAGCGCCGGATAAACTGGGCTATTATGATATCTCAACCGAACAATTTATGTATACTCCAGAGGGCACCGGAATTCCCGATACAAATACAATTCCATATTTCCCTAAAGCAGTATTTGCACTCAATTCTAATAGTGCATTGGTTTTTGTCCCTGGCATATCCGTAACCGAAGTATTATTAAGCGGCAATATGATACAACGTATCAGAAAGCCATATATTCAGCCAAACATTTTTGGTACAAAAACAGAGTTAGGCAATGGCGAAATACTGTATTCCGGAGGAAAGAATGAGGGTATATTTAACCCATGTGTGATATCCGACAAAGTATATGTATGGAAACGCCAGAAAGGAGAATTATGACAGATAGAAAACAACAGAACAAAGAAGCAGAAAGTAATGAAAAAAATTCATTAGACCAGCAAGTAGATCCAGAAGTTAAACTTGCTGGTTTTTTAGCGGATCAGGCCGGCAACAATTTTGTAGAGGGAGACTCCGTCAATTACATGGGTGAAGAATGGATTGTTGTGGCACAGTCTCATGATCCATACTCTGGTTTTGACGGCTATCTATTTTATAACGAAAGAACTAAAAAATTCGTCGTATCATTTCGCGGAACAGAATTTAAGTTAAATGACCGCGGTTATAAAGATTTCTCACAAACAGATATTCATGACTATGGCAGGTCAAACCTAAAGATGGCACAACTTGAATCAGCAAAAACATTTATGTCAGATGTTACCAAGATAGTTAATGGGGATAAGACTGCTGTTGAAAAAGTGCAAAATAAAATTGAAGAGAACCAGAAAAAGCCTGTAGATCTTCCTATAACTCCTGGCGCCGCATCAGAGAAAACGTCAGCAAAGAAAGCAGCGGAACGAGATGACCGCCTTATAATAGTGGGACATTCTCTTGGCGGCGGTCTGGCGCAGCTAATAGGAGCAATGAGTGACTATGCGAAATACCAAACGCATACATTTAATGCAATAGGTGGGAAAGAGCTATATAACAAGTGGCGACGTAAGGCCATAAAGCTAATAGCAGAATCAGAAGGCCGCCGACGCACATTTAAAGAGATCTTCATGCCTGGAACAATAAATATAAGCTTTAATGATGAAAGACTAGCGCCCTTATGGAAAGATATAAAATTTTCAGGAGATTTCAGCAATATAACAAATCATAAAATCAGTAATGATGGAGTCTCCAATATATATGACCAACTGGGCAGCGAAATAGTGTATAAGCCAGCACAGCGGAATCGTTTAAAACCTAAAGACATACTACCATTATACTATACTCGAGATGAGAATGGTAAAAAAGAATGGCATGTATTTCCGGGTCTAGTGAAGATCTTTAAAAGCGGTCATGATAGCAAAAATTTTTTATATAACGAGGCCGGATCATTTGAACTAGAAACAAGCCGTTATACATTCAGTAACCTAATGAAAATCTATCGAGCTCTTCAGGGCGATGAAGTATTAGAAAATTTAGTAGCGCCCTGGGCATACTATATAATAGCAGGCGGCCACAAAAGCCTGATATATTTGAAAAAACTAATCCGTGGCGAGGACGAGTCAGAAACTGCGCCGAAAACAACAACCCAAACAGTATATGGAGGAACATCCCCAATTATAGGCGCGTTGACAACCCCTTCAAATCATTTAGCGACAATAAGTTCTCAAATAATAAAAGAAACATCGGTAGACGAATTAATAGCTGAGGAATCAAAAAGCGATGCATTGTTTAACTCTTTTATCCGTTCACTTGCTCCGCCTAAAGAGAAAACACCATCTTTGTTCCAAGATCTGGACTGGAATCTAATAAAAGAAGCAGCCAATTATTTTTCAATCCCCGGTAGCTTTAGCGGCCATCTTCAGGTACCAAGTGCAGAAAATATATATAGTGCAGTACCAGCGCGCGAGGTATCGGCTCCCGTGAATGATTTTTCCTCTCCATCCAGCGGCGTAGCAACGGGTTATGCGGCACCGCTAGCAGAAGAAGTTCCATCAACCGGAGAAACAGGAGCTGCGGTAAGCGGCGGAACGTCGGGACGTTCGGGATATAATCTCTTAACCGATTGGGAACTAGACGATCACATCCGTTATATAATGACCAGTGAGCTGGATAACTTTTTACTGCTTGCAGGGTATGAAATAAGCAATAACTCCGGTAAATCATAGCTGCTTAATAAACCTTAATTATACTTATGGAAAAATAAAAACGCTAAGTGTTCTGTTTAAAGACACTTTTTTAGTATTTCGTTAAATTTTTTCTCTATATTAAAATTGCAATTTAAATAATATATTCGGCTGTGAATTCCGATTTATCAGTCATATTTGAATTTGCTCTGTTTGTTATAAGTTTTGAGGCGCTTTTGAATTATCTTATTCCGGGGCGCTTTCATGAGGACTGGTATTTGTAAATAAAAATTATAAAAAGGAGACAAAAATGAAGATTTCATGTGATGTTAACGGGCATAAATACGTTACGGAAAAATTGTATTTTAAAGATTTTTTAACAATGGGCTTTCTGATTGAAGAAAAAATAGCTCCCTTTATGACTTGTTTTGTGGTTTGCCTTGGCAATAATCTGAGTGACGGCGAGCTGCTTAAGGCACTTTATTCATCTTGCAGGGAGCTTTTTAGCAGAGAAGATTTGCTATTTATTTCAGAACTTGTTATGAACCGTGAACATTTAACTATTGACGGGAAAAAATTAGATAATGCTGAGTGGGAACAGCATTGGCAAAATGTAGGATTTTTTGATTTTCAGGCTGTAACTCTTTCATTTGTAGGAGCTAACCTCGGAAATTTTACTCAATTGTCTGCCCTGATTCCTACCAGGCTGGCAGACTTGTTGGCGGACCGACTAGAAGACAAATTCTCAATTCTGTATTCTGTTCTAAAAGATCTGTTGAACAAATAAAACGTGATTCTGAAAAAAGAATTATGGATATTTTCCTATTAGGCCGTGCGGCCGGATTTAATTTATCGGTTGATGAGTTGAAAAATCTCTCCTGGAATGAAGGCTGGCATTATTATAAAATGACATCCAAAATTTTGGAAGAGATAAGACTTTCTTCTCTGCAGCGTTAATTTTTATAGATAAATATTTATTAGAAATGGAGATTATTATGGACAACAATACTAATAACGTATCTAAATCAGAGATAGTTCAAAAATTTAACGAAAAACTTGCTGCCGCATCCGGCAGTTCCAAGGAAAAAACAAAAACGGAACCCGTAAATGAGGATATTCTTTCACTCAAAAAGCAAATTGAAAACCTTAAAGCGGAAAATTTAAGTATTAAAACAATTCGCGCACTTGAAAAATCAGGCTGTATAATGCCGGAACTCGCAGCAAAAGCTGTTCCGGCAGATTGCGAAAATCTTCAGCAGTGGATTGATACTTTTAAGTCCGAAAATGAGGTTCTGTTTCAACCTCCCGCACAAAATCACGGCGGGAATTTTAAACCTACAAAATGCAATAACCTTAGTCCTACTGAGTTAATGAATAACTATATCAGGGGGATTTAAGCATTTAATTTAAGTTTTAAAAATTGAAATTTATTTCCCTCCAAAATTTTTTAGAGGGAATTTTGTGTAGTAATAAAAAAAGGAGAACAAAATGACATTGAATGTTATTGACAGAGCCGGCAGTGAGGCTTTAATTCCTGTAGAAATTTCAAACGAAATTGTCAAAGAAGTTCCAACCGCCTCGAAACTTCTGCCACTTATGAAAAAATTACCGAATATGTCTTCCAAACAAAAAACATTGCCGGTACAAAACGCTCTTCCTGAAGCTTACTTCCTTTCAGGTGACATGGCTCAGAAACAAACTTCAAAGGCTGAATGGGAAAAATTAACATTAACAGCGGAAGAGTTGGCCGTAATTATTCCAATTCCTGAAGCTGTCTTGGATGATGCTGCATTTGATATTTGGTCTGAAATTAAGCCGCAAATTGTTGAAGCTCTTGGTATTGCAATTGACAGGGCAGTTCTTTTCGGAACAAATAAACCGACAAGCTGGCCTACATCAATTTACGAAACCGCTGTATCTAAAAAGCAAACTATTGCATTAGGTACAAATGACGATGTTGCAGCTGATATTATCGGGGTTGGCGGGTTGATGTCTTTGGTTGAACAATCCGGATTTGTTGTAAACGGATTTTTGGCTGACGCTACTTTTGAAGCTCATTTGCGCAACCTTAGAGATAATAACAACAATCTGTTATACTCTTCTTCTCTGCTTAGTTCAACTCCGTCAAACCTCATCGGACGTCCTATCGCTTATGACAACAACGGTGTATTTGATACTACAAAGGCTTTAATGATTTGTGGTGATTTTTCAAAAGCTGTTTATTCTATACGCCAGGATGTTACTTACAAAGTGCTTTCAGAAGCGGTCATCCAGGATACTGAAGGCAATATTGTCTACAACCTTGCACAGCAGGATATGGTTGCATTAAGAGTTGTTATGAGACTTGGGGTTCAAATTGCTAATCCGGTTACAAGAAGAAAAGGCAAAGGCGGTTATCCATTTGCAGTTTTAACTCCGGCCGCATCTTCTTCCCAAGGTTCCGGCGGAAATTCTGAAGGCTAGTTAGTTGGTTTACATGTATAAAAAATTAATAGGAGATAAAAATGACTGTATATGACGATTTGATCAGCATATTATTTAAACTTCCGGACGGCAGAAGCCTTGAGGAATATTTTAAAAATATCTTGCTGGTAACTAAAATTACAGACACAGATCTTCAGGATGAAGTAACTTTCCCTGAAGAAGGTGTAAAAAAATATTCATCTTATGATGAAGTAATTCAGGACTTTAAACCGATATCACAGATTGCGCTTGAAGCAAATGCTATTTTTAATCAAAAAAACAATACCCAGACAACATCACAGATAAAATATCTTATGATTGCAAAACAAGATGATTCCGGAACTGTTTCGGCTGCGCTTGACCGGGCAAAATCCGTTGACGGGAAATTTGTAAAAGTTGTACCGGTTTCCAGAGAGGCGTCCGATCTTAAGGCTGTTGCTGACTGGTGTCTGACAAATGATCGTTTTTGTGATTTTGTTGTAACCGACGTGGATGATGTTGCAGATATTGTTGCCGGAGAAAATAATTATGCTTACGCAATCTTTAGAAAAACATCAACTGATCCAATTGCCGCGGCTATTGCGTCAACTTCTACATGCGGGTATTTTGGCGGAAAAGATGGTTCGGCTCAGTTTACCCAATTATCCGGAATTTCCGCTGAAGCTTATACCGGATCTGAAATTTCAGATATGAAATCTTCAAATATTGCTTTTTACACAAATGTTTCTCCGATTGACGGCGGGCAGACTGATAGTTTCGGATACAACTGGGTAATCGGTTCGCGTATGCTTGGCGGAGAATTGAGACAGCGTCAGATGATTATGCACTATATTAAAAAATCTATGGGGCTTATGGCGCTTGAATTCTTTAACCAAAAGCCTGTTTATGATGAGACCGGTAATAATCTTCTGCTTACGATGGCTCAGAAGCAGTTCAGAACTTTCCAGACTTATAATCTGGTAATTCAAACAACCGCTGATCAGACCGGTTTTGAGCTAAAAGTTACACCAATCAGAGTCGGGACTTCAAGCATAATGAATACAGATACTGAAGCTTATGATGCAAAGAAATTTAAACTTAGCGGTTACTATTATGATGCAATTGTTGGTGAAAAGGTTGACTTTACGTTTACAGTGGATCCTTCAGATGAGGAAATTGAAACTATATTGGGAGGTGAGGAATAATGACAACATATGACGCTAAGAATATTCAGTTTGTATGGAGAGGCGTTACTCTTACCGGAACCGGTGATGACCATGCATACAGCATTACACAGCAGAATGACAGTATAACTCCTTATAAAGGTGTTCAGGGAGAGGGGCTTAATATTGTAAACAATTCAAGGCAATGGAGAATAACCAGAAGCTTTAAAGTTGACAGTGTTTCTCTTCCTATTCTTATTGAAGATAACTTAAACTATGTAGAGGATACTCTTGTAGTAAGGGATTTGAACACCGGGCGTGATGAAACTTTCACGGATTGTGTTATTCTGAATATTTCCGGAGAACAGGATTCCGGAACGAGAACAGTTACCTGGAACGCTCTTTACCGCAATGGTAAGTAGTTTATAAAAAAAATAACCGGGGCAGAGAAACTATAATGTTTTTCTGCCTTTGGTTATCTTTAATTGGTTACAATTTTATGCCAAAGGCTGCTGGTACAAGTTTAATTTTCCCGGGGCAGGCGCAATAAAGAGGAAGGACATTATGAAAAAATTTAGTTTACCAAGTCTGCTTGCTAGTCCGCAAGTTTTTTGTACATTCATTTTTAATAAGAAATCTTATAACTTTAAATTCCGCTGGTGTGACAGTTTTTGTCTGTTGGATATATATTTGATTGAAGACGGGGAGACTGTTTATCTGGTAAAAGGCCGTCCTATGGTCGTGCTGGTAAATATTGCGGGAAGGGTAAAGGACAAAAATCTTATAGACGGGGAGCTTGTTCTTGAAAATAAATTCGGGAATAACACAGCTCCGACCCGTAATAATTTCCATACGGATTTTGAGCTTGTTTATTACGGTGAAGATTAATCAGAGGTAAATTATGGAGAATAACAACTTAGAATTCAAACTTATGCTGGAAGCGGCAGATACGGATATAAAGATTGACAATTTAGATATAGATTTTAATATTTTCAAGTCTTCCAGAACTGTTGCAAATACTGCTGATATTTTGGTATGGAACTTAGATGAGACAACCTATCAGCGCTTAACCCTGCAGAATTATTTAATATCATTGTATACGCAATATGGGGAAGAAGATCCGGTATTATTTTTCCGCGGGTATATGGATATGAACTTCAGCGGGAGAATAACTTCAAATAACCGGTTGATAGACGGTGTTGATAATCCGATTGATATTCCAACCCGAATAAAACTTGTTGACGGACTTCAGGCTTACCGGGACAGGTCTATAAATAAAAATTACCGGGAAGAGGTTTCAACAACGCAGATTATAAAAGATTGTATTGCCGCAATGGGTGTTGGCACGGCCATATTCAGCGGAAATATTCCTGCCAAGAAATATCTTTCATTCAAGGCTATAGGGCGTCCGCATGCAATTATAAAGAAACTTTGTGACGCACTTGGTATAAATGTAAATATTCAAAACGGGATGATATATGTCCTAACCGGTAATGAGACAGGAAATGAGGACATGGCAGTTGTTTTGGATGAATCAAATTCACTGCTTCCTCGTAAGCAGGACAACGGTCTGATAGAAATTTCTTCAAAGTTTTTGCCTAATTTAAACCCGAATGATTTTGTCAAATGTCAATTTGAAACAGTTGAGGGTCTTTTTGCAGTAAAAGATATTCGTTCAAATGGTAATAACTATGGACGTGCAGGAATTACAAAAATTACAATAGGAATATAGATTATGAACAGGAATTATATAGATAGTTTAAGTGATTTTATCCGCGGGCTTTCCGGCACAATGCTAGTGGAAAAGCCTTGTAAAATAACAAAAGTTTATTCACAATATCTTGTAGATGTGGAATACTATGATAACAACAAAGCCGATATGCTGTATAAAGTTCCGGTAAAACATCTTCAGACACAGAGTTCTTATATATTTTTAGGTCTGAACGTAGGGGACAGGGGGACAGTAAGATTTTTTGATAATGACGTAGCAGATTATTACCGTTCATCTTTAAGTACAAGTACTGAGTCTCGATTACATAACATAAACGACAATCTTTTTAGTTTGGGGTACTACCCTCAAACTGAGCAGTATATTATTCCGGAGGGTGACGTGGTAATCGGTACAAACAGCGGGGCCGTAATTAGTCTGAACGGAGACGGAATTACCATAACCGGCGGCAGTATATCGATAAATGGAAGTTCTGTTAATATTGGAGAAAATTCTACAATAGACGGCAAAATTTTTTTAGAGCATACTCACTCCAACGGAAACGAGGGTAACCCTACCGGCGGAGTGTTGTAACTTATCAAAAAGGAGAAGCATATGGCACAATTTAATATAAGAAATGTAGAACTTGTTTGGCGCGGTCTAACTTTAAGCGGTTTTGCAAGTAGCAAGGTCGAAGTGGCCCAAGGGGAAGCCTCTAGTGTTACAACTGTTTTCGGAATTGCGGGTGAGAGCATCAATGTTCCGAATCCAAAAAGAAACTGGACTATCCGATCAAGTTTTCATGTATTTAGTTTATCATACTCAATTCTTGAGCAAGATAACCTTAACCATGTTGAAGACACGCTGATTGTGAGGGATTTAAATAGCGGAACAACAGATATTTTTACAAAGTGTGTAATCTCATCTATCGGGAACAAGCGCGACGGCAATGAGCGGGTCGTAACCTGGAGTGCTCCGTTAAGGAATGCCAGGTAAATACAAATAAATTCAAGGAGAAGAAAAAATGGCTGATATACTAATAGAAAATAACGGACTGCCTCATGATGGCGGGGATTTATCTCTTGTGGAAGGCATAGACGAGGTAAAGCAGCACATCAAAACAGCATTATATACTTTTAGCAAAGATTGGGTGCTGGATAGAAGCAAGGGGATAAATTACCCCTATGGCATGCGTAATACAGATTTTCTTGAGACCGAGGTAAGGAGCCAAATTCTTGGGGTAAGCGGTGTAGAGTCAATAGAAAACTTTTCTTTACAATTTAACCGCGAGAATTTAAACATCCAAATCACTGCTGTAGTAAAGACCGTTTACGGCAATCTAACGTTTAGTGAGGAAATCTATAATAATTAGAAGATAAAAAAGAGATAAAAAAAAAGGGTCGACTTTATAAAAAATCAACCCATTTATCAATACCATTATGAATACAAAATATTCTTCTAATATACTAACACAAGAAAATAAAAATTCCAACTAAAATAATAAATATTTAAAGAATATTTTTTTCTGAATAACAGAAAATCTGTGAAAACCCTTTAGGGATAAGCTTTTTGGTGGAAAGATATTTGTAAAGATTTGTTATTATTTTGTTAAGTTATGTTAACTCTGTTTAAAATATGACATTTTTTACAGGCATGGAATTAGTAATTTTGAATAAATTTAGTACAAACATGTAAAAAATAAAGGAGCTGAAAATGGAAATAACAAATACCGGCATGAAAACAGATAATTACGACGAGATTATCTCAAATATTGAAACATCATTACAAGAGTCTTTTGGGGCGGATTTTAAGATAAAGTCTAAAGGCTTGCTGGATAAGATACTTGAGTTAATCGTAAATTCCGAATTAGAGTACCAGTCAAATATAGAACTGCTTGGTAGTCAATATGCCCCTGAGAATGCGATAAACATATGGCAGGACGAATTATACGAGCGTATAGGAGTAGCTCGTCTTTCAGCGCAGCCTACAACTTTTACAAAAGCACTATCAGGCGCTGCCGATTATACAGTTTCTGCCGGCAGTATTACAATCCGTTCAAAAAACGGGGAGCATGAATTTATTAATATATCGGATTTTACGACAGATGAAACCGGCAAGGCATATGTAGATTTTGAGTCTGTAGAATCCGAAAATATTTCCGTAACAGAGACGGATGAGTTTCTAATAGTAAGCGCCCCGGACGGTATAGACAGTTTTTGTGATGAAAATGTAAGCAAAATATCCCAGGGGCATGGCCGGGAATCAGATGACGACTATAGGGTAAGGTTTAGATCCTCAAAAGCGCTGAATTCCCGTGCAACACGAAATGCTAATATTGCGAATTTAACAAAATATGTAGATAACGTTGCATTTTTAAGCATTATAGATAAGAATGAAGACTTGAGCATGACTCCCGGAACTTTGCTAATAATAGCAAAACACAACACGACAGATAATATTTTTGCCCAGGCAATATTTGATACTGTAGGAGTTGGTGTTATCTACCAGGGTGACACGACCGTGTTGTTAAAAGACGACTGCGGTGAGGATATAAAAGTTAAGTTTAAGAACGCTGAAGAAATTCAAATAGAAATAAAATCGGAGATAAAAATTCGTTCCGGGTACTACTCGGGCAGCGTAATAACAAATATACGCAAGAACATAACAGACTATATACAAAAACGTGTATTTGGTCTGGGAGTAATAATTTATGCAACGGAATTTATAATCCCGATATTGGAAACGGACGGAGTAGAGGCCGTTTCAACAATAAGTATAAAGCGCGGAAATGAAGAGACTTACGTTGATAATATAGAGCTGGAGCGTGACGAGGTTCCGGTATTTGGTGAAGAAAATATGATTTTCGATGTATCAGAGTAATTTCTGCCTTAGGGAAAACAAAGCGTAATCTGATACGTGTGTTTCAGATTTATATTTTTACAAACACTTGTAATATGTATTTTACAGTTACGACACTATAAAGAAATAATTATAAAAAGTCAATTGAAAGGAGACATCCATGCAAAAAACATATGCATCATTTTATTTGCCAAGTGAAGAGACAGAAGTAAAATATCCGGATAAAGAGTTAACTGATAGAAACAGTCTCTATATGCGGTGTAAATGCAGTAAGTCACGTTATGTGTCAACTGAAGAGTCAAGTTATATGCAGAACATCGCGGAAAACATGGATTTGCAGGGCGTAACAGCAACAGTTCAGCGCTATGCAACATGCGCGTTATCAGATATTCTTCTTAACCAGCCGGTAAAAGACCAGAAGATGCTGGATTATCTGTTTAACTCCTATGCGCCTGCTCTGAACCTAACGTTGGCACAGAGTGAATTTAACAGTCTGCAGGAGATGTATAATGCGGCATTGGCTGGCCAGATAAATGTAGCAAACTTTGTGCAGGGCTTTTCTGATAGTATGAGTGCGGTAACAGAGCAAATGCGCCAGGAAAACTATACAAAATATGGTGAGGAGCTGCCAATAGATGTAGTTGAAAAGTTTAATGTTAATACAAAAGCTGGTATTAACAGACGAAAAGTGGACAT
>CALUYU010000011.1 GCA_944325075.1 Candidatus Gastranaerophilales bacterium
TTGGTGAAAAATTTGAAGAAAGCTAATTTTGGTGTTTTCCCTTGTCTCCCTTGGGGTTCGTTCCCCCCCCCCCCCCGTATGCCGTACTATACTTGACTTTCCCATGTGTTTACCTCCTTTTTTCTTTTATTATATACTATTTCTAATATTTTTCAAGTCTTGATTTTGAATTTTAAATCACACGACTTATAGTGCTTTCTTTTTGCTTCCTTTTTCTTTGCGCTAAAGAAAAAGGAAGTTGGGCTTTCAGCCCAACATTTGTTTTTTGTGTGCAGATAGTCGAACATTTTTGTTGGTGGCTAGATCCTGAAACAAGTTCAGGATGACAGTTGGTTAATTCTTGAAATTCATTATTTTTTTTGTTGGGGTGGAAACCCCAACCTACATTTAACTGGATGTTTCCTGACACCTCACGGGTTCACTTTGTTCACCCTTCCGAAAATCCGCTTTCTGCTAAAGAAAAAGGAAGTTGGGGTAGAAATCCCAACATACATTATCTTAGATTATTCGGGGTGTCAGAAAACTGGACGTTTTTGGACTTGCGTCGCATTCAATTATGTAAAAGTATATTTTTTTGGTAAAATAAAAGCGACAAAAGGAGCAAAATATGGAAAAGTTTGGACTTATAGGTTATCCCTTAGGGCATTCAATGTCCGCGGTAATCCACAATGCAGGATTTAAAAGCATCGGAGTTAACGGATCATATGACATTTTAGAAACAGCACCGGAAAACCTTGTAGACCGAATTAAATATCTGAAAAGAGAAAATTACGGCGGGTTTAATGTAACAATACCGCATAAAGTTCCGGTTGCCCTTTTTGTAGATGAAGTAGATAAATATGCAGACGTCACCGGCGCAATAAATACCGTAAAAATTAATCCCGATAAATCGCTAAAAGGATACAATACCGATGTAATTGGTTTCAAAAATGCAATTTCTGATGAAAGAGATTTAAATGGAAAAACCGGCGCAATCCTTGGTACCGGCGGCGCAAGCCGTGCGGCAGTTATGGGACTTTCAGAAAAAGGGGTTACGGAAATAGGAATTTACACAAGAAGTATCCCTAATTCTATGGATTATATGGCTTATGTAAGAAGGAAATTCCCAAATATCACATTTAATGTGTATCAAATTGACAGAATGCGTGATTTGTCTAAATATGACATTCTGGTTAACACAACCCCGATTGGAATGCTTGGCAAAGCCGCTGACATGACTCCCATAGAAGAAAATGTTTTAAAAACACTTCCTGCAAACGCAATTGTATATGATATTATTTATAATCCTAAAAAAACAATTCTCCTGAAAATTGCAGAAAAATCCGGCTACAAAACAATTAACGGAATAGACATGCTTGTACATCAGGCAGTTGCGGCTCAAAATATCTGGCTTGGGAAAAAACCGGATTTTATGACAATGAAACTTGCGCTACTGGAAAATTTGTAAATTTTATTTAAATTATTAGCAAAAAATTCTAATATTCTGATTTATATTATTAAATCAGGAGAATATATGAAAATTTCTGCAACTCTAAAATATCTTGTATTAACCAGTACACTTTGTACCGCAGGATTTGGTGCCTTTAAATTTATTGACAAACATATTGCTAACAACAAAATTGAAAACATTATTACAGATTTCAATCCGGAAATAGATGAATATAAAAGTATTATTCATAATGAACCGGAGTACTTTAAGGCCAAATATTACCAAAATGTTATTGATTCATTAGAAAATATTAAAAAAGTAAAAATTAAATAAAAAAAGCTTAATTATAAAATTTACAAAAAATATCCTGCCATACACAAGATAATCTTAACCTGACAAATTTAAAGTTTTACATCACTGGATTTAGGAGTTACAAATTTGTTTAGGGAAAATATGATAATTATTATTTACCAAAACATCTCATGGCCTCAAATCTTTTATTTTTTGCTGCAAAAAAGGGATAGAATAAATATTCCATCCCTTTTATCGTTGTATATTAAAAAATTACTTAACTTCTTTTAAAACGATAGTAGCATTTTGTCCACCGAACCCGAATGAATTTGACAATGCAGCATGAACTTCAGCCTTACGAGCCTTATGAGGAACGTAATCTAAATCAGCTACAGCTTCATCTTGATTATCAAGGTTAATTGTCGGAGGAACAATACCTTCAGTAATTACCTTAGCACAAGCAATACATTCAACAGCGCCGGTTGCACCAAGCAAGTGCCCATGCATACTCTTTGTAGAACTTACGAGCAGATTCGGATTAACCTTTCTATCACCAAATACTCTTGCAACAGCATGGGATTCAGCAATATCACCTAAACCTGTACTTGTACCGTGAGTGTTAATATACTGAATATCAGAAGGTTTCATACCTGCATCTTCAAGCGCCAATTCCATTGATTTGGTAGCCCCCTTCCCTTCAGGGCAAGGAGCAACAACATCATAAGCATCAGCAGTCTGGCCATAGCCGGCAAGTTCTGCATATATATGAGCCCCGCGTCTTTTAGCATGTTCATACTCTTCCAAAACAACAACGCCTGCACCTTCTGACATAACAAAACCGTCACGGTCTTTGTCATAAGGGCGGGAAGCCTTAGTCGGCTCATCATTACGTTTTGATAAAGTTCTTGCACTGGAGAATGCTCCAATACCAACATCACAGATAGTTGCTTCACATCCGCCGGCAACCATTATATCTGCATCTCCATACTGAATAGAACGAGCAGCATCTCCGATTGAGTGTGTTCCGGTTGCACAAGCAGATACTACAACTTTATTTACACCTTTAAATCCATATCTCATTGAAATTCTGCCTGAGGCCATGTTTACAATCATCATAGGAATTGTAAACGGAGAACATTTATTCGGCCCTTTTTCCAAAATACGAATATGGTTATCTTCAAATGTTCTGAAACCGCCTGCCGCAGCACTAACAACTACACCTATTCTATAAGGGTCAACATCTTTTACTTCTTCCAATTTTGCATCTTTAACGGCTTCATCAGCCGCAATCATTGCAAATTGAATAAACCTATCCATCTTTTTAGCTTCTTTAGGATCAAGATATTCTTCAGGTTTAAAGTTTTTAACTTCACCTGATATTTTTACAACGTGTTTTGAAATATCTATCAACTCGGAAGTGCTAATTCCGCTTTTCCCTTCCACAAGGCTGTTCCAAAACTTATCAACACCTATACCAAAAGGGGAAACAGCTCCCATACCTGTGATTACTACTCTTCTTCTAGTCATCTCTTTACCTTTTTTATCCTCTTCGATAAAAGTACGAGGGGAAAATTAATATTCAATTTTCGCCCTCGCAATACCTTTCTTCGATTCTTTGCGGTATTAACTACCGGCTACAACTATTCTATTTGTGAGAATCAATATAGTTAACTGCATCTTGAACAGTTTGAATTTTTTCAGCTTCTTCATCAGGAATTTCGCATCCGAATTCTTCTTCAAAAGCCATAACTAATTCTACTGTATCTAAAGAATCTGCACCCAAGTCAGCTGTAAAACTAGCTTCCGGAGTAACTAAAGATTCATCAACGCTTAATTGATCTACTACAACTTTTTTTACTTTTTCAAATGTACTCATCTTCTTTACCTCTTTTAATTAATTGTATTACGAATTTAATTCTATTTTATTATATCTGGCACAAAATTATTTTGCAAGATATTTGCATAAACAAAGATTATTTGTTAAAAATCTTTACTTTATTATATAATCAAGCCGCCCGCAACTTCGATAGCCTGGCCAGTAACATAGTCAGTATCAAGAGCAAGGAACTTAACAACTTTTGCAATATCTTCAGGAGTCCCAAGTCGTCTCATAGGAATAGCTTTCAGATATTCATCAATGTTTCCAAGTTCAGCGGTCATTGCTGTTTGGATAAATCCAGGGCACACGGCATTAACTCTGATATTTCTTGAGCCGAATTCTTTTGCAAGAGTTTTTGTCAAACCAACCAAACCAGCTTTAGAGGCTGAATAATTTGCCTGACCAGGGTTACCGTGAAGACCTACAACGCTTGACATATTGATAATAGAACCCTGACGGGCCTTCATCATATATTTAATTACGGCATGGGTAACACAATATGCACTTGTTAAGTTGATTTTAATAACTCTTTCCCACTGCTCCATATCCATTCTCAGGAACAATCCGTCTTTTGTAATTCCGGCATTGTTAAGAAGAATATCAATTCTGCCGTGTTCCGCAATCATTTTATCAACATTTTCTTTTACAGCTTCATCATTTGAAACGTCAAAACTGTAGAAATAAGCGTTAGCCCCGCAAGCCTTGATTTCGTCTAAAGCCGGTTTAGCTTTTTCAGCATCGCATATATCATTAATAATAATATCGCAGCCGGCTTTTGCAAGCTCTAATGCACAAGCCAAACCAATACCGCGGGATCCGCCTGTTACCAATGCAATTTTTCTTTCTGTCATTAATTTTCTCCTTATTTAATGTTGAGTATTCCCAACCTACACTGTTTTTTTATTAAACAAATTTCTTAAATTTGTAAAGTATCTTGCACATTTGTCAGAAAATGTCTCTTTGCCAAAGTTTTCAATATATTTATGAATCTTTTTCATATCTACAACTCTTCCGGCATTAAGGTATACATTTCTTGGTGCTAAATCAGGATGTTTTCTATAAAAATCCCGAGAGTTAGGATTAAGTTTTACACTTACTTTAAACATCTTATACCAAAGCCAGTTCTTCTTTTAAAGCGGCAATTGTACTATCTAAACTTGCCTTATCATATACATTAAACACTTTAGCTTCCGGCACAATTTTTTTGTTCAATCCGGCAAGAACCTTTCCAGGCCCGATTTCAACAAAAATTTCAACCCCGTCAGCCGCCATTTTTTGGATTGTCTGGGTCCAATGTACTGATGAATAGATTTGTTTAGGCATTTTTGCCCTGAAATCTTCACTTGAAGTTGTCTCACTTGCGTCAACATTTGTCATAACCGGAAGTAAGGCATTATTTAATTCAAGTGTATTTACAAAACTTTCAAATTCATGGCCTGCTTTTTCCATAAACTTAGAATGGAAAGCTCCTGATACGGCAAGAGGAACAACTCTTCTTGCGCCTTTAGCCAGGAGAATTTCTCCAGCTTTTGAAACAGCAGCTTCATCACCGGTAAGTACGACCTGAACCGGAGAGTTGTAATTTGCAACATCTACATAGCCCACAGAAGAGGCTTCTTTTAAAGCTTCCTCAACAGAACCTTCCGGTGCATTCAAAACAGCTGCCATGGCTCCGCCTTTTGTTTCTCCCATAAGATCTGCTCTTTTTTGAATAGCTCTCAATGTTGTTTCCAAATTCATAACACCTGCCGCATACATCGCGCAATATTCGCCCAAGCTGTGACCTGCAGCATAATCCGGTATTATATTAAGCTCTGATTTCAAAGCTTCTAACGCTGCAATTGATGTTGTAACAATACAAGGTTGAGTATTAACCGTCTGTTTTAAATCCTCTTCCGGCCCTTCAAAACATAATGTCGTAATACTTTTACCTAAAATTTTGTCAGCCGTATCGTAAACATTCTTTGCAATACCGTAAGTTTCATACAAATCTTTTCCCATTCCAACTGACTGAGCCCCTTGACCCGGAAATAAAAACGCGATTTTTTTTGTCATATGTTATCCCTCTCAAATACCGGACATCCACCCGGCCTGCTAAATCTTAATAACCCTAAAGTAATTATACTATAAACACACGAAAAGTAAACCGTATAATTTGAATGTGCTTGAGTCATTGAGTATATGAATTATTAAAAGCGCCTCCCCCCACTTGGGAAAAGGGGGGATGGGGGGGGGGGGATGGAACAAGATGGACTTTCCCGGATTGTTTCGCCCCCCCCCCCCCTGCCGAAAATCCGAACTCATAATGACGGGAAGTCACCCTCACTTGGTCACTTAGTAACACAAAAAATCCTTAATTTATTTTATACAAATCGTTCTTTATCACTGCAAGAAATTTTTCATCCAGACTGTTCAAATCCACAACATCAACTTTGTAAGGGAATGTAGAATCTTCAAATAAAGCCCTGACATTTAACAAATCTTCAAACGAAACATCCCCTTTCAGTGCAATATCGACATCAGAATATTCATAAGCCTTACCCTGAGTTCTTGATCCGTAAATAAAAATTTCCACATTAGGCAGTACCTTACCTATAGTCTCTTTAATAAAAGAAACATATTTTTCATCCAAATCAAGACCGGACATTTTGATTATCCCTTAATTGTTTAAGCAAAAAACTTACCTCTTCATAAAAATCAGGGACAATACCGGAAACTTTCATCGCTATATTTTCATCATATGTATGGGAGGTTATATTCCGCATCTCTCTGAATTGAGTCCATTTTTCAAGATGTGATTTAAGCAAGTTTAATTGATTTGCAGTTCTTATAATTTCATTAAATGACATTTGCTTTACATCATCAAAAGAATACAGCGCTAAATATTTACTTAAAGTTTAAAGAGCAATTGAATAAGTAAATTTAAAGCGTTGAATAGCGGAATCTCTTAACACATCATCACTTAAAACATTTTTGTACCTGACAAGCACTTCGCCTAATCGTTTTACAGCATTTTCCAATGATGTTACATTAAAAGTTTCTTCTATCATATGAACTTCTCAGAAACGCTTTTAACAAATGCCTTCACGTAATCTTACAATAGCTCCGCCCCAAGTCATGCCGGCGCCAAACCCGCAAAGAACAGCTGTTGTCCCAAGCTTAACATTACCCTTTTCAACACTTTCGGCCAATGCAATCGGAATAGATGCAGCTGAAGTATTGCCGTAATATTTAATATTAGTAACAACCTTTTCATCGCTGTACCCAAGCCTTTCTTGAACAGCCTGAATAATTCTGATATTTGCCTGATGAGGAATCAAATAATCAATATCTTCCGCTTTTAAACCTGCATTAGCAATCAACTCTTCTACATAATGAGGCAAAATCTTTGCAACAAATGTATATACTCCGCGGCCATTCATTCTAATACCCTTAGGTTTTTCTTCATATTGTTCGACAAGCGGACAGTTTTTACCATCAAAAGAAAGTTCTATTAAATTACCATAATTTCCGTCCGCTTTAATATCAATAGCAATAATATCGTCAATGCCGTCTTCAGCCTGAGTAACAACCATAGCACCGGCTCCGTCGCCAAACAGGATAGAAGTACTTCTATCCTCCCAGTTTACCAGCCGGGAATTGTTATCAGTCGCAACAAGCAAAATATTTTTATACATGCCTGATGAAATATAGGCCTTTGCAATACTTAAAGCATAAATTAACCCGGAGCATGCTGCCGTGATATCAAAAGCAGGGATTTGTGCCTTTATACCCAATCTTTGATGAATATGACAGGCAATAGCCGGATACAAATCAGGCGGAGCTGAAGACGCTGCAATAATTAAATCAATCTCATCCGGAGATATTTTAGATTTTTCTAATGCCTTTTGAGCAGCTTCAAAACCCAAATCAATTGCATTTTGCTCGCCGGATACAACTCTTCTTTCCTTAATTCCGGTTCGCGTATATATCCATTCATCTGATGTTTCGTATAATTTAGTTAAGTCATCATTGGTTATAACTGTTTCGGGTAAACTGTATCCTACCCCCGCAATTCTTAGCGGAATTAACTTATTTGTCATTATTTACTCTTCCTCATGAAATTTAGCAATCTTTTCATTAACACCTGATTCCACAGCATATTTAGCTACTCTTATAGCATTTTTAATAGCGTAAGCATGGCTTCTTCCGTGTGAAATTACAGTAATTCCCTTAACACCAAGGAGTAAAGCCCCGCCAAACTCTTCATAGTTAATTTTTGTATATATTCTTTTCATAAAAGGCTTAGCCAATAGTCCGATAATTTTACCGGCTATATCGGCCTTAAATTCCTGCTTAAGCATTCTAAACAGCATAGAAGATGTTCCTTCCGTAACTTTTAATGCAACATTGCCTACAAAACCGTCACATACAACAACGTCACATACACTTAAGAAAATTTCTTTACCTTCTATATTTCCAACAAAATTAATTTTTTCCTGATGCTCCTCTAAAAGTTTATAAGTAGCCTGAGCAAGTTCATTGCCTTTTCCGGCCTCTTCACCAATATTTAAAACACCTACTCTCGGATGTTCAATGCCAAGAACGTTTTTAGAGAAAGTAGCCCCCATAACAGCGAACTGGAAAAGCATTTCCGGTGTACAATTACTATTCGCGCCGCCATCAATAACAACAATAGGTTTTTTTATTGTAGGAAGAGTTACTGCAATAGCCGGCCTGTCGATTCCCTGCAAACGGCCAAGGCCAAATAAACTGGACGCCATAGCAGCCCCTGTTGAGCCCGCTGCAACCACAGCATCAGAACTCCCTTGGGCAACAGCATCAACAGCCAAAACTATTGAAGATTTTTTCTTTTTTCTAATTGCCTGACCGGGAGCTTCGCCCATTTCAATAACCTCAGAGGCATGGGTAATTTTTATATCAAGCTTGCTTGTATCAATCTTAATACGGTATTTTTTAGGTCCGCCTTTCCCCTTATCAGTCATGAAACCTTCATGAGTGATTTTATCAAGTTCCTGTTCAATCCTATCCTGTTTACCGACCAACTCAATCGCAACACCATAGTCTCTTGCGGCCCATACAGCTCCGGCAACTATCTCATGCGGGGCATGGTCGCCACCCATCGCGTCTACTGCTATTCTTGTCATCTTTCCCTCTCTCAACGTCTGTAATTTTCCTTATAACTTTACAAGAAATGATATTGAGGCTGGAAGAGGTATCCTCCAACCTCTTATATCTTATTACTTTGCTTCCTCTGATTCTTCAGAAGTTTCAGCTTTAACATCTTCAGTTTTTACTTCTTCTTGTGTTTCGGCTGTTTCAGAAGCTGAATTAGCTGTATCTTCGGTAACAACTTTTTCTTCTGCTTTAACAGCTTTTTCACTGTCTGCTTTTTTAGATGATTTTTTAGACGGTTTAACTTCTTTAACAGCTTCTTCCTGTCTGTCTTTAAGACGAACCGGTTGACCTTTGTAAGTTCCGCATTCTGTACAAACTGTATGAGTTAAAACTGTTGCACCGCATGAAGGGCATTTAGTAGTTTCAGGCTTTGTTGCCTTCCAATTGCTTCTTCTGTGTCCTTGTGCGGAGTGTCCTGTTCTTTTCTTTGGTACTGCCATTTTCCTTTTTCCTTTTTATTTTTTTTGTACTATTTACTTTTCGGTTGTATTTGAATGTTTTTAAATACATCCATTCTTGGATCGGATAATTCTTCTTCTTTTAGAAAATTATCCCCATTACAATTTATACCACAAACTTTTTTATTTGGTAAATTTAATATTACAGATTGATACAATAAGTCATAAATATCGATTTTATCTGCTCCGTTGAGGTCTGTAACAAACTGGCCTTCCTTAAGTTCGGTTTCCTGAGCATAGCTATCTTGCAGCGCTTGTTTTGCATATAACTCATCAATATCAAAATCGAGGTTATATTTAAATGGTTTGAGGCAAAGATCGCATTCTAAATTTAAAATACTTTTCACATGCCCGCTTACCTCAATAAAATCACCAAGAGATTTTAACACAAGTTCTGCATTGATTTTACCGTCGGAATTAACGCCTTCTATATAATCATTGAAATCAAAAAAGACTGTTTTATCGTCGGAATTTTCAATATCTTCAATTGTCACAATATAATCCGGCATAAATATTACCTCTAAATACTCTAATTAAACATATTGTTCTTCCTGCATAGCTACAGCCGCAATCTGATTTGCTATAAAACACACTTTTTTAATTGGTCCCTGGGTGTCTTTTTCAATAAGGACATTTGATGCAGATTTAACCAGCTGTACAAGCTCGGAATATAATTCCTGCGGGTTATCCACATACAGAACCAGAGGAGCTGTGGAGCCTTTAAGAAAAACCAGCACAGATACCCTTTTTTTTATATTTTGAGCATTAAATTGTTGAGCCATAGTTTTCTCCTTTAATGTTTATTTGAATATTATTACAAACAACACAATTATGCAAGGAGGTTTAATAATAAACAGAAGTTATATAAATTTCATTCGTCAAGTTAATTTAAATTTCCCCGCCCGGGTAATTACTTATATAAAAATTTTAGACAAAAATAGTAATGTAAAAAAGGAAAGAGGATTTAATTATGTACAAAAAATTTCACATTGCGATTATAGTTGCGTTAGCTTTTGGTTTGGGATATTCGGTAAACAACATAGCAATTTCTGACACGGCCCCTAAAATTGCCGTAATTGACGCAACAAAAATTGTTGCAAACTCTTCAGCGGTTAAGACACTTAAAGCCGAACAGGAGAAAAAAATGAAACAAATGCAGGCAACAGTTGATAAAGCAAGGGCTGAAATTTCTAAAGAAACAGATCCTGCAAAGGCTGCTAAATTAGAAGAAAAATACAGAGATGAAATTAATAAACAAAAACTTGCATTAGATACAGATTATAACAAAAGACTTACGGATCTTGACACTGAAATCAGAGCCACAGTAGTTGAAAAAGCAAAAAGTTTAAATTACGATTTAGTACTTCCTAAAAATATAGTTTTTTTCGGAGGGGATGATATAACAGATATTATTGCAAAGGACATAAAATAAAATTATAGAGGTTAAAATATTACTTAAGAATTTTAACAGATTGTAAAGATATATTACAATCATTTATAATATGCCTTAAAGTTTTGCCTGCTGAAAGCCGTTAAACTACATGAAAAACTAGGAAATGTTACTAAGATTTGAAAGGAATAAAATCAGAACATGGGTTTAGCAGCATCACAAGCCAGATTATTAACAATCACAGCCCGGAAATCAGACTGTGAATATGAATCAATGGCTTTATCACACCAAAAAATTGCGCTTTCCCGTGATATGAACATTGTGTCTGCCGAATATCAGGAGGCAATGGAACAGACAAAATTAGTTTATGATTTTTATGGTACCGGAGACACAAGTACACAGTTGTCTTACGGGCTGTTAATGCAGCCATCAAAACTTAACGACTATATGCCTTCTCCGGTAACGGATCCGTCAGGCCGGGTTGTATTAGATGCCGGCCTTGCCGCTGCAGCCCAGGCTGCAGGAATTCCTCAGGAAGGGCTTGGCTCAACACCTTCTTCAGATATAAGAAATAAATTTATACAAGGGCTTGCAAATAACGGCATTATTACACAAACAGTTGCTGACGGTGTTATGAATGTAGAGTATAACCCTAATACCGGACTTGGCTCTTCCGATCTGGTTACTACAAAAACAAGTACTGTAACTTGGTCAGAATTTGTAGATATTATGGGGGGAGTAGAATTTGACTTTGGAGATTTAATTCTCGATTCAGGAGGTTCAAATTTAAATTTATACAATATTACAACCGGTACAGTTTGTGCAGAACCTGAAGACGGAACAACAACAGTTTCTCTTTCAGACTTAATAAACGGAAATTATGCTTTATACGGATTACAAGATGATAAACAAGAATTAGATGCATATGGCGGACGAGGATGTGTTGTTGACAAAGTAGGTTCCAGCTCTTTCTGGGATCAGTTATTTGAAGTATTAGCTTCTGTTTTAGACACCAATGACGGACAAGCACAAGCGGCTTTAGAATACGCAAAAAAACAGACTCTGAGTAAAGTCGAAAGTTTAAGTACAGAAGATTCTTTTGATATATCTAACGCTGCTAATGTTCAGGTTTATGGCAAAAAACACAGTGCTGATACTACAAATAAAGATGCCAAAGAAGCATCTGATGACTATGTAGGTTTTGCCTATGTCCAAAATAAATGGAAAAACAAGTACAATGATGGTTATGCTCTGAACTTAACCAATATAACAAAAGCATTCTTTACATATTTTGCACAATATATGGAAGGCCTCACAACAAGTGAGTATAGTGTTGCAAATGAAGAATCCAACTGTAACTTTGTTGATGATAATTTTTCTTTCCAAATAGTTGAAGAAGTTGACATAAGCGGTGACAATCTCATGATTGCAAACTTCTATGATGCTTTATTTAACCAAATTGCAATGCAGGGATGGGTTCAGAATGATCAGGTAACTGATAATGAATACCTTGCCTCAATGCTCAAAAACGGTTCAATGTATATATCTACCTTAGCTGATGATGACTATTATTACCAAGGAAACTATGCCGTTAACCAATACATAAAAGAAGTAACGGATGAAGAAGGAATCGCCCAGGCCGAGGCCAAATACAACAGAGAAAAAGAAAAAATAAATGCCAAAGAAAATATTCTTGATATGAAAATGAAAAATCTTGATACTGAAATTTCAGCTCTTACTACAGAATACGATACTGTAAAATCCGTTATATCGAAAAATATTGAAAAAGCTTTTAAACGGTATAGTGCATAAAAATAGCCGGATTAACCGGCTTGCAATCCGAAATATTCCATGATAAAATCCCTTTCAGAGGTGGTAAAATATTATGCTTAAACCGACTTGTCCAAAGGACAGAATTATTTTGGCTCTTGATGTAGAAACGCTGGATGAAGTAGAGAGTCTTGTTAACGAATTAAAAGATTATGTAGGATATTTTAAAATCGGGCTTCCTTTAATGGTTAGTTACGGGTTTGAGGCTGTAAGACTTATAGAAAAACTTGGCGGCCGCTGTTACTATGACAGTAAATTTCATGATATCCCAAATACAGTTCAAAAAGCCTGCATAAGTCTTGTAAAAAATAATATACATTTTTTTAACATTCATATACAAGGTGGTTCCAAAATGATAGCAGGAAGTGTAAAAGCCGTTAATGCTGCTGCAAAAAGAATGGAAAAAAAGCCTCCTGTTATCTTAGGTGTAACATTACTCTCAAGTTTCGGGCAAAGAACTCTTACAACTGAACTTTGCGTTGAAAAAAGTATTGAAGATTATGTTGTACAGCTTGCAAAAGTTGCCTATGACTCCGGTCTTGACGGAGTTGTTGCAAGTGCGGAAGAGGCAAAGAGAATACGTAGAGAAATTCCTGACAAAGATTTCATAATAGTTTGTCCTGCAACACGTCCAACATGGGCTTCAGTAAACGATCAGGTTCGGGTAGATACTCCGCGTGACGCAATTTTATCAGGTGTTGATTACATGGTTGTAGGCAGACCTATTACAACCGCGGATGACAGAGTTGCCGCAGCAAAATTAATTCTGGATGAAATAACCACCGCCCTTGAAGAACAAGCTGCTGTTGTATAAATTTATCGCTTATTGGAATATTTTGATTGCTCTTGGTAAAATGCCAAGGCAGTATGATATTACAACCCCGTAATTTGTAATCGGAACACCAGCTTTATGTGCGGTTAAAATTCTTGATAAGACTTCCCTTCTGTTGGTCATGCAGGCTCCACAGTGGATAATCAGCTTATAATCAGCTATCGAAGGGAAGTCATGTCCGGAATAATTATCTATAATTAAATCTTTCCCGGTTTTTTGTCTAAGCCAGCGGGGGATTTTAACTCTCCCTATATCATCCTCTATTGCATGATGTGTACAGCTTTCAAGAATAAGAACTTTATCTCCGTCCTGAAGTTTTTCAACAGCCTCTGCCCCTTTGACAAACTCAGATAAATCACCTTTAAGTCTTGCAAAAAGAATTGAAAATGACGTAAGGTTTACGGAATCTGGAACAATTTCACTAACCTGCTTAAACGCCTGTGAATCTGTTATTACAAGAGAAGGGGACTCTTTTAAGTTTGCCAGTGCCTGCTTTAATTCGGTTTCTTTTACAACATAACTCAAACACCCGCTATCCAACAAATCCCTGATAGTCTGAACTTGTGGCAAAATAATTCTGCCTTTTGGAGCTTCCTTATCAATAGGTATAACAAGAATAACCGTACTCCCCTCCGGCACAAGATCTCCGGCAATTTTAGGAGAATTTACAAAATCATCAGGAAGAAGTTTGATTATTTCATCTTTAAACTTAAAAACCATATTTTTATCATCAGATGCAGAAGTTACAAGAACATGCGGAGTTATACTGAAAAGTTCCTCCAATTTAGTATCAGAAATCTGTTGTACATCACTTTTGTTTACAAGTATAAGAAACGGAATATTTAATTCCTCAAATTGTTTAATTAAATTACGTTCATAATTATCTATTCCGTTGAAATCACAAACAATAACCGCAATATCAGTACGATTAACAACTTTCAATGTTTTTTCGACACGCTGGCTGCCAAGAGAGGTATTATCATCAATTCCCGCGGTATCAAGCAGGCGTACCGGCCCGATAGGAAGAAGTTCCATTGACTTTTCCACAACATCGGTTGTTGTACCCGCAATTGTTGAGACAATCGATGTATCCTGATTTGTAATTCTGTTAAGAATTGATGATTTACCAACATTGGTTTTTCCAAAAAATGTAATATGCAGTCTCTGAGATTTTAATACAGCCATTTTAACTCCCTCGTAAGATATTATAAAAGATACGACACCTTGTTAATCAGGTGCCGTATCTTTTTATGTTGAAAATTATCCTCTGATACCAAGTTTTTTAATTAATGCTCTGTATCCTTCAAGGTCACGGCCTTTCAGATAAGAAAGCAGTCTTTTTCTTTTACCTACCATCATCAAAAGACCTCTTTTGGTCGCAAAGTCTTTTTGATTAGACTTAAGGTGTTCAGTAAGTTCTGCAATTTTTTTGCTCAGCATAGCAACCTGAACTTCAGTTGAACCGGTATCTTTTTCATTAGCACCATATTCTTTTATGATGTCCTGTTTGTTTTTAAGATTAATTGACATAATAATTTTCCTTTATTTTCGTATGAGTACAAATTGGGCGTAAGCACTCTACACAAAAATAATATTATAGTAAACAAAAAAAATCAACATGGAGATTTATTTTTATTTACATAATATAAAGAAAATAAGCACTTAAACAATTACCCGATGTGAAATATCCATGGCCTTATCGAGAAGAATTTCCTTATTCAAATCGGCATCAGCATAATTCTTATATGCATTATTGTAGTTAGTTTTATCCGTAACACTTTGTGATGTTTCGTATTCTTTTAAAAGTTGTTCGCATATTTTTTTATATAATTGAGTTTGATTTTTTGTGGCTTGGTATTGAGCCCAAACTTCCTCAAATTCAGCCTGATGTTTTTCGTGGCGTTCAATAAGCATATCTATAAAAGCCCTTGAAGGATTACCTGAAACCATTGCTTTTTTTACAATTTCTCTAGTTTTAGCATCTTTTATTCCATCAAGCAGTTTTTCCATCTCTTCCATTTTTTTAGTGTCTTGAGGCGGAACCATAGCAATACTTTTTGTCCCGAAAAATAAACTTACACGGTTTAAGTCAGGAACAGAACGATAGCCTTGGCTTGCCATACGGAAAGTAGATGTACTCTGTAGAGTTTTTGCAAAAGTGCTGAGGTATTTCCCGTAATCCCCGCCAAATTGCTGCTGGAGTTCCGGATTGCTATTAAACTGTGTTAACGTTACAAGATTTTCGTTAGGCATAATAAACCCTTAAATTTATACTCTTATATATTAATAAACTATTTTTTTCTGCAGAAATTGCTATTTCTAACCAAATTATTAAGAAATATTAAACATCCAAAACTCCAATTTATATTTATAATTTTAAACCGGAAAAAATTAGCAAATATTACTATTTTATCTTAGACCTGAGAGGGATTATTTGAACTCCAAAAACAATTACAATTTTGATATAGAAATTTTGTGGAGTATTTGGTATGTTTACTGAAAACAATTGTCACGATTGTAATAAATACAATCGCTTGGAAATGAAAAATGTTAATAAGGAAATTGTTGGCTGGCTTGAAGATATTGTAGAAGAAAATAACAGCCGGATTGAAAGAAAAGAATGGAAAAGTAAATACAACAGCTATGTAGTCTATGATTACGAACCATTCTGTACTGATGGTTTTGAAATAAATCTTACGATAACTTCATATGATGAGGCGTACTTAAACTTTATAAAATACCTCTATGATGAAAAAATAAGTACTATAGATTATCTGAATGCCTGTATAAGCCAGTAAAAAATCCGGAATATTCCGGATTTTTTAATTTTACATATATATAGTTTTCATGATATAATGAATTCATGATTGACAGATACTCAAGAGACGAAATTAGAAATATATGGACATTGCAATCAAAGTTCAACTATTACCTTTCAGTAGAGCTTGCTGTATGTGACGCTTATGCTGAAATAGGCAAATTCCCTAAAAAAGATATTGAACAGTTAAAAGTTCTTGCAAAATTTGATCTGAAAAGGATTGAAGAAATCGAAAGAGAAGTTAAACATGATGTTATCGCATTTTTAACAAGCGTTAACGAAAGTCTTGGCGAATATGCAAAATATATGCATGTCGGAATGACAAGTTCCGACGTAATTGATACGGCTTTTGCACTTCAAATTCAGGATAGCGGGAAAATAATACTTAATGACTTAAATGAAGTAATAAATTCTCTAAAAAATTTGGCGGAAAAACACAGACAAACAATATGTATTGGACGCTCACACGGGGTTCATGCAGAAATTATGACCTTTGGGATAAAAATATGCTCTTGGATTGATGTTTTAAGACGTCAAAGAAGCAACTTTGCAGCAGCACTTGAGCAGATACGTGTTGGACAAATTTCAGGCCCGGTAGGAACATATAGCAATATTCCGCCGGAAATTGAAGAAATTACATGCAAAAATTTAGGATTAAAACCTGCCAAAATTTCTACCCAGATTATTGCACGTGATTATCACGCGCACTTTATGCAGTCGGTTGCATTGATTGCAAGCGTAATAGAACAGTTTGCAACAGAAATAAGACATCTCCAGAGAACTGAAGTTTTGGAAGTAGAGGAGGGTTTCGGGCAAAACCAAAAAGGCTCTTCTGCAATGCCTCATAAGAAAAATCCGGTGCTTAGCGAGAATTTGTGCGGACTGGCAAGAGTTGTTCGTGCAAACTCCATTGTTGCGTTGGAAAATATTCCGCTATGGCACGAACGCGACATATCACATAGTTCTGCTGAAAGAATAATATTCCCGGATAGCTTAACGCTTATTGATTTCATGCTTGCAAGGTTTAACAACATTGTACAAAACCTTGTTGTTCATCCGAAAAATATGCTTAAAAATACCGATAAATTCGGCGGGATTGTTTTCTCCCAAAAAGTATTGTTAAGATTAATTGACAAAGGGTTAACGAGAGAAGAAGCTTACCGGGTAGTTCAAAGAAACGCAATTGAGGCGTTTGAACATGACGGAAATTTCAGACAAAATCTTGAAGAAGATAACGACGTAACCTCAAGGTTATCAAAACAAGACTTAGATGAAATTTTTGATAAAAACGAATTTTTAAAGAATATTAACGTAATTTATAACCGGATATTAGAATAAAAAGTTTAAATAACCACTTTGCCAAGAGATTTGACCGTATTATAATCTTCAACCGGGTCTTTGCCAATAGTTGTAAGATAATTTCCGACCATCATACCCTCAACACATGTTTTAAGTGCAAGCTCCTGATTTTCAGGAGAAAGTCTCATTCGTCCGCCGCAAAAACGTAAAACAGATTTGGGATTTGCAATTTTAAAAACGGCCAAAGTTCGTAAGATATTCTCTTCATCAATCTTATCAAAATAATTTTCAAAAGGAGTTTGAGGAATAGGCATTAAAATATTAACAGGAATACTTTCAGGCCCAATCTCAGCAAGTTCCAATGCCATTTCCACTCTCTGTTCAACACTTTCACCCATTCCAAGTATGACACCGCAGCACAACTCCATTCCGAACTTTTTAACAAGCTTGCAGGTGTTGTAACGCTCATCCCAGCTGTGAGTAGTACAAACCTCCGGATAATATGAACGGGCCGTATTAATATTATGATGGAAACGAACAAGCCCCGCCTCTGCTAAAGCTTTAGCCTGATCCTCATTAAGTATTCCTATAGAAGCACAGCTTTTTAATTCTCCAATTTTATTTATTACTTTAATCATATCAAGCATAGTTGAAAAATCGCTTTCATCCGGAGTTTTACCGGATGTTACTATAGCAAACCTTGAAGCATGATTAGATTTTGCATCGTACGCGGCTTTTTGAACCTCTCTTATACTGACAAGCGGATAACTCTCAATATCCGTCCTATAAAATGAACTCTGCGCGCAGTATTTACAATTCTGGCTGCATCGGCCGTTTCTTGCGTTTATAAGGGAGCAGAAGCTTACCTCATTCGACATATATTTTGAAGAAATTTCCAATAACTCATGCAAATCAAGATTATATAAGTTTAGTAAAGTATTTTTATCCGGGGTAAACATTGTGTCTCCTCATAAATTTAAAGTTTAATTCCGTTAACAGCAGTAAAAGATTTAAAAACATTTTTTGCCTCTTCAATTTGAATATGAATATGGTTGTTACGGGTTTGACGCACAAGGTCAGAGGCATAGTCAAACATTTTTTTAGCAGCAGCAAGATAATCGTGCTGTTTTGCAGATCTTGCAAGCCCCATTTCCTGAAAATATTTTCCATATAATAAATATAATCTGGAAAGGAGATCATTCATATTGTATTTTCTGGCAATCTCAATTGCACTTTCAATATGCATTTTAGCAGATTCATAATCAGAAGTTGTCATACTTGCCTTAGCCATTACAATTCTTAGCAAGACAGCAAAGAAATAATTATCAATTTTAGGGTTCTGAGCGACCTCTAAAGCTTGAGAGGCAATTTCTGAAGCAGCATAAGGCCCTTCCGTAACAAGAGTTGCCTCAGCAATAAGATACCAGGTCAAAAGTGCGCCAAGTGCCATTTTCTCTTTGGAGAAGTACGCTATTTGGTCATTAAAAATGTCCATTGCCTGCTTAACTTTATCATTATCTTTAAACAACTTACCCAGTAATGACTTCATAATGTTTTTAGTAAAGTTATCACCGCAGTTGTTTGCATAAGTAACAACATGGAATAAATCCTGCTGAATATCTTTGTATTTATGGCGCATAAAATTATTTATTATATTAATAGAATTCCACTTAACTACAGATTCATCATCCATATTGTTTTCTTCATACTGTTTCATAATTTCTTCCAAAATCTTTTCGGAAGTATTGAAATCCCCCTTCATTGTATTAGCCATGGCAAGTGTAAGCTTGCAGTGGCAAATAAAAGGTTCTTCATGAAGATTGTTCCTATCAAGCACATCAAATATAACCGTCAGAACTTCAAATGATCTGTCATCCCCTTGTAATACAAGTGCCTGGGCAAGAATAAGATGAACCTTAAGCCATGTTTCAATAATAAACGGAAGAGAAAAATCCGTTCTGGAATAAGGCTGTCCAAAAATTTCTTCAAACACCGGTATAATTTCGGTATCAATCATGTTTATAATCTGCCCGCAATTTCCTATTGCAAGAAGAGATTTTAGTTTAGTACACTTAATTAAAATAGTTTCAAGTTTTTTCTCAGGATTTACAACTTCCAGTACAGAATCAACACATTCGACATTGCCAAGATAATTCCCGGTCTGCCGGCAGCATTTTGTCATATAACCAAGAAGTTCAATCTCACGCGGGACATCATTTAATGCTTTTGCATTTGCAATTGCATCAGGTAAATAATCCATAGCCTCAGACGGATTATAGTCAGTCAGAAGTTTACCCAAGCGTTCGGAAATATTATATCTTATTTTAAGAGTAGAGGTTTCATCAAGTTCATTAATAAGCGCCAAACACTGCTTCTGAGAAATTGAATAAAGACTCATATCCCCAATATATGCAGCCAATCTGGTATTTCTTGTCCAAATATCCAATGCAAGCTTAGGATTTTTAATATTCTGGGCAATTATGCCGAAAATTGCATTTGAATTAGGCGTGAAATTTTCCAAGGCATTACATACTTTTGTATTCAGCAGAATGTACTGTTCATCATTTTTGGCAACATTTAGAATTGTTTCCCACAACAATAAGTCTTTGAACTGATAAAAAATATCGTTCAGCGGAGCTATAAAATTCATCTTTTGCAAATATGAAATTATATTTTCAAAATTCTCATCACTATATTCAAAGATCTGTTTTATTAAGTTAAGATTAATTTTGTCACCCAAAATTGCCGATCCCATTATAAAAGTATATGCTTCCTTATTTATTGCACTTAAAAAACAAATACGTTTAGCAATTAAATCTTCATAAGACTGAGGGAGTTCAAACGGTCTGTCAGCAATTTGTGAATCCAAACGCAATCCGCAAGCTTGCTCTATATATGCCGGATTACCGAGACTTTGGGCAAGTATCAGCTCTCTTTCGGCATCATTCATAGGCGGGAACTCAGAATTTTTTGACTGTTTTTGCTGTAAAAAACTTATCATCTTTACCCGGTTAAAAGGAGTCAGGCGCATGTCAAAATATATGTCCCCAACCTGATTTTCAGGAAAATTAAAATATCCTTTGGATGGTTTTACATCAGAATATATCAGCAAAAGTTTTAAATCTTTAAATACTGACTCTTTTTTAACATAATTATGTAAAAATTCGTACGACAACCCGTCTATAGACTCAAAATTATCCACAACAATTACAAATTTTGAATACATAATTATGTTATCAAAAATCTTATTTAAAAGGTCATAGGTTTTAGACTTCCGTTCTGCAATCTCCTCAAAAAAACCAAACTCTGTCGGGTAAAGAAAATTCAGAAAGTCAGAAATTTCTTCATTGTTAAGATAAGGAAATTTATTTCTAAATAGTTTAGTTGCATCTTTTTTAAACTTAGAACTATTAATACAAAAATTCGGAATATTATAGAGATTAAATATAATATCCTGGATTAACCCGCCAGGAGTGAGTTGTGTAATAGGGGTACACTTTCCGTAAAACCATACAAACTGATTATCTTTAAGTTTATGAATAACGCGAGCCAGAATATAGCTTTTGCCGACCCCGCGGGAACCGCACAAAGATATTATCTTTTTGTTGCCAGATAAAAGAACTTTAGGAAGAATTTTTTCAATATCTTCCTGAGAATATGTACCCGCTGGTTCTTTAGCAGATTTAGAATTTTTCGGAGAAATCCTATGAATTTTCACAGGTTCTTCAAATTTAAACCCGCATTTACGGCACATAACAGCGTTAGGAAAGTTCACACAACTGCATTCCGGACACAATTTTAAAATTTCTTCCCCGCATTTTTTACATGTAATATCAAAAATTGTATTGACTGTGTGGCAGTTTTTGCAGATTAAACCGGTTCGTGTCTTACAATACGGACACTTTAAAGAATCGTCCGGTATTGTGTTTTTACAAATTGGACATTTCATAATTCACATCCCGATTAATTGAAAGATTGTTTAACCTTTTGCATTAATTTAAATAATCTTTTAGACACTTCAGACTGTGACAATCCTAATTCCTGAGCAATCTCAGACTGAGTCATGCCTTCCTGATAACGCAATTTATAAATATCAAGATATTTTTCTTCAGGTTCCTCATTATTAATTCGGTGCAAAGAATCAACGACAATTTGTAAAACTTCATTCTTAACAGCAATATCTTCCGGCCCGTTCTCAAAATCAATAGGTTCGTACTGAATATTTATGTTAGAATAAACATTTGAATATGAATTCGTATCATTAAGAGAGACTTCTTCTGTAGGAACAAAACTTTCCCTGGTTCTTCTTAAACGGCCTGAATCCTTCAAGACATTAAGAATACTTGAGGTTGCAACCTTTTTTAAGTACACTTCCAAAGTTGTATCTGAAGATATTGTACTTATAATCGGCAGAGAACGCTTGCACGTTTCATTGAAAAAATCGTCGTATAAATCTTCATTATTTACAAATTTTCGATTTGTTTTAATTAATCTCTCAATTAAATTTATCTTATCTTGTGCTAATTCCACTTGTATTCCCCTACTTATTACATTATAACACAATTATAAATAAATGATAAGCGCCAAATTATAATTTGGGGTCGGAACCTCACCCTGAGGCGGTTTTACGACACTTAATGTATCTTTAACAGTTTGTAACACAATTTTATCAACCTGCTCGGAACCGCTTGATTTTGCTATCTGGGCACTTTGTATATTTCCGTCTTTAGAGAGTTTTAAATTTACTTTAACCTGATTTGAATATATGTATTCATCAGTAAGTAATAAATCACTTGAAAGAGTAAGCTTTATACTTTTTCCGGCAGTTTGTAAATATCTCTTAATATTATCGCTGTATGAGAGGTAATCAGGAACTTCCCATGACAATTTTTTAAGAGTAACTGTTTTACTGCTGTTCAAAGGTTTTTGCGGAGCTGGTTGTTTTAAGGATTCCTTTACATCTTTAACAACTTCTTTCTGAACCTGTTTGCTTGTAGCATTTATATTTGCAGCAGAAGTCTCAGATTTATTATCAGATGCAGAAGAAGACTCTTCTGGATTTTCTGTCGGAAGGTCGTCTTCAACAGATGCATTTGCCAAAATATTTGAATTATCCGTTTCCGGAGAAGCAAGAGCTTCATTTTCAGGAGATGACTGAATTAAAGTTTCAGCATCAATACTATTTTTATTTTTCATCAAAAATCCAACAACTGCACCTGCAATAACTACTGCTGCTAAAATAGCAAAAACCGGCATTAATTTATTGCCTTTTTTCGCAGGAGCATATTCCTCATCATTTGTAGATAAATCTTCTTCAGTTTGTTCCAGTTCGGAAGTATTAAGTTCTGCAGGAGTTTCTGACGAGTATAACACTCCAAGCTGCTCTTCACTTACATCGTTAGTAAGATCATCTTTAGACTCTTCACATATTTCGATATCCGGAATATCATCATTTCCTGCAACGGTAGCAATACTATTAACGTTTCCGATATTCGCATTAACATTTAAGGAAACATCCGCCGAATTTCCCGAAATATTATTATTCACTACATTTTCAGCCATGTCTGAAATAGCTGTATTAGCATTAATTCCACCAGGCTGCATAGAAACCGAAGTATTCAATTCTTCATTAATAACTGGTTCGGAGATATTATTTTCTATATTTGACGGTTCAGATGACTCAAATTCATCAAGTTCATCCAATATTGATAAATCATCAACATTAGAATTATTTTCAGTATCTAATGTGTTATCTTGCGAATCGGTTTGCTCCACTATGGTAGGAGTAACTTCCATATTATTATTTACAGTCTCTTCAGGCAAATTCAACGGTCCAACTTCTGCCATGTCAGAGAAATCAACCTGCAAATTGCTGTTGAACATCGCTCCTGAATTTTCCATCGAAATTCCGCCTTCAAACTCTGAACCGAAATTAATTTCAGGTTCAACCAGTTCTTGCAGATCTTCAGCATTATTTTGTAGATTTTCAGAACCTGCCGGGTCTTCTGATAATTGGTTCGTTTCCTGCTCTTCCGGCAATGTCTGAAGAGTGTTCGCCTCAAGAGAAGTATCTTCTACAAAATCATTTGATACAGTATCTTCTGCATGCGCCGGAGCCGAATCTTCCAGTTCCGGGATATCTTTCACAAAGTCGTCAGATGTTACATCGTCGGAATGTACCGCCGGAGCCGGAGCTTCCATTCCTGATATGTCCTTCACAAAGTCATCGGATGTTACATCATCTGCATGTGCCGGTTCAACACTTTGCATATCAGAGATATCTTCTAAAAAATCATCAGATGTTAAATTATCTGCGTGTCCTAATTCCTTTTTTTCTTCAGTTTTTTGTAATTCATTAAAATCAGGTAACTCCTCTTCATACTCGTCATCTTCATAACGTTCTACCGGAACTTCCACAGAGGCACGACCTTCAGGCATAGAATCCAAATCTGCTAATTCCTGCTCACTATGTGGTTCGGTTCCATCGTTAGTCCCACCGTTTTGAGTTTGGGCATGCCCTGTAGAAAGACTGTTAAAATCAATAGTCTCTGATTCATCTTTAATTTCCTGTGGTACATAGCTATTCACAAGGTTATGGAATTCGTCCATTTCCATTGTTTCCATTTGATCTTCAACATTTTTAGGGATATTTGACGGAGGGATGTTACCTAATTGGATATCTTCCAAAGAAGTAAGTTCAGTTGCCTCTGAAATAGGAGTACGAATTACAGTTGAAATAGAAGGCCTTCTTGAAGTTCCTGCTGCGCCAAACGGAGACGGGGAAGAAGAATGAGATGATGATGTGCTGCTGCTTGCCGAACCATAATCATCGTCACTGTTATTTTCGAAAATAATATCATCATAGTCATCGTTATTAGTAAAAGTAATTTCATCATCACTTTCCGAATTTGTAAACACCGGTTCTTCAACCGAAAGTCCCATGGATTGGTCACTTTCTGAAGAAGCCTGTGGTGTCTCTTCTTCCATTCCACTTAAAAAGTCATCTAAATTCCCAGTGAAATCAAGTCCGTCCAAATTATTATCAGCAACAGCGTTTTGAATATCCGGTTCCGCATCGCCGGTCAGACTTGCTGCAGCAGAATCTTCTGCCGGAGTAGTCTGATTTTCTACAGAATCAGGCAAAGTTAAATCAGCCATGTTTAAGTCCAATTCATTCAGCCCGTCAGCTGAAATACTATCAGCAGCAGAAAGTTCCTCAAGATTAACATTAGAAGTATCTTCTTCTAAATTAAAATCAGACAAATTGGCGGTTTCAGCAGAATTATTTGCGTTTAAACTTTCACTATCCGGATTATTTTCATCCAAGCTTGGAATATCTTCAAAAGTTAAACTGTTAGAAACTGGCATTTCGGCATCTGACTCAGTAGTTTCAACCGAACCATTTTCTATACCGGCAGAGGGAGAATTTTCCGGAACAGACGAATTGTTCACGTCTTGTGAGTCTTCATCTTTAAAAACTTTTTCTGCCATATTTTGAATACTTGAGGCCATATCAATTGCATCAGAAACATTATTTGCAACATGGGCAGCTGCATTAACTATATTTGAAGTACTATCAACAAGACCCTTAACATTTTCAACAGCATCTAAAGCTTCACCGGTTCCTGAAAGGGCCGCCGAAACAGCAGCAGATCCCGCAATTTCAGCACCTAAAACAGCCGCTCCGCCAAGTACTTCAGATATATCACCGGATGGCTGTTCAGATGTTTCTTCATCACTAAAAGCTCCGGCAAGATTTTCTATATTGGACGCTTCAATATCTTCCGCAACATCCTCCGGCATTTGCTCGGAAGATAAAGCCTCTAGATCTACTTCATCAGCATTAACAGGAAGATCAACGCCAATAGAATTTACTGCCTGATATGAAAGCATCTCAAAACTTTCAAATTCAATAAACTTATCTCTTAAATCAGCACTTTGCTTTAAATAGCCTATCAGTTTTTTCTTATCATCTTCAGATACATTATGATCCGCCATTGAAACAATCAAAAATTCCGCGTCTTCTACTTCTTTATCACTGCATCCTTTCGATGTATCACCTTGGAAATCTTTAATAAAGTTTTTCAAGTCAACAGGAGAAAAGAGTTTTTCTTTCTCCATAAAATAATATTCACCATTAGTATTGTTTTTATTTATCATTTTAGGTTCAAAAAAGCCTAAAAATTCGGTATTAGAATGATCTTTTGCAAGTTTAAGCACTAAATAAATATCCGGAGTAAGGTTATAATCAAAATGAGATTTCGGGATAAAAATCTGGTTTTCATCAAACACAACTCTTACATCAATATGAATGTTCGAAAGCATAATATCGGAAATGTCAAATTCCTCAAGAAGTTTTCTTATATTATGAAGATTATATGTATGCTCATCGGAAATTTTTTCATCTTTTAAATATTTAAGGCAAACTTCTGCACCTAAGGCATTTATATAAGCCCTGCTTTTAACATCATTTCTGGCAAAACTTTGAGTTAATGCTCTTGCTTCTTCTTTTTCTCTCTCATCAATTAATAAAGTTGTATTTGTATTTTCCATATCCCTTTTTCTCCTTCTAATATATAAGATTACACGAGCTTTAAAATTATTCCAAAATTTTTGTAAATTTTTGTAACAATTATTGAAAAATAATTCTGTTTTGCGCAAAATTAAACTATGAGTCGTTTTTCATGTTGTAAGAAAAGTGTGTAGTAAAAGGAGGTTTTCCAATGGTAAGTCCAGTTTCATTTAATAGTAACCCAAGAGTTTACTTCCGCGGAGAAAATGATAATCTTTTCAGTGCTCCGGGAAGATTTACAATGGCAGAAGATAAAGGTGATCAGGTAGATATAAGCGCTAAAGCAGCAGAAGAAGAATTAGCTGATGAGCCTAAAAAAAGTAAAACAGGTAAAATTATAGGGGCTGTTGTAGGAACCCTTGTAGGATTAACAGCAGCATCATTTGGTTTATTCAAATGGAAAGGAGCTAAATGGCTTGCGGCTGAACAAAAAGGCACAATGGCAACTATCAAAAAATGGCTTGTTAAACCTGGTGAATTTGTAGATAATCAAATTATTAAAAAAATTGGAAAGTTGTTCTCCAAAAAAGATAAAAAAGTAGATCCGGAGCCTGAAATTAAACCTGATCCACAACAAGGCGGCGGCCCTACTTCCGGACCGGAAGGAGGAGGAACTCCGGACGGTGGAGAAATATTAATGGGGGCATAATATATAGGCCCATTTAGAAAGTTAATAGAATAAAATTCCCTATTTTATAAATTAAATAGGGAATTTTTTATTGTAAAAAATCCGCAAGAATAAAATTACTAACAAGAATTCCGTTGTTTGTCAGTTTATAGCCGGCGGAAGTTTTTATAAGATAACCGTACGATATATATTTATCAATTATCTTTTTATATTCCCAGTCAAAATTTATTGAAAATTTTTCGTTAACAGAACGAACATTAATACCATCCATCTTTCGGAAACCAAGAAAGATTTCTTCTTCCAAAATTTCCCGGGTTGATAAAATATGTTCGTTAGCATGTATAAGAGGATTTGAAATATATTCTTCAAGATTTTCAAAATTTGAGTAGCGAGTATTGCCTATGTAGCCATGCGCGGCAGCACCAAAACCATAATAAGAATTATTTCGCCAATAGTTTAGATTATGTTTTGACTCATAACCCTTTTTAGCAAAATTACTTATTTCATAATGATTAAATCCATGTGACTCCAAAAAATCTATGGCTTTAAGATACATCTGAGCCTGAACGCCCTCATCAGGAAGCCCGTCAGGCCTATGTAAATAAAAATAACACCCCTCCTCAATCTTTAGACCATACAGAGAAATATGAGGAACCCCCAAATCAACTGCAATTTTTAAATCATTCAGAAAATCATTTATATTTTGATTAGGAAGTCCATATATAAAATCTAAGCTTAAATTATTAAATCCTTCCTGCTGCGCTGCTTGTACCACATATTTAACTTGGGTAGAAGAATGCCGGCGCCCGATAATATTTAATATATTGTCATTAAATGTCTGACAGCCTATACTGAGACGGTTTATACCCACATGCCTTAAGTCATTAAGATATTTTGGAGTTATATTCTCAGGATTAATTTCACAGGTTAGTTCTGTATTGCTACTGATATTAAATAGTTTAATAATTTGCGAAAATTCACTACCATCCAAAAGCGACGGAGTCCCTCCTCCGAAATATAACGTTTCCAAAAGCTCGTTCTTGTAATTGTATCTTACCTCTGATATAAGAGCTTTAATATAATCCTGCCTGCAAGATAATTTAGGATACGAAATAAATGAACAGTACCTGCATTTTTGTCTGCAAAAAGGGATATGAATATAAACATTTCTTACCATAGAAATAATTATAATCTTTCACAATAAATTTGCCAACCATGATTTTATTTGCTAAGATTAAAGATAAAGAAAGAGGGATATAAATAATGAAAAAGTTATTGGTAACAGCAGCAATTTTACTGCTTACTGCGTCGCAAATCAATGCAAAAGAAGTATGGGTAAATAATTTAAGAAATTCATTTTTAAACAATTCGACAATTATATATGCCATTAATATGCGTACGTTCAATGCGAACGACAAAAACGGCGACGGGATAATAGAATTTGATGAAGGCGAATATAGCGGAAATTTTATGAATGCTATTGACCGGCTGGATGAATTAAAAAGCAAAGGAATTACTGCCCTTCACATATTACCAATAACTCCTGTAGGGAAAATGAAGGCACTTGGTACGGCGGGATCTTTATATTCTGCTGCCGGGTTTGACTCTCTTAACCCTCAATTAAAAAGTAATTCAGTTGATTTATCAATAGAAGAGCAGGCAATAAAATTTATTCAGGCAGCCCATGACCGGGGAATTGCAGTAATTGTTGACCTGCCGGCTTGCGGGGCCTATGATCTTTATCTCCAAAGACCTGAATTATTTGTAAAAGACTCCTCAGGCCAACCGGTTATTCCTGCGGATTGGACTGATGTCAGACTTCTTGATGCAGGTAATGAAGATAAAATTAATCAGGATGTTTTAAAAGTATACAAAGAATTTGTTGATTACATGATGATGCTTGGAGTTGATGGAATAAGAGCTGATGTTGCTCACTGTAAACCCGCAAAATTCTGGAAAGAACTGATAGATTATTCAAGACAAAAAGATAAACAATTCCTTTGGCTTGCAGAATCCTCGGATTCATGGAAAGATGCCGTCTCTAACAAGGCCGTTTATACACCATACGACAAGCTTTTAAAAGCAGGTTTTGACGGCTATTACGGAAGCTATTTTAACTTAAAAAACTGGAAAACTGCAAAAGAATTAGAAAACCAGGTAAATCTAAACTTATCACTTGAAAAAGAAATTGGAGAACCAAAAAGTGTTATAGGAAGTTTCACAACACATGACGAACTCAGCCCGATTTTGGAAAAGGGCAGTGAATACAGCAGGATGATTATGTGGCTTAATGCGACACTTCCAATAAATTCATATTTTGTAGACGGATTTGATTCCGGAGATAAATATATATATTTCTGGGCTAACAAAAAAGCTCCAAAAACATATACTGATGATGATTACTATTTTACGCACAGAGGGAAAATAGATATTTTCAACTTCTCCAGAAAACCCGGAGGAAATGACATAAAACTTGCCAAAGATTTTGTGCTTGCAAACCAGACAAAAACCATTGTTAAAGATATTTACAAAGGCGGAATTTTTAAATTTTTAAAAACTTCCTCTCCATCAGTGTTCGCATATGCAATCTCAAATAAAAGCCAGACTGTTATTGTAATAGGAAACCTGAATTTCAGAGCACCTGATAAGGTTAAAGTAAAGGTACCAAAAATTAAACAGGAAGACAGCGCTATACCGGTAACGTTAATTAATGCGCCGGTAGTCGGAAAAGGGAAAATAACAACGGAATTAGCGCCGGGAGAAATTCAAGTGTTAATTTTTGATAAGTTTTCTATGATTTAAAGAATCAAAGGCAAAAAAAAAAATTTACAGGTTTTAAAACCTCTGATAGGATTTTAAGGCATGCCAAATAATACAGTTGATACAGTCTTTAATAAACCGCGGAATACTTTTTTATTAAGTACTCCGGCCAAACAATCTCCGGCAAAAGATGCTGCTAATGCTCAATTAAACAAAAAGAATACTGATCTTGGCCGTAATAATACTCCGGAAGAAAAAAATTCTTCCAAAAATGTGTTACTTGGGACATTAAGTGGTCTGGCAGTATTAGGAGGATCTGTTTACTGGATAAAATATCGAAAAAACATGTGGAATAATTTCCCGGCGCATTCAGGAACTCTTTCAAATAATCTGGATGTTTTAATTGAAGAAGTTGGCAAATTAAAAAAATTAATAAGAGAAGATTATCTATCTAAACGCCAGGCACTTATTAACAAAATGAATGATCCCGGAGAATTCGGTTTTGAGCTGTCATTCAAAGATAATAAAGATTTGAAGAAAAAAGTTAATATTATAGAAGAACAATACGGCCCGGCAGCGGAAAATGCTAAAAAAGTTTTGGAAGAAAACAGACAGATAATCATAGACAAATTAAGAAAATTATCTTCTGATCCTGAATGGAATGAACTTAAAATATTACGGAAAAAACTTGTCAAAACAATGACAACAAGTCCTTCCATGGATCAAAGAAAAATTGCCGAAAATAAAATACCGATGGTAAATGATTTAATAACTAATAAGGTATATCCGGACGAGGTGGAAAATTATAAATCAATGTATGGAATTGATAACCAAAAAATATCCGAACTGGTGAGAAAAGAGTTTGCATCATATGACGAATTTGTAAATGAATATACAAGCCTAAACCAGGAAAATGTATTTGATATTCCATTTATGGACAGAAGATTCAGCCATACAAGCAGACTTTCATTTGAGACTGTTTTTCCAGAAGAAACCGGGATTATGAAAACTTGTAAATCTCTAATCGATATAAATAAAGCAAGACTTGATTCCGCAAAGAAATTATATTCTGATTTCAACAACAAAATCCGGGATCTTGGAGTTGAGTATCGGGAAACTGAAAGTATAAAAGATTTAAAAAAATACAACGCACGCATAGAAGCGCTGAGAAATAATGATTAAAATTTAAAACCAATGAAAAAATAATGTTATTGTAGTAAAATTTAGCAATAAATAAAAGCGGAGAGTTTTTATGAATATATCTTTATTAAAATTAATCACAATAATAAGCGTAATAATTGGTGCAGTATGCGGATTTCTAACATTATTACCATATATCGGCGGGGTTATATTTTTTATATTAATGACGTTATCATCTGTAATAGGAATTATTCTTCTTATGCATTTGGGAGGATTACGGTTTGATTCGGCCGCGGAAAGCGCGGTAATCGGAGGAATTATAGGATTTGTATCATTCATTGCATTTTCAATTATTTATATGCCGCTTGTAATAATATTTTTAAAAATTTTTAAATATTATACAAACTATGGGGTAGCACTTGCTTTAAATAATGCGAATTTATTTATAATAATTGTATTATCCGTGTTTATTGCAATATTAAGTGCTACAATAAATGCTTTTACCGGATTTTTAACTTACTATTTTACAGAACTTATTAAAAATATGAATAGCAGATAATAGATATGGAGAAAAAAATGACAGAATTTCAATCGAAAATAAGAACAATACAATGGATAGACAATTGTTCAAGAATGGTAGATCAAACCCTTGTACCTTATGAATTTAAATATGTTGATATAACAAACGGTCAGGAAATGTTTGATGCAATCCGGAATATGATAGTCAGAGGCGCTCCGGCAATAGGAATAGCAGGAGCACACGGGGTTGTGTTATATGCAATAGAACTTGCTAAAGAAATTACTTCCCGGGAAATATTTATAAAAAAACTTATAGAAAAAGCTGATTACCTGAAAACATCGCGTCCGACAGCAGTAAATTTAATGTGGGCAATTGAAAAACAAAAAGAAATTATTAAACAATCCAAATCAGATATAAGCGGAATTATAGAAGAACTTAAACAAAATGGAATAAAACTTGAAAACGATGATATAGAAATTAATAAAAAAATAGGCGATAACGGGGCCAAGGTAGTACCCAAAGGTGCAACCATTTTAACACACTGCAATGCCGGTGCATTAGCAACAGTAGGTTACGGAACAGCACTTGGCGTTGTAAGATCAGCATTCGCCAATGATCCGACAATTCAGGTTTTTGCAGATGAAACACGTCCAAGACAACAGGGCGCAAGAATTACAACATTAGAACTTACAATGGACGGTATTCCAACAACTCTTATCACAGACGGAATGTGTTCATACTTTATGAAAAAGGGTATGATAGATATGGTTGTAGTAGGGGCTGACAGAATTGCCGCAAATGGTGATACTGCAAATAAAATAGGAACTTATACAGTAGCTATTGCTGCAAAATATCATAATATACCATTTTATATTGCAGCTCCTCTTTCAACAATTGATACAAGTATCAAAAGCGGAAACGAAATTGTTATTGAAGAACGCTCAAGGGAAGAGGTAACCCATATCAACGGAAAAATTATTTGTGCCCCGGAAGTTAATGTTATTAATCCCGGATTTGATGTAACACCTCATGAGTTAATATCAGGTATCATAACAGAAGTTGGCATACTACGTCCAAACTATAATGAAACAATAAAAAAAGCTTTTGAAAATAATCTGCCGTAAATGTTTACGGCAGATTATTTTGGAAGATTTCGCCAGTCATCTTCGTCGGTTAAGGCTTGATATGTGCAAGCAATACCATTTTAGAATCATGATTATTTACAAGTTTTCTTTGTCTGCCAATTCAAATCATCGCATTTAAGATATTCCATATTTTCTTTGTAGATAACCCATCCTGTACAACCTATTCCACCAAGCCTGTAAGATTTATCCATACATTTCATTTTAAAACCATAATCTTCCACGTTTATATTATCCAATCCCGAAGGAATTAGGCCATCTTTTGTTAACAAGAATTCAAATATATCCTTTCCGTAAGTATTCGGTTGTTTATCACCATTTAAATCGATGTGAATAGATCCGCAAACATTCCTTAAATATTTTCCAACCCCAATATTCAAGCTACAAGTTGGACTATTTATAAATAGGTGGGCCAATACAGAACCATCTGCAAGTACAAGCAAATTTTCATATATATCTTTAGCATCTTCAGCTCCGCCTAAATTTTTAGCAGACCAGGAATTGCAATTTTGTTCGGAATGTTTACACTTATATACTGTATTTAAATAAACCGAAAGTTTATCAAGAAAGTAATCTTTTGAATTATCTGATTCATTTTTTGCATCATCCGATTCATCATCATACGCCGATTCACTTAGCCCCCATGTATCTAATGTTCCATTATCAAATATTAATCTGTTATAAGCATTACTATAGACAGAATAAACCTTTTTCAATTGAGTAACAGTCTGCTTTTCCTTGTAATCAGCAATTAATATTGGTAAAGTCATCGCAGCCATAACACCGATTATCCCTAGGGTTATTAGAACCTCGGCAAGAGTAAATGCAACCCTGCGAGGCGAATGGGGCCTGAGGCACTGCCATATTATGCTGCGCTCTTTAGTATTCAGCGAAATATTATTGTAGGTTGGGGTTTCCACCCCAACATTAGATTTATTGATATTGAAATCTGTATATTCTTGCAGGTGGTAGGATCCTGAAATACTCTGCGAGCACCCTCCCTTGTAAGCCTCCTTTTCGTCAGCAACAAGAGGAGCTGCGAGTTCAGGATGACATGGAGAATCTTTTATCAACCTTTTCTCTATGCGGCCCACACAGTTCATTGTAGGTTGGGGTTTCACCCCAACATAATATTTATTTATAGCTGATACAGAAAACTTTGATTTGGAGAAAACTTTGAAGAAAGGCATTTTTGACAAAAACCCTTGTCTCCCTTGAGGTTCGTTACCCCCCCCCCCCCGTATGCTCTGCTACTATTGACTTTTCCATGTGTTTACCTCCTTTTTCCTCCATTATATACTATTTTTTATTTTTTGCAAGGGGGCAGTCTATACTTATTTAATAAACTATTTCAACGAAAAAATTTTTTGGAAAATAAAAAAGCCTCTGTACATGTTCTATGTTTTTCGCAACAGCAGGCTTTTTTACAATTTGGAAGTTCGTAAAAATTATTTTATGAAAATAATTATACTGAAATGTCAATCACTGTACTCTTCGGAGCAGACATTGCAGCTGTGTAAGCTGTCATAACCTTATACGGATTTACCCCGGAAATAAGACCGCGGACAACTTTGTTATTTTCTTTGGAAATCCAAACCAACTCAGTATTTGAAGTACCATCCAAAGGATGAATTTTTATTATATCTGAAGCCGGAATATTTCTTGTTTTAGAATTATTGGTTCCCGATAAATTCCAATTCCTTATATCTGCTTTTAATACTCCGTTAAATGACAATGGATTAATCTTACTTACCTGCATTTTTTATACCCCTGATTTTGTAATAACACGAAAATTATAGCATAAAAATAATTTTTTTAATAATAAATAAATTTTTAATTGATAAATATAAACAGTAAATCCAAAATTCTATAAAAAACTTATATTTAAGAACTCAATTTAGCAATCTTTACATTAAAAATTGCCTCAATATCAGTACAGCTCAAAATATATCCAATCCAATCTTCAGGCTTAAAACATCTTATATTAGACAATCGCGGCAAAATCCCCAAAACAGAAATGCCTGTTCTTGTTTCAATAATTTTTTGGATTTCTCTCACGTCATAATCCAGACTCCTTATAGGACATTCATTGATAATTACTCCCCTTATATATAAAACTTTTTTGCTTACCACGTTTAAATAATCCAATATTTCTTCAAGTGTTGAGTTCCTCAATGAAGCCACAAAAACTATAGGAATATTCATAGCCTGAATAAGCTCTTCTTCATTAAAATTTTTTTCGATCATAGTTTTTAAATCAGATTGCCCGTTAACAAGGAGACATTCATATTTATATGCAACATTCATGTAGTCTTGGAATATAACATTTTTGTCCATAAACAATTTTTCGCGTTCAAAGACTTCCGGACACAACCGTTTGTTTCTGTACAGATAGGAACAGTAAGTCGTAATATTTCTGTCCATATATTTCATAAACAACAAATCAGGAGCCTGAATAAATCCGTCCTTAACCCTTGCGCCTGTTTGAACGGGCAGGTACACAGCCGTAGAATATCCAAGGCTCTGCATTGTCGCAGAAATCCCTCCTGTTATAAATGTTAAGCCCGAATGGGGTTTAATACCTGTTAAATAGATTTCTAACATCCGTATTACCTGTTAATAGCAAAATAGACTTCCTTAAGCCGTTTTTTACTTATATGAGTGTATAACTGTGTTGTAGAAACATCGCTGTGCCCAAGAAGTTCCTGAACAATACGCAAATCCGCGCCGTTTTCTATCAGATGAGTAGCAAAACTGTGCCGCAAAGTATGCGGAGAAATTGTTTTATGAATTTTTTCCCCCTGCTCGTGTACAAAATTATATACATCCTGGCGTGTAATGTCTTTTCCATTTTCGTTTACAAAAAGATGATTATCAGCTAATGAAAATTTTTTAACTATAAATTCCCGAACCGGTAAATACTTTTTTAATGCAGCAACAGCCGGCCGCCCAAGCGGAATAATTCTCTCTTTAGACCCCTTGCCAATACATTGAAGATATTTTGCTTTAATATTTATATCCGAAATTTTAAGCTCCGTAAGTTCCGAAACTCTCAGCCCGCAGCCATATAAAAGTTCTACAATAACTCTTTGCATAGCAGTCAGATTTTGGTTTAAAATTTCTTCTACCTCTTTAACCGAAATAACTTTCGGCAAACGTTTAGGCATCTTTGGCTGTTCAATAGTAAGTGTAGGATCAGACTTACAAAAACCATTTGCGCACAACCATTTAAAAAAGCCGCGCAGAGAGGCTATCTTCCGCATAATGCTTGAAGGGGAATATTTATTATCATGCAGAAATAATATATACAAGCTGATATTATTTCTCGAAACATTTTCAAGTTCCTCCACGCCTTTTGAGATACAAAAATCCCAAAACTCGCTTAAATCCCTTCTATATGCATCGATGGTATTTTGGGCAAGACCTTTTTCAACATCTAAATATTCAAGATATTCTGCCAGAATTTGTACACTCATTTATAATATTATATATTCTTTTAATTCTCTTTTAATAATATAAATGTATTATTTTTTTCATTTAAATTAGAATTTTTTTTGAGTTTGCAGAAACAAAAACGGCAAAATTCACAAATAAAAAGCCCGATTGCTCGGGCCGTCTCACTTATACATTCATCACCTTTAAGATTTTATTCATATCCGCCTCTGCCTTTCTAACATTACAGTTAGAATGCTTTATGGCATTATCCGGATCTTTCAGACCATTTCCGGTTAAAATACACACAATTTTTGAACCGGAAATAATTTGGTCTTTAACTTTTATTAAACCTGCAACTGATGCGGCGCTTGCAGGTTCAGCAAGAACACCCTCTGTTGAGGCAATAAGTTTATATGCATTCAAAATTTCATCATCGGTTACAAAGTTAATCATACCGTTACTTTCATCTCTTGCCGCCTCTGCCTGCTTCCAGCTCGCCGGGTTACCAATTCTTATGGCCGTTGCCACTGTTTCAGGGTTCATAATTCTTTCACCTTTAACAATTGCGGCAGCACCTTCAGCTTCAAACCCCATCATCTTAGGTAATGCAGGGATTTTGCCAATAGCATGCCATTCCTTATACCCCTTCCAATATGCAGTTATATTTCCGGCATTTCCAACCGGAATAAAATGATAATCCGGCGCCTGGCCTAATGCTTCACAAATTTCAAAAGCTCCGGTTTTTTGCCCGTCAATTCTAAATGGATTTACAGAGTTAACAAGAGTAATCGGATAATTTTCGGAAATTTTTCTGACAAACTCTAATGCCTGATCAAAATTTCCCTGAATAGCAATAATTTCCGCTCCGTACATCATAGCCTGGGAAAGCTTGCCAAGAGCAATATAGCCGTCTGGAATCAAAACATAAGTTTTAAGTCCTGCTTTAGCTCCATAGGCGGCGGCTGATGCGGATGTATTTCCGGTTGAGGCACAGATTATTGCTCCTGAGCCTGACTCTTTTGCCTTAGTCACTGCCATAGTCATGCCGCGGTCTTTAAAACTTCCGGTAGGATTGCAGCCTTCAAATTTCAAATAAATTTCTGCCTCAACACCTATTTTTTTTGCTAAGTTATCGGCCTTAATTAACGGTGTATTTCCTTCATTCAATGTAACAATCGGTGTTGCATCGGTTACCGGTAAATACTCTCTATACTTGTTAATTAAACCTTGATAATACATTTTTTCTCCTTTTTTGAAGTTCTGCTATTATATCTGAACCCTGATAATACTATTTACAACATTAATATATTTACTTTCTTTAAACTGGGAAAGTGCCTTTTGCATATCTTTTTCTTTACACAATTCAGTAATAACAGTTATATCAGCGGTATTGTTATCTCTAAGCCCGCGCTGCACAATACTTGCAAGACTAATTCCGTTATCTTCACAAATTTTACCGATATTACCGATAACTCCAAGCTTATTTTTTGCATTTATGGAAAGATAATATTTATTCTCCGTATCAAGAATACTAATTGTTTTAGCACTATTATGATGGTTACATCTCATCATTGGAAGAATATAATCAGTTTTTCCAAATTCAGCAACAATCGAGAGGATATCACCTACGACCGAACTTGCCGTCGGGAATTCTCCGGCTCCGGGGCCTGAGAGTGTAACAGAACCAACCGGGTGTCCTTCAAGGCTTATAGCATTTGTAACGTAATCTATATGTGCCAAAGTTGACTTCTTAGATACCAGCATCGGATGAACTCTTACATCTGCCCTGTTCTCTTTATCAAGGTAGGCTGAGGCAATAAGTTTTATTTTATATCCAAGATCATTTGCAGCTTTCATATCTTCAGCCCGAACTTTTGTTATACCTTCTCTGTAGACATTTTCAATTTTAATTCTTTGTCTGAAAGCAAGAGTTGCAAGAGTTGTAATTTTATATGCCGCATCAAATCCCTCAACATCACCGGTCGGGTCAGCTTCCGCATATCCAAGCTGTTGGGCCTCCTTTAATACATCCTCGTATGAGGCACCGTCAACATCCATTTTAGTCAAAATATAGTTAGTTGTGCCGTTTAAAATTGCTTCTACACGGTTAATTTTATTGCCGGCAAGAATTGTTTTTATAGGCATTATAATTGGAATACCTCCGGCAATAGCAGCCTCATAAAGGATTACCTTATTATGTTCTTCCGCAAAATTAAATAATTCTTCTCCGCGTTTTGCCAAAAGTTCTTTATTTGCTGTTACAATATGTTTGCCGTTAAGAATAGCTGTTTTTATCAGGTCAAATGCCGGATCCAAACCGCCTATAAGTTCAACAACAATATCAGCGTCGGAATTTACAACATCATAAGGATTATCCGTTAAAACAGACTTATCCAAACCATTAATATTTCTTGGTTTATTAATATTTTTTACTGCAATTTTTATAATTTCAACTACAGATGAATCCTTTAAAGTTTTATAAACTCCGGATCCAACTGTTCCAAGGCCGATCAATCCGATTTTAATTTTCTTATTATTTTCCATAAAGAAAGTTTAACACAAACTTAAAAATTTTGTAACATTACATAAATTTCTCGGCCCAATATGGCAACGACATAATTGCAACAGCCAAAACGATTACAACAGTTCCGGTTAACACGAGTGACGCAAGAGTTCCGTTATAGTCTTCAAGCTCATTGCCATATTTATCCTTGTAAGTATTAAAACACATAGAAATAAGGTCTATTGCCCACCATATAAAAAATCCGCCTAAGGTGAAAAGCTGCACAAAACCTATTCTTTTATAACTTGTATAAAATCTGTGAATACCAAATATGCCTAAAATCCAGCATAATAAAATAGCTCTTGCAAAACTTTTTGGATAATGAGGTGTTGTTCTCTTCTTAACTTCAATCATATTCCTGCTCCTTAAAATTATTTTCCGGTTGAACCGAACCCGCCTTCCCCTCTGTTAGTGTCACTTAATTGAGTGACGACTTCAATGTTCACCTGTTCAACCCGTGCAATAATCATCTGAGCAATTCTTTCATCGGGTTGAATTGTATATGGTTCATTAGAAATATTTACAACCGGGATACAAACTTCTCCGCGATAATCTTCATCAATTGTACCAACGCAATTAATTAATGTTATTCCATGCTTAATAGACAACCCCGAACGCGGTCTTACCTGAGCTTCAAAACCATGTTCAAGTTCGATCTTTATTCCGGTCGGAATAAGTTTTCGTTCCAATGGTTTTAACGTAACCGGCTCACTTATTGCTGCGCATAAGTCCATGCCGGCTGCTCCTTCTGTTTTGTACTCCGGAATAAATTTATTATGAGGAAGTTTTTCTATTTTTAAAACTGTTTTTGAATTTGTTTTTTCTAAAGTAGTCTGCATTAAATCTTTTTCTCCTGTTTTAATTTTAATATAAGCTGATATGATTTTTCAATATTATTCTTTAATTCTAAATCATGCTCAGCCTTTTGTGCAATTTTTTCAATAATATTAATAGTATTTGGGGAAGAATTTCTGTATATAAGCATATTTACGCCGGCGCGAATTGCCATCTCGCATGCATTTACGTCTCCGAATTCCGCAACGCCTTTCATAATCATATCATCCGAAATAATAATTCCATGATAATTCAACTTTTCACGTAAGTAACTCACAGCATGCCTGCTTAAAGAAGTAGGAACAATATCTTTCTCAAAATACGGCACATACAAATGCGCAATCATTATCATTTCAATGTTATTTTTAACTGCATCTTCAAAGGGTTTTATATGAATTTTTTCCAACTCATCAAAGCTTAAGTTTATTTTGGGAAGTGTTAAGTGGCTGTCCGCATCAGCATCTCCGTGCCCGGGGAAATGCTTGACACAAGGGATAATACCATTTTCTCTATATGCACTGACCGAAATTCTTTCCCCTTTTATTACATCTTCCGGGTTATCCGAAAATGACCTCTCGCCTATAATAGGATTTAACGGATTAGTATTAACATCAATACACGGAGCAAAATTTAAATTCAATCCGTAAGAAACAAGTTCCCGGGCAATTTCTTTTGTCTGATTTCTTAAAAAATCATCGCCTTTTTCAAAAGCAAATTTTGCAGATAGATATTTTTTTCCGTGATGAATATTTTCTGTTCTCTCAACTCGGCCGCCTTCCTGGTCAATTGACAAAAAGGGAGCTGTCAGGGCTTTTGATTTAACAAAATTTACAAGCTTTTTAAACTGCTCCGGCGATTGAATATCTTTTGTAAAGAATATTATACCGCCAAGACCTTCCTGTAAAGCCTTTACATAACCTTCACCCTCTGTGCCGAGAATGAACATCTGATATAATTTATTTTTTAAATCCATACCTATGCCTTTAAGATTGGAATTATTATTTCCTTAAGTTCAAAAAGCCTGCCGGTTTCGATAACTTCTTCAATCTTATCAAAAATTGCCTTTGTATCATCCACTTTTTTTACACAATCAGGCAAAAGCAAATCGTCGGTTTTTTCAACTTTTACAAAACCCTTATTGATTTTCAAAAAATCCCTGTAAGCATTCAAAATCCGTAAATCATCATCCGAAATTTTATAATCACTTCCAATATAATATTTTACATCTTTAGGAAGATGATTTAAATAACCGGTTAAAAAATTAACCTCTCCTAAAGTTTCTTCCTCATTGTATTCCCCGCCGCAGCAAAAGTTTCCCGTAAAAGGCTTATCTTTCAGAGTTTTTACGGCCACAGCCCAAAGAATACATCCTGCATAAAATCCTATGTAATTATTAATCAACCCTTCCAATTTAGGAAAAAGCATTTTAAACTGCATTTTTTTCTGCCCGAAATTTTTATATTTATTCAAATTTCCGTAAGCATATTCAATATTAGGGATAATAGCTGAAATGTGCTGAACAAATCCCGGATCAAACGGAACTCCGCCATCAAAATTCATAACCTTTTTCACTCCATTTATTGTAATTACATAAGAAATGTTAGCACGAAAAGCAAATACTGGCAACCTTCAATTCCAAACAATTTCTTTGCTGTTAAACGAATCAGGGCAGGTAAAACTTGCCCTGAAATTGATAGTCTAAACCGAATAAGTTTAATTTATTATGTTATTTTGTAAAAAATTGTTTTATATCTTTTTCTGTTTTTAATCTGGTTATTTAATCCGGTTATTTTGATATGCAAAATAAAAATTCGTTTTTGGCATTCAGTTGAAAATAATCCCCAATGTTAAATAAAAAAAATATTATTAAATAATAAAATAAATCTTTAAAAACTTATTCCGGCCGCAAAAATAATTTATACAAATCTCTAAACTGCCACCACCTGCCTTTGTTATAATTGCTTATTCATAAAACCAACAATACTAATATTATTGCAATTTTCAAGTTTATTTAAAAGTCTTATAACCAATATTTTTACATTTCATAGTGTAACGATTTATTAAACATAGATTATTATAAAATTCTTCGTAACTGAACTTTCACACGCTCAAAATTAACATCAATAATTTACAGAAAACATAATAAAAGGTCCCTGATGTCTTTGATAACACCGGGACCTTTTTATCGGAACCGTTGACCGGTACAATTCCGATTTCCAAACCCCGCCGCTTACCTGGCTGACAATCATTCATCAGGTATTATATCCGGCTGTTCATTGAAAACAGCGCCCGTAACGTCTCGGGAAAACTCGGCTTTAGGGTTCGAAACTTGTTATTCTATTTTTCCTGAATCTCCAATTTCTTTTTGGTTGTCGTTTCAATTTTCTGTTTAGGAATTGTTATTATTAATAAACCGTTTTTATATTGGGCATTAGCATCTTCTACTTTTATCGGATTGTCAAAAGATATTGTACGCTGGTATTTTCCATATCGAAATTCACAAGTATGAAAACGTTCATTTTTTTCTTCCTCTGCTTTTTCTTCCTTGTCTTCATGAATTTCAGCAGTTATAGTCATAAAATCATTATCCAGTTCAATATCTATATCATCTTTATTTACGCCGGGCAGCTGAACTTTAACTTTATAATTAGCATCATTTTGCCTAACTTCTATTGCAGGCCGCCATATTGACTTTTTCTTTATATTAAGCGGATTGGCAAAAGAGTTAGTTATAAATGTGTCTCTTAAGAAATTATTTAATTCCTGATGTATACTATCAAAATATAATTCAGGTTCTCTTAGCATAAGCTCGTTTTTCATTAAAAGCTTCTCCTTTCTTGTTTTTATACATTACAATTTTTCAAATCCGTTTTCATTAGATTTTAGGAGAATATTTTTAATAACAAAATCTACACTTTTGTACAATAGAAAAATATGTACTTATAAATTATTACATTAAGAGTTAGTGAACTTTACGGAGAAAAAGGATATGACAATAAATATGTTAATGTTTGAATTTAGGGAGCCTGAAAAAAAATTTTTCGAAAAAAATAATTTTAAAGACTATAATATATCCTTTTTTTCAGAATGCTTAAATGAAGATTCCGTTGAAACACTGCCGCAAGAATTATTGGAAAATACAAATATTATAAGTGTGTTTATCAACTCAACCATCACACAAAAAATAATAAACAAATTCAAAAATTTAAGAATAATTTCAACCCGTTCAACTGCGTATGATCACATATGTTTAAATGGGTGTGAAGATAAAAATATCGCGCTTGTTAATGTTCCAAAGTACGGAGAAACAACTGTTGCACAGTATATAATGGGGCTTATCATTGCACTTGTAAGAAATATTATAACCGCAGACAAAATTACCCAAAAACATGAACCATATGAAAACTTTGTAGGCAGAGATCTTACAAGCCTCACATTAGGAGTAATCGGAACAGGTGCAATAGGATCTTCCGTATGCAAACTTGCCCAGGCTTTTGGAATTAACGTTGCCGCATACGACGTAAGAATTAAACACGAGCTTATTGATAAGTACAATTTAAATTACGTCTCTTTAGAAGAACTATTTAAAATTTCAGATATAATAAGCCTTCACATCCCATACGGCCCCGAAACTCACCACATTATTAATGATGATGTTCTTTCAATCTGCAAACAAAATGTATATATAATAAATACCTCAAGAAGTGAACTCATTGATTTATCTGCATTATATAAACATCTTAATAATGGAAAAATTAAAGGAATAGCACTGGATATTACAACATGCGAAAGCCTTTCTTATAATTGTAAAAATTTATCTGATAAACTAGGCAATACATCTTTAAAATGCATGGAAGAGGCGCTTTATATTGATAAACTGAAAAGCCATGATAATGTTATAATAACGCCCCATATTGCATACGCAACACAAGAAGCCATTGACACAATATTGGAAAAAACAATGATAAATATTAAAAATACTATAAATGGCGATAAAATGTGCCGTATTGTTTAAAATTTGCAAAGAAATCATATTTTTTGTAAAATCGTCTTTGATATGATGCAAGGACAAATATACAAGATTCATTCAGATTTTTATTATATTGATACCGGCTCAGCTGATTTTGAATGTAAAGTCCGTGAAGTTTTAAAAAAACAAAAAGAAAAAATCCTGGTAGGGGATTTTGTAGAATTCAATAACGGATATATAGAAAAAATCCTGCCGCGTAAGAATTACATCGCCAGACCAAGCGTTGCAAATATTGATCAAATCATTATTGTTTCTGCATTAAAACAGCCTGATTTAAATCTTGTACAGCTCAACAGATATATTGCATTGTCAAAATACTACAGTATTCCTGCTGTCTTATGCTTTAATAAAGAAGACTTGCAATTTGAGAAAGGGTTAAAAAACAAAATTACAAATATATATAAAAAACTTGGCTACCAAATAGTCTTTACATCCGCAACCGAACATGTCGGAATAAATGCGTTTAAAAAATTATTGAACGGGAAGATAAGTGTATTATGCGGGAATTCAGGGGTTGGGAAGTCAAGCCTTATTAACGCAGTAAATCCGGACCTTAATTTAAAAACAAAAGCAGTAAGTGAAAAATTGCAGCGCGGAACACATACGACCAGACACTGTGAAATTATTAAACTTACTGAAAATTCCAAAATTGTTGATACTCCGGGTTTCAGCAACGTAAAATTTGATTTTATACTTCCAGCAGATGTAGATTTGCTTTTTGAAGAAATGATTCCCTACCGTGAAGGATGTAAATACAGTGACTGCCTTCATATAAATGAAGACAACTGTAATGTGCTTGCGCACCTCAATGATATTGATAATTCGCGTTATGAAAGTTATCTGACTTTTGTTGAGGAGGCAAAAGAGTATAAAGAGAGAATTAAATCTGAAGGCAAAAAAGTTGAAAAAGCAAAAAAAATAATAAATAACAAATATGTTGCAAAGATATCGGAAAGGAAACGCCAAAGGGCAAGAAATAACTTAAAAAGTCAAATATACAAAGAAATAGAATAACAAGGATTTATATAGAAAGGTTTCGTATGAAGAATATAGAAGAATATATAGAACTTATAAACAAAAAATTAGACCAATATATTCCTGAAGATATTTTTCCCGAGGATATATTTAAAGCGATGAAATATACCGTAACACTTCCCGGAAAACGCCTGCGTCCAATAATGTGCATGGAATCATGTGAAATATTCGGAGGGAAGTATGAAAACGCAATCCCGACTGCTTGCGCGATAGAAATGCTGCATGCACAAACATTAATTCATGATGATCTTCCCTGCATGGATAATGATGATTTCAGAAGAGGGAAACCGACAAATCACAAAGTCTTTGGCGAGGCAAATGCAGTTCTTGCAGGAGATGCACTGTTAAGTTTTGCGCCACAGATAATTATAAAATATTCCAAACATCTTGGAGCAGAAAAACTCTTAAAAATTATAGAAGAATATACTCAATATTCCGGGGCATACGGGGTAATAGCAGGGCAGGTTGCAGATATAGAAGCAGAAAAAAACTGGAAAAACAATATTTTCGGACTTAAACCTGAAGAACTTCTTGCATTTATACATTCCCATAAAACAGCGGATTTATTTAAACTTTCACTAAGAACCGGTGCAATAATTGCGGGTGCAAATGAAAAAGATTTGGAAAAAATCACGGAATTAGGAGAAAAACTAGGTGTAGCATTCCAAATCAGTGATGACATTCTGGATGAGACCTCAACATTTGAAGAAATGGGGAAAACTCTTGGCAAGGATAAAGCAACAGAAAAACTAACATACGTAACATTATATGGGATTGATGAAGCGAAACATAAATTAACTTGCATTCTGGATGAATGTTGTGTTATGATTAGCGGGTTCGAAAAAAAATCGGCGGCATTATTAGAAATAATAGAAGGAATAAAAAAGAGAGTAGGAATATAAATGATTACCATAGTTAACAGCGGCTATGAAGTACTAGTAACCGGATTGTTTTCAGCTTTTCTGGCACAAGTCATAAAGTTTTTCATATTTACAATAAAAAACAAAAAAATGAATTTCAAGATATTTACAACAACCGGGGGAATGCCAAGTTCACATTCTGCGGGTGTAATGGGACTTTCAACATCAGTAGGCTTAATAGCCGGATTTGATTCGCTATTTTTTGCAATAGCGCTAGGGTTTTCATTGGTAACAATGTATGATGCAGCCGGGGTTCGTCGGGCGGCCGGAAAAACAGCAGCCTGCCTTAACAGAATGATGGAAGATTTTTATAAACATGATGTTCAGGCAATCGGAGGAAAATTAAAAGAACTTTTAGGACACACTCCGTTTGAAGTTATAATGGGAGCAGTATTTGGTATATGTTTTGCAATTTTATTACATAAATTTTTACTTGAACATATGATTTAAAAATACTCCACTTGAAATTTAAAGAATATAGGTTATAATATAATATACTGGCATAGGAATGCTAAGTATAAGCGGTATTGCACTTTTATAATTAAATATGAATAGTGTTGTCTTCTTTTCTTAATGAGAGCTTGCTCAAATTTTAGAAAATGGCGTCACGAATTCTTTATTTCGATAAGCAATATAGATATCCGGGAAATAGTGACTGGATTAGACACCGCTCAAAGAGCGGTATTGTACTTTTATAATTAAATATGGGGACGTTCTGGATTAGACAGAATGTATTGGTTGAAACAAGTTGCGAGTCCGTGCGCTGTTCACGGTTATCAACGAGCAAACTAAATTAAATGCTAAAAATAATGTAATCGAAGCAGACTTCTCTAGAGCATATGCTTTAGCAGCATAGTCCTTTGACGAATAGCTACTCATAGAACCCAGCTTGCCGGTTTTATGGGTCCATCATGCAAGACGCAGTGCTGAGATGATGGTAACAGCATCAAGATAACCATCAAAGGTTTAGAGTTTCCTTCAAATAAAACCTAGGGCTGATTTAACGGTTTTGAAACTTTCCGGAATCAGTTGAGCGAATAAGTTTCTACACTCGTAGAGATTTGTTTTGATCCATTTTGGACAGGGGTTCGACTCCCCTCGTCTCCACCATTAAAATTCAGAGGCTTGTGATAGCCTCTTTTTTAATGCCAAATTCACCGCACTGTGCGGGCTTTCGCGGATTTAAGAGAATTTATTTTATTTGATTTGTAGAGAATTTTACACTACTTATGACAAAATTCTCTTT
>CALUYU010000012.1 GCA_944325075.1 Candidatus Gastranaerophilales bacterium
GATTATTCGGGGTGTCAGAAAACTGGACGTTTCCTGACACCTTACGGGTTCACTTTGTTCACCCTACCGAAAATCCGTTTTCCGCTAAAGAAAAAGGAAGTCCGGGATGAAATATATCACTGCGAATCACAAACATTAGAGGAGTTTCAATTTTTCCTCAAGTTTCAATGCGGTTTTTGTACGGGCAAGACCTGCTTGAGAACTTTCTTTAAGCATTGGAGACATTAATTTCCCGGTCTGCTCCATTGCATCAATAACTTCATCTATAGGAATTTTAGATTCAATACCCGCCATAGCCATTTCTGAAGCAGTAACCGCGTGAATAGCTAAAAATGGATTCCGTTTTACACAAGGAATTTCGACCAGTCCGCAAACCGGATCACAAGTAAGTCCAAGGAGATTTTTTATAGCAAGCGCGACAGCATTCAACACTTGTCTTACACTTCCTCCTCTCATTTGTGTAAGCGCCCCCGCACTCATTGCAGCAGCGACGCCGCACTCCGCCTGGCAGCCTCCAACAGCTCCGGCTAGCTGAATTTTATTTGAAATAATCCTTCCAATTTCCCCTGCCGTTATAAGAGCATCTATCTGCTCTTTTTCTGATACCCCCAAACTTTCAGATACAGCAACCAATACCGCAGGAACAATTCCGCATGATCCAGCTGTCGGGCAAGCAACTATTTTACCCATACGCAAGTTTTCTTCAGATGTAGCAAGCGCATATGTAACAATTTTTTCGTACAATTTTCCAAAAAGTGCATGCTTTTGCTCAAAACGTTTTTGGAGTTTCCAGCAATCGTCACCGCACATTCCGCTTATAGAAAGTTCCTTTGAGTGTAATCCCGCTGTAATAGCCTCCTTCATTGCATCAAGACTTTTTTTAACTTTTATACGGACTTCAGGTATCTGCATATCACTAATTTCAGCCTCATGCAACTGGGAAATTTCATATATGGGCTGCTCATGAGTATCACAAGCATTATATAACTCTTCAAATGTCGAAATTCTTTTTTCCATTACTAACTATCCAGCTTTCTAATATACCTGACAATATATACACTCGGAAGATTTTTAAGAATATTAATAACCTCATCGGAAACTTCACCGTCTAACGCAATACACATAGAAGCATCTTCCCCTTTAGCATACCGGTCGCAGTTAAGAGAGGCAATATTAACGGATATCTTTGATGTTACGCTTGAAATCATGCCCGGAATATCTTTATACACAAGTAAAAGAGTATTATATTTACCGGTAAGATTTACCGAAAAATCATCAATTTTATTAACTACAACCTCCCCGGCTCCTATTGAATCTCCTGAAATTGAAATATTCGGAGTACCCTTAATTACTATATCTACAGCGTTCGGGTGTCTGTTAAAGTCCTGAAGATATTGGAAACTATAATTTATACTCCGTGCAATATCCAGATCAAAAATATTTCTTATTCGGACATCATCAACAGAAAGCCCCAAAAATCCGGCTAAAATGCCTTTATCCGTACCGTGTCCCTTACCGGTGCTGGCGTAAGAATTATATAATTTAAATGTTACATTTGCCGGCTGCCCGCTGTAAATATTTCTTGCAAGCAGCCCAAGCCTCACAGCTCCAGCGGTATGAGAACTTGACGGGCCTACCATAATCGGGGAAATTATATCTATTATTGATGATTGACGCATTTTTTACTTCCTTAAAGCTCATATTTATTATATCACCAGATATTGTATCTTTAAATAATGTAAAATTTTTGTAAAGAAAACGCAATTTTTAACAAATTCGTGGTTTATTATATATGTGTAGATTTTATTCTTATGGTGTATGTGTAATAAATTAATTTTTTAAAGGAGAATTATGTTTAGTCCTGAATTTATGAGATTTTTAATTAACTATCAAAAAGCCGATTTTACTCCAAAAGCAACAAAAAAAGTTATATATTTTGATAAGCCAAACCGCGGGTACAAAAGACTTGCGAATGTTATTTTAACGGTATCAAGCAGATAATAATAATTTATATATAGACTTCAAGCATGACGTATAAGGTGTGAAATATTTCAGACTATATTTAAAAGTACGTAAAATTATATAATCTGTTTATAAACACGGTTCGGAAACATAAAATTATTTGAAAAAAAAAGACACTTATAGTAAAATAGCTACAGAATTAGTCATGTGCCTGTAGCTCAGTCGAATAGAGTGTCGGTCTCCGAAGCCGAAGGTCACGGGTTTGAATCCCGTCAGGCACATATTATGAAATATGTGGAAGGGGAGTTATGGAAAAAAAATCCGGGATATTGGTTTGGGCAGGTTATTTTTATATTATTTTACCGATATTGATATTTTTTATCGGCTGGTGTAATTCGTTAACCGCCGTTACCGGAGTTATATGTATCCTGATAAGCTCATTTTTTCTTTATAAAAATACACCCAAAATATGGTTTCCTTCAACTAAAAAAGAAATCATACTTCTTGGTTCAATCTTTGTAATAAGCTTAATTTGGGTATATTCTTCCGGAATAGGAGCATTAGTTTTCCAAAACTTTGACCACAATTGCAGAAATCCTATTTTTGAACTTATGGTTAATCAAAATTGGCCGGTTGAAAGCAGCAACCGGCTGGCAATACTAACATACTATATCGGCTTCTGGCTGCCGCCGGCTGTTGTAGGAAAAATATTCCACAGCACTCAGATTGGATACTATGCTCAGGTGCTATGGGCTTCAATCGGAGTTTTCCTGTTCTTCTACTATGTACTTGCAACATTGAAGAAAAAAACTCTCTGGCCGGTAATTTTATTTATATTTTTCAGCGGCTTGGATATTATCGGGGAATTTTTAATTCATGGGGGAAGCAGAACATTCTTTAATCCTGTATCCCATCTTGAATGGTGGTATCCGGGAATGCAGTTCTCAAGTTTTACAACCCAGCTTTATTGGGTATTTAATCAGGCAATCCCTGCATGGATAATCACAATGCTGATTTATCTCCAGCGAAACAATAAAAATATGATATTCATATATTCATGTATGTTTCTTCATTCAACGCTGCCGGCCATAGGAATTCTGCCGTTCCTGGCATACTGCGGGTTGAAAAATAATCTGCCTGACAATCACGGTATTTTATCATTGAAAAATATACTAAACTCCATAAAAACCGCATTAACTTTTGAAAACATTGCAGGAGGCGGTATTATAACAATAGTGACCTATTTATATCTTTCAAATAATGTTGCGGGAGGAAATTTTGCATTAAGAATACCGAATCCGACTGTTTGGATTTTTTATCTGCTGGAAGCAGGAATATTCGTTTTATGTATTTGGAAATACAATAAAAAAAATGTCATTCTCTATCTTATAACAATAATGCTATTAATTTATCCTTTTATACGCATAGGATTTTCGAATGATTTTTGTATGCGTGCAACAATCCCGGCGCTTGTTCTGTTATATCTTTTGGTCGTCCAAACCTTTGACCGGGGGGATATACAAAAAGACAAACCAATTCTTGTAATAATGATTGCATCGTTATTAATAGGTGCAGTAACACCGTTACACGAAATGACCAGAACCATTGTAAGAACAGCGTCCGGCATAACCAAAGTAAAACCGGATTTAGGATTTGATAATTTCTTTGGGTGGAAAGAAGATAATTCATTCCTAAAATATTTCGGGAAAAAGAAAGATTAAAAGTTAATTCTTTCAGCTTCAACCACCAGAGGTTTTTTATCAACTCTTGTATAAATAGCCCCGATGTATTCACCCAATATTCCGAGGCAGAAAAGCTGAATTGCCCCAAGGAACAATATACTGATTATTATAGGCGCAACCCCGAAAGAAAACGTATTCCAGTGCAGCAATTTCCAAACAAGATAAAAAACTGCAAGTACAAAAGTTACAACAGAAATACCAAATCCTAAAAAGGCCATTAATCTTAACGGAAGTTTAGAAAACTTTATAATACCGGTCATTCCGACATCATAAAGTGCGTAAAAGTTATTACTGGAAATTCCGCTTTTTCTTGCCGGCTGCTCAAACTGAACATATGCTCTCTTAAAACCAATTTCACATATAACTCCGCGGAAAAACGGATAAGGATCATCAATTTTTCGGAGTTCATCCACAACTGCTTTATCGTATAACCCGGAGCCGGTACAATTAGTAACCAGCTCAACACCGCTATCAGAAATCTTATTTAAAACAAAATAATAAAGTCTCCTTATTGCAAACATCAGGGGATTTTCACCGCTGCGTATCTTCTTAAGAAAGACAGCCTTATTTCCCTCTTCCCATTTTTTAATAAGTTCCGGAATTAACTCAGGGGGATCCTGCAAATCTGACACTATCGTAATAACTGCGTCTCCAAAACATTGAATTACCCCGTAAAACGGAGCTTTTATAGAGCCGAAATTTCTGGAGTTAATTATTACTTTAATCCTTTTATCTTTCTCAGCCCATTCACGTAATTTATCAGCGGTATTATCAGTTGAACCGTTATCCAGCAAAATATATTCAAACTCATATTTATCTTTGTATTTGTCTATTTGAGCGAAAACCCGGTTAAATAATTCATCAAGATTATTTTCTTCATTGTAACAGCTTGAAACAATACTAATCTTTTTCATACTCTCTCCTTCTTAAAAACAAAATATTTTTGCAAAATAAATGTAATAACCGCCATTACGCCGGTTAAAAATAAACCGGCCCAATATAAGTTAATACCTGAAATCTTTGCAATCTTTAAACCGCCGATTGATAAAGCAGTCGTAAGACAATAAACAGATATAAACTTGAAAATAAGTCTGTTATCGTTGTTGTTAAAAACCAAAGTTCCGGTAGTTTTAAAATTAAAAAGCACCCCGCAAATTGTAGCAAGAATTGAGGCAACAGCATAATGAAGTCCGATAAAAAGCAAAAGTGCAAAAATTCCATAACCAAAAAGCGTATTGAGCACCCCGACTGCCAAAAATTTTATAAACAGAATATCCACTTTTAGCGACAATTTATTTTGCATCACGGCGGCACTTTCTATTCATACAAATCTCATAATCTTTGATCTGTCCGATTGTAAATTTATACATATCATCATTATTGTAAAAATGCTTATACCAGTCAACTGTTTTTCTAAGAGCAGTTTCCGTATCATATTGCGGCTGCCATCCAAGAACCCTTTTTGATTTATCAATACTTAACATCAACAAACCGGCCTCATGCAGAGGACTCTTCTCTCCAACAATAACTTTCCCGCTGCCATATAATTCAACAAATTTTTCCGCAAGCTCAGCCACAGTTATGGCGTTGGAAGGTTCCGGCCCAAAGTTAAACGAGGAGGCAAACTCTTTTTCTCCATTCAAAAGCTTTTCACCAAGCAGAAGGTATCCGGATAAAGGTTCCAGTACATGCTGCCAAGGTCTGACAGCTATCGGGTTTCTTATCTCTATGTTACGGTTATCATGAACTGCACGGATACAATCCGGAATGATTCGGTCTAAAGCCCAATCCCCTCCGCCGATAACGTTTCCGGCCCTTGCTGTTGCAAGAAGCATTGAGCCATCTTCCTGCAAAAATGAACGTCTGTAAGAAGAAGACATAATTTCCACACAGCCTTTGGAAGAGGAATACATATCATACCCGCCCAAAGGATCGTCTTCCTTGTAGTATTTTTCCTGCTCAATATTTTCATAGCATTTATCTGTTGTAATATTTACAAACGCTTTAACAGAAGGACATTTCCTGGCGGCTTCCAAAACATTCAATGTGCCAATTACATTCGTTTTATATGTCAACAGCGGTTCCTTATAAGACAGCCTTACCAGAGGCTGGGCCGCAAGATGAAAAATTATCTCAGGTTTAAATTTGCTGATGGCCTTCTCCAGTGCCGAATTATCAAGTATATCGCCAATCACTGACCTTGAAATGTTATTATAAATTTCCAGTTTTTTAAACATAGAAGGATATGTATCCGGCTCAAGGGAATAACCGCAAACCTTAGCGCCAAGACTTGCAAACCATATAGAAAGCCAACTGCCTTTAAATCCGGTATGTCCGGTTATAAAAACACGTTTATTTTTATATATATCAAACACCTGTTACTCCTTGTCATCTTTCTTTAACCAAACAGCCCAAGGAGCATTTTCGCCTATCCACATTTTTGTCAACTGTTTTTTATCCTGCAACGTATCCATCGGACGCCAAAAACCATAATGTTTATACGCATTAAGTTTTCCATCAGCGGCAAGATTTTCCAACGGTTTTTCCTCAAATATAACATCACCCAGAGGAGAATCTTCCATATAGTCAAAAATTTCCGGCTGACATACAAAGTATCCTCCGTTAATCCATGCTCCGTCACCCTTAGGTTTTTCTTTAAATGAAAGAATTTGGTTATCAGAAGAGATATTTAAAGCCCCGAATCTTCCGGAAGGCTGAACAGCTGTCATTGTACAAATTTTCCCCGATAATTTATGCTTTTCAATAACATCAGGAATATTCACATCGCAAACACCATCCCCGTATGTAAGAAGAAAAGGTTCATCCCCGATATAATTCTGTGCTTTTTTAATGCGGCTGCCGGTCATGGTATTTTCACCGGTATAGAGCAGCGTAACCTTCCACGGTTCGGTTTGAATACGGTGAATATCTACAGAATTATTAACCATATCTATGGTAATATCAGAGTAACGCTGATAATAGTTTACAAAATATTCTTTAATGACATGGGATTTATATCCGGTTAAAATAACAAATTCATTAAATCCGTAATAAGAATATATTTTCATAATATGCCATAAAATCGGTTTTCCTCCGATTTCAACCATAGGTTTAGGAATTAGTTTTGTTTCTTCAGATAATCTTGTACCAAGCCCTCCGGCCAGAATTACAACTTTCATTACACCGCCTTTAAAAATTTTTAACTTAATTTATATGATTTGTAAGTTTGTGCTATAATAAAAAAGTGGTATTGGGTTCGTAGCTCAGTAGGATAGAGCAACGGTTTCCTAAACCGGAGATCGAGGGTTCGACTCCCTCCGGGCCCACCATTTTTTTTATTATCAGGAATTATTCTGCAACAATTCCGCCTCTCGTTTTAATTATACCATACAAGAAATGTTTTGGAAACATAATTATAATTGTTTACAGTTGGTTTAAAACATTTTTATCATCAGCTTGAAATAGATAGCTAAAAATGTTATAATTTAAATAAATATAGTAATAATCAAAATAAAGGAGGATAGATTATGTCAAGACTCAATCATAGTGCTGGTTTCGCCGAGGGGGGGGGGGGCTGAGCTACGCCCAAAACGCTTGTCCCATAGCCACTACGGCAAATTGTATGTGTCGGGACAAAGTTATAGAGAGCCTGAGGCACTGCACTACAATGCTCCGCTGTGTGAAACGCCCGGAAATAATAAAGCAAACGTCAGTTTAGTGGAAAATATTGAATTTTTCAGTGGAGCTAAAATTGGAAAACGTCATGTAGGAGTGGATTTTGGATTTTGCAAAGCCGCGTTTACTTTAGCGGAAGTCTTAATAACACTTGGCATAATCGGTGTTGTTGCAGCTATGACCTTACCAACGTTGATAAATAATTATAAAAAACAGGTTACAATTACACATCTGCAAAAATTTTATACTACTATTAACCAGGCACTTATACGATCGGAAGCGGACCACGGGGATTATAAATATTGGGAGACAGACTCCAATATCGAGGCCGATGCTTATTTTGATAAATATTGGAAACCATATTTTAGCGGTATAACTATTTGTCATCATTATTTAGAATGTAATTATAAATCACATCAGCCATTTTACAATATAAATGGAACTAAAGATGAAACTGTACTTATCTCGGAAAACGCCAGAACAACATTCAAACTCCCTGATGGAACTGTCGTAATAATGTTTACAATGGTCGGTCCGGACGCAGATAATATTAGCAGTTCATCTTTAATATATGTAGATGTAAATGGCGGGAAAGAACCAAATACATATGGGAAAGATTTATTTGTATTTGTCAGAGATAAAAAAGGAGTGATAATTCCTAAAGGGATAAATAATGACTCAATCAATTGTAATCAGCAGCAAGGAAACGAATGTGCCGCGAAAATTGTTAAAGACGGCTGGCAGATCAAAGACGATTATCCTTGGTAGTCAGTATAATAATGGGAATAGAATATGCCTCTAAAAAATGTATAATATTTTTCAACTGTTGTTATTATCAATATGTTAATGGTACAATAAAAACAGGAAAGAGGATTAGTACATGGTTGATGAGCTGCGTAATAAAGTCATAGAGGCTGTAAGGGATTATTATAGCCAATGCTGCCGGGAGGACAAGGAATTTACCTATATTCCGGCCTCCGGTAAATTAATAGGTATTGAAGAACTGGAAGCAATGGTTCAAGCCTCATTAGATATGTGGCTTACCGCCGGACGTTTTAATAATCAGTTTGAAAATGAATTTGCACAATATCTTAATATAAAATATGCTCTGTCAACAAATTCCGGCTCCAGCGCAAATTTACTTGCATTAAGTACATTGACATCACATAAGCTGGGAGAACGAAGATTAAAAAAAGGTGATGAGGTTATCACTGTTGCCGCAGGATTTCCGACTACAATAAACCCGATAATACAAAACGGACTTATACCGGTTTTTGTGGATTGCAAAATAGGAACCTACAATATAAATGCGGACAAAATTGAAGAAGCTGTTAGTGAAAAAACAAAAGCAATTTTTCTTGCGCATACTCTCGGGAACAGTTTTGACCTGGACAAGATTAAATCCATCTGTAAAAAACATAATCTATGGCTTATAGAAGACAGCTGTGATGCTCTTGGCGGTGAATATAAAGGGCAAAAGCTTGGTACAATCGGCGATATTGGAACATACAGCTTTTATCCTGCACATCATATAACAATGGGAGAAGGCGGCGCTGTAGTTACCAATGACAAAAAGCTTTATGACATTATAAAATCATTCAGAGATTGGGGCAGAGACTGCTCATGTCCGCCAGGATGCGACGGAATTTGCGGGAAAAGATTTTCGCAGCAGTCAGGCAATCTTCCGTTCGGATATGATCATAAGTATACCTATTCCCATATCGGTTATAATCTGAAAATAACTGATTGGCAGGCTGCATTAGGATGTGCACAGATAAAAAAATTGCCCGAATTTATAAAAAAACGAACCCAAAATGCGGAATATTTAATGAATAAGCTTTCAGACTTAAAAGAATTTCTTATATTACCAGAAATTCAGGAAGGAGCAAAGCCATCCTGGTTCGGTTTTCTAATCTCAACAAAACAGGACGGACTTAAACAGCAGCTTGTAGAATTTTTGGAAAAGAACGGCGTCGGGACAAGGCAACTGTTTGCCGGAAACATTTTGCGCCAGCCAATGATTGTTAATAATGAAATATCTTTGAGAATTGGTAATTCTAAAATTATTAATTCCGCAAACTTAACAGAAGAGCATTACAAAATGTTACCGAACACAGAATTTATAATGAATAACACTTTTTGGGTAGGAGTATTTCCGGCCTTATCGTACAAAGAATTAGATAAAACTTCAGAACTAATTCACCAATTTTTTAAAAAATTATAAGGAGAATTTATATGCAGCAAAATCTTAAACCTTTATTTATTTTCGAAATGGCCAACAACCATAATGGAAAAGTTGAGAGAGGAATTAAATTAATAAATGATATAAAAAAAGAAGTGGAAGAATACAAAAAATATTTTGATTTTGCATTTAAATTCCAATACAGAAACCTTGAAACGTTTATACACCCTTCTTACCAGGGCAGAAATGATATAAAATTTGTAAAAAGGTTCAGCGAAACAAAATTAAGCCGGGAAGAATTTTTACGGCTTAAAGATGAAGCAAAAAAGGCCGGATTTTTAACAATATGCACAGGGTTTGACGAAAAGTCGGTGGATCTGATAGAAGAACAAAAATATGATTTTATAAAAATTGCAAGCTGTTCATTTAATGATTGGCCTCTTCTGGAAAGAATTGCCCTGACAGATATGCCGATAATTGCATCAACAGCCGGAGCTTCTGTCGATGATATGGAAAAAGTCGTACAATTTTTTCTCCATAGAGACAAAAATCTATCACTTATGCACTGTGTAGCAGAATACCCGACACGTCCGGAAAATATGCAGTTAAATCAGATAGATCTGCTTAAAAAGTTGTTTCCGAAAATTACAATAGGTTTTTCAACACACGAAAAACCCGAAAACATGGAAACCGTCAAGCTTGCAATTGCCAAAGGCGCTAAAATATTTGAAAAACACGTTGGGCTGGATGATTACGAAGGCAGCATAAATGCATACTCAGCAACACCTTCTCAAGTCGGGCAATGGCTTAAATTTGCGAAAGAAGCCTTTGATATTTGCGGTGTCGAAGATATAAGATATGAATTTTCAAAGGCAGAAGTAGACAGTCTTAAAAATTTAAGCCGGGCTGTCTTTGCCAAAAAAGATATTAAAAAAGGAGAAGCAATAGATAATTTAGATACCTTCCTTGCAATTCCGTCTCAGGAAGGCCAGCTTTTTGCGTCGGATTTATCTAAATACAAAGACTATACCGCTAAAGAAGATATAAAAGCTAATGACCCTATTATGCTTAACAATCTGGAAGTCCGCGACAACAGAACAATTGTGGAATCCATCATAACACGGGCTAAAGAAATTTTAAAAGAAGCAAGAATAGTACTGCCTAATAAAGTTTCTCTGGAAATCTCTCATCACTATGGACTGGACAAGTTTGATGAAGTCGGGGCAGTAATTATTAATTGCGTAAATAGAGAGTATTGCAAAAAACTTCTCGTAATGCTTCCTAACCAGCGGCATCCTATGCATATGCACAAAATTAAGGAAGAAACCTTCCAGGTTTTATACGGAGATATGGAAATTACTATTGACGGACAAACAAAAATGTATAACCCCGGAGACATGGCACTTGTAAAAAGAGGGTCAATGCACGCATTCTCATCTCCTGACGGGGCAGTATTTGAAGAAATTTCAACAGAGCATATAGCTGGAGACTCATACTATGAAGACCCTAAAGTTGCGGAAAATAAAAACAGAAAAACAAACTTTACATACTGGCTGGAAGATTAAATATGATTACAATAGCATGGGATGTAGATGATGTACTTAACAACTTAACCGGTGAGTGGCTGAAATACTTTTGTAAAAAATATGACAAAGATATCAGCTATAGCGAGCTGACAGTTAACCCGCCATGTGAAATTATCGGTGTCGGCTTGGACGAATACCTTAAATCGCTTGATGAATTCAGGATGACGGATATTGCGCTAAACCTTACGCCTAATAAATATATTCTTGATTGGATGAAAAAATCCGGCAGAAGGTTTAACCATATAGCGCTAAGTGCAACTTCAGCACAAACAGCCTGCAACGGCGCTTATTGGGTTATGAAAAATTTTTATGAGTATATCCACTCATATAATATAGTTCCTTCCTACAGAAATAATGACACTATATCACGCCCGTTTAAAGACAAAGGAGAATTTATTAAAGAATGCAAATACATTGATATACTTATTGATGACAGTGAAAAGAATATTGAACGGGCAAAAAATGCCGGAGCTCTGGGTTTTCTTGTAAAACAGCCTTGGAATAAGAACGGACTTGAAATTACGGAAATTCTTGAAAAATTAAATGAATTATAAAAGGAGAATAAGATGAAGGTATCAGATTATATAATAAAATTCATCAATGAAAAAATGGGAGTAAATCATGTATTTATGCTTTCCGGAGGAGGCTGGATGCATATGCTCAATTCTCTCGGGCACAACAAAAACATTAAGAATATCTGCAACCTTCATGAGCAAGCGGCCTCTATTGCAGCAGAAGCATATGGCCAATATACCAACAATATAGGAGTTGCAATGGTTACAACCGGCCCCGGAGGAACTAATGCCATTACCGGAGTTACAGCCGGATGGATTGATTCAACTCCAATGATGATTATCTCAGGCCAGGTTAAGCGTTCAGATATGATAGGGAACTCTGATTTAAGACAAAGAGGCCCTCAGGAAATAAATATTATTCCAATAGTAACACCGATTACAAAATATGCCGTTTCGGTTCTTGACCCTCTGAAAATACGGTATCATCTGGAAAAAGCTTACCATCTGGCAACAACCGGCAAAAAAGGCCCGGTATGGCTTGATATTCCTCTGGATGTTCAGGGCGCTGAAATTGATGAAAATAATTTAGAAGGATATATTCCTGAATACTGTAATAAAACTAATATTTTAATTGATGAGATCATAGATCTTATAAATAAATCATCACGCCCGGTATTTTTTGCAGGAAACGGAATATACCTTGCCGGAGCTAAGGAAAAATTTATAGAACTGGCAGGGAAATTAAACATTCCGGTTCTGACGACCTGGAAAACCATTGACTTCTTTGATGAAAATGATGAACTTTATATCGGACGTCCCGGCTCTATTGCTTCTAGAGGTGCCAATTTTAATCTGCAAAATTGTGACTTGTTTATATCAGTCGGCGCCAGAATGGATTTTCCGCAAATTGCATTTAATTTTAAAAATTTCGCAAGAAACGCAAAAAAAATTATCGTGGATATAGACAAATCCGAGCTTGAGAAATTTGAAGGGGAAAATATTAAGAAAATCAATGCTGATGCAAAAGATTTTATTGAAAACTTATCTAATGCAGCGGATAGAATAACTTATAAAGACAACGGCTGGATAAAAAAATGTAAAGAGTTAAAAAATAAATATCCGCTTGTACAGCCTGAGTATTTGGAGTTAAAAAAATTCGTAAACTCATACGTTTTAGTTGAGGCACTAAGTAATGAATTATCCGCCAGCGACTTAATAGTTCCCGGAAGTTCGGGCAGTTGTTCCGAGATCAGCTGCCAGGCATTCAAAATAAAAAAAGGTCAAATTTTTCTGAACAACCAGGGGTTAGGCTCAATGGGATTTGGTCTTCCGGCAAGTATAGGCGCCTGCATTGCAAGCGGACAAAAAAGAACAATCTGCATAAACGGAGACGGCGGATTTGTAATGAATATTCAGGAACTTGAGACCGTTAAAAGGCTGAACCTGCCAATAAAATATTTTATCTTGAATAATGACGGTTACGGCTCAATAAGAAACATGCAAAATAACCACTTTAACGGATTTTATGTAGGAAGCGGACGTACAAGCGGGGTTACACTTCCTGATTTTGAAAAAATTGCAAAATCTTACGGAATTAATTACAAAAAAATTGATAATCAGCAAAATATTAACGAAAAAGTGTCAGATGTTTTAAATACTGACGGCCCGGTTCTCTGTGAAGTGTTGATTGATCCGGCAATGCAGACACAACCTCGTGTATCATCAAAAAAATTAGATAACGGTTCAATGATGTCTATGCCAATTGAAAATATGTGGCCGTTTTTGGATGAAGATGAAATTAAAAACAATTTGGAAAATTAATAAATTTCGGACTTTACTACTGCTTAGCGGTAAATCATTTCGAAGAAAATATCAAATTTTAATTAAAGAACTTTTTATAAAAACGGTGGCAGGAAATCATATTTTTAGGGAATGTTTTGTGCCATTTTAAATATCCCGGCTCATCCGATGTTTTGCCATTGTTGTTTATAACAAATCCATCCGGCAGCCTGCACTCATAAACAAGTGTAATAAAATGAGTTCTGTAAGGAAGATCTCTGTTAATAATTTCTTTTACTGCTGCCGGGGAAGGCTTATAAATAACCTCTGAACCAATTTCGTTAAGAGCTGTTTTTTGAATCCTCTCCTCTATTTTCTCATTAAGTCTAATAATTCCGCCGATAACATGCCAGCCCTCTGAAAGATCCGTTTTTCTCCATGAAAGCAAAATTTCACCTTCCGAATTTCTTACGAGCAAATCCACATTTATCATTGGAGTTATTTTAGTTGCAAACGTAAAAAGCTCTTCCGGTAAACCGTTTTCAGGATTACCGATATTCTGAAGAATATTGTCAAGTTCAGGTTTAAAATTCATAAGTATTATTATAAAATTCTTTACCCGAAATATCAAGATAATTATATGAAACTTTAATTGGCAACTCCATATAAAACGGTTTCAAATATACAATTTGAATAGTGTCTCAGGTAAAATTTATAACGTGGATTTATACTTAGAATTAATTCAAGAATCATCCATATATCAGACGGTTTATGATAAACAGATATTGCAAGCGGCGATCCGTTTTCTATTAAATGTTTTGCCCCTGAAATTGCATCTAACTCAGCTCCTTCAATATCCATTTTAATCAAAGCAGTATTTTCTTTTACAATATCATCCAAAGCTACACAATCAATTTCTGTATCACCGGAATCTGAAATCATAGACCCCATATCCCCCAGAGCATTAAACTTCAAAGTTTTTTTACAATCAGACAAGCCTGCTTGGTAAAATTGGATATTAGAGTATTCTTTTAGGGCAGACTTTGCCTTCTCAAAAGATGTACAATCCGGCTCAAAACAATATATCATCTTATAATCAGGATTAAAATTAATATAAGAAAGAATCGAATCTCCGTCATAAGCCCCGCAATCAACAAACACGTCAGCTCTTGGCATAAAATCTTCAAAATAGTGTTTTTCCGGTGGTTCGGCAATCTTTACAAATAAGTTTATATCAAACGTTTTTCTATATTCAATAACAGAATTTAAGACTTGCAGAGATTTTTTATCAGAGAATAACTTATATAAATTTTCATATTTATCTTTATTTTGGAGATAATCCTCTTCAAGCCCGTTAAATGAAGAATTCCAATTTTTTAATTCAGGGCATTTTTTTATCAAATTAGTAAAATATACAATATTATTAAACCCCTAAGATTTAAGCTGCTCAGCTATTTCATACATAAAAGTCACTCTGGCAATAATTACAAGGGAATCCTTATTCTTAATATCTTTCAATCTTAACGTACCTTCCGCAAAATTATCAATAAAACCATTAATCCTGAATCCAAGGATCTCCGCAATCTTCAAACCTAATCTCCCTTTCGGAAAAATATAAACTTCACTCGATTGATTTAACATTTCCAGCACAACAACCTCCTTTTGATATAAAATTTTTATATTTATAATCGTATAATTTTTTTAAACCCGTTTGGATAGGAGTAAATACAAATCCCGGAATATTTTCCAATAAAAGAGAATTATCGGCAGTATACTCCATCCCCATATTTGGATTTTTTACTGTTATATTTACTTTATTTGTTGAAAAATTATTCAGAATTTTTGCAATAGAAAACAAATCAACACTTTTGCTAGGGGTAACATTTATAATATTTGAAGTATACTGATTTGTAATGAAAAATTTAACAATTTGCACTAAATCATCTATAAATAAATAATCAAATACAACATTTTGATTTATTTCAATATTCTTTCCGGCAAGTATTTGATTTATTGAATAACTTGGGAAGCGAGTTTCCTTTTCCCCGTATCCGTAACAAGCAAAAATATTCAGACATAAAATATCTTCTCTGTTTTTAATTTTCTTTGCTATAAGCATCTTTGAACGGCCATACAAATCAGGAGGAATACATCTACCGATTTCATCCTCTCTAACTTTGTGTAAAGATCTTGACTTATCATACATTGCCCCGGAACCAAATAGGATAATTTTAGTATGTGAATCTTTATAGTGAATAAGATTATTTATCATAGATAAATTATCAGAAATAGTATTTGGAGCATCCTGAACCCCTCTTATTCCTCCTCTGGTAGCACAATGAATGATACAGTCTGCCTTATTATTTTTCAAATATTGGCGTACATCCGCGGAATTTGTCAAATCTAACTCTTGTCTGACCGGAGCAAGAATATCATAATAATTTCTTAGACAATTCCAAAGATTTCCTCCAATAAACCCACTTGCACCTGTTATAAGAATGTTCATTATTTATGTAACTCTTGATTTTATAGTTTGCAACTTTTGTCAATTGATATAATTAACTTACAACATGCAATAACATAAATATTATAAAATTACAAGTTTATAAATCATTGTTGTAAATTGTTGTAACAAATATAATTAATTAACGGAGAGTTCCCTATGACAACAGAACTTGAGATTAAGAAAGCTATTGGTAAACAGATAAAGGCTTATCGAAAGCGTTTCGGTTTAACTCAGTTTTCTTTAGGGGAAAAACTTGAGATAAATCAAAGACAAATTGCAATACTTGAGAGCGGAAAATCTTTCCCCTCACTTAAAACATTAGTAAACTTATCAAATGTTTTTAATTGTAATGTTTCTGACTTCTTCCCCGATGATATTAATGACAAAAAAGTTCGGGATGAAGTTTTGGTTTTAATAGATCAAATGGATTGTCAACAAATGAGAGCTTTGAAAATTTTTATTGAATCTTTTATGAAGTAGCCTGAAAGGAGAATTATGGGGCAATTAAATAAACGGGAATGGGAAAGCAGAAATTCACTAAAGGAAAAAAAGCCTTATGTTTACGAGAAAATACAAAAATTTGATGAAAAAATTAAAAATGGAGAAAGTATAGCAATTATACAGTTCCAGTATAATTATAAATGTAATTTCAGATGTGAACACTGTTCAGTAAAAAGATTTCAGGGGAAAAATAACAAACGTTCTTTTACAATTGAGGACGTAAAAAATCTTTCAAAACAAGCTGATGAACTTGGATTAGCCCGGTTTGTAATCACCGGCGGGGAACCAATGACCTTTCAGGATTTTGACGAACTTGTAGCTGCAATAGATCCGCAAAAGTTTTATATCAATTGCGATTCAAACGGGTGGTACCTTGATGAGGCAAAAATTCAACACCTAAAAGATATTGGGGTTGATAGAATTCAGCTAAGCCTTGATAGCTTAAATGCAGAAGAACACGATGCTTTCAGACACGCTCCCGGCTCGCATGCAAGGGCTATGGCAGCAGTAGATTATGCCCAGAAAATCGGGATGGATATTTATATTCAAACCGTTGTAACTAAAGAAAGACTACATTCTGATGAATTTATAGAATTTATTGAATACTTCAACAATAAAGGTGTAGGTGTTTTTGTAAGTTATGCAAAACCGGTAGGTGCCTGGGAGGGATGTTTTGATAGTCTTGTTACGAAAGAAGATTTTGAATACATGCATGAACTTGAGAAAAAATACAGAGTTTATACACACCTTACACCTGCATACGGACTTAACATGGGATGTATTGCTGTTAAAGGAATGTTCTCGGTAACCCAATACGGAGACGTACTTCCTTGTCCATACATTCATGTGTCTATAGGTAATGTGTTTGAAGAACCGTTAAAAGACATAATTAAAAGAGGACTTGATATAAAATTCTTCGGTGAACACGTTGACACCTGCCTGATTGCGGAAGATAGAGATTTTATCCATAATTACATAGAGAAAAAGGTTTATAACAAACCGCTTCCTGTGTCTTACGATGAGGTGTTTACAGAAGAAGATAAAACTAAAGTTCCGTTTAATAAAAGTGATGATTTGTTTCAAAAATAGGGTAGGCGTATGCTGAAATGTAAAGTCTGCAACAAAGATCTTTATGATAAACCTCTTTTGGAATTAACAAACATGCCTGCCTCTGCGCAATATTTACCGGATAAGGATGAACTTGTTAATGATAAAGGAATTAATTTGAGCATACACCAATGCAGCGGCTGCGGATTAGTTCAAATTCCGTCGTCACCTGTGCATTATTTCCGGGAAGTTATAAGGGCGGTCGGAATATCCAAGGAGATGACCGATTTTAGATTAAAACAATTTACTGATTTTGTACAAAAATATAAAGTCAAAAAAATAGTTGAAATCGGTTCGGGCTTCGGCGAATATCTTGAAATAATGAACAAAGTATTACCAGAAGCATACGGGATTGAATATTCCGGCAATGGCGTTGAAAATTGTAAAAAACTTGGTTTAAAAGTAGAAAAGGGCTATATAGAGGATGAAAATTACATAATTCCGAATGCTCCTTTTGACTCGTTTTTTATAATGAGTTTTCTGGAACACATTCCAAATATTAACTCTTTTTTAAGCGGTCTTAGAAATAATTTAAAGGATGATTCAGTTGGAATTGTTGAGGTACCAAATTTTAATATGATTCTCGAGAAACAATTATTCTCAGAATTTATCCTGGATCATTTGTACTATTTTACGGAAGAAACATTAAAAACAACACTTGAAATTAACGGGTTTGAAGTTATCGAATGCAAACCGGTATGGCATAATTACATTTTATCAGCAGTAGTCCGCAAAAAATCAGGGCTGGATATAAGCGAATTTAAAAATACAAATTTAAAAATAAAAAAAGAATTAAATGAATTTATAAATGAAAACGGGAAAACCGCAATATGGGGGGCCGGGCATCAGGCGCTTGCCGTAATGTCTCTTGCAGAATTAGGAGGAAGAATAGAATATGTAGTGGATTCTGCAAAATTCAAACAAGGGAAATACACTCCGGCAACGCATATTCCGATTGTAAGCCCGGAATATTTTATTCAAAATCCCGTTCCGGCACTGATAGTTATGGCCGGAAGCTATTCCGATGAAGTTGTATCTTCTCTTAAAAATTATAAAATTGAAAATCTTAAAATTGCAGTTTTAAGGGATTATGGGCTGGAGTTTATAAACTGAAATGAACAATAAAATTTTTAAAGATGATATAAAAACTATTATTGATACGAAATTAGACTGGAAGCGGCTTGAAGGGAAAACAGTCCTTGTTGCCGGTGCAAACGGATTTATTGCAGGCTATATAACAGAGGTTCTTTTGGCCTTAAAAGAAGTAAAGGTTATCGCTTTAGTTCGTGATATTGAAAAAGCAAAAAACAAATTCTCTCAACATAGTAATAATAAAAACTTATCAATAATTCAGCAAGATATTTCTAAAAGTTTTGATATTGATGATGATATAGACTATATAATTCATGCCGCCTCACAAGCAAGCCCACATTTTTATTCAACAGATCCTGTCGGAACGTTAAGTGCAAATGTTTTTGGGACCGCAAATTTATTAGAAATAGGCGTCAGGAAAAACATAACGAAATTTTTATATCTATCATCAGGCGCAGTATACGGCACATTAGACGAGGAAGGAAAACCGGTAGACGAAACATACCCCGGGAAAGTTGATATTACAAATATTCGCTCATGTTACGATGAGAGCAAAAGGATGGGGGAAAATATGTGTGTATGCTATTCTTACCAGTACGGCATCCCTGTAAATATGGTTAGAATATCTTATGCTTACGGGCCGGGAATGGAATTGAATGATTCAAGAATTTTTCCGACAATAATTAACAGCATTATAAACAATAAAGATATCGAAATAAATTCAGACGGAAGCGCCCGCAGAAATTTTTGCTATATAACAGATCTTATTAAAGCAATATTTCTCATTTTATTTGAAGGAGAAAATGCCCAGGCATACAATGTTGCCTCTGAAAAAGATACAAGTATTTTAGAACTTGCTAACGTTTTTGTTGAACTTATGCCGGGAAAAAAGCTTAAAGTAAAATGCGGCAATGATTACAAATTTATAAAAACAAAAACATCGCACGGAAATTTTAATACCCGGAAACTCTTATCCCTGTGGGATTCTAGCCAAAGGGGGGAGGGCTTGATTACAGTCCCGCTGCACAAAGGATGCTCCAGAATTTTACAGAGTCTGATGCTGGACGGAATATTGTAATTCTTGGGGCAAATTCTAATATTGCAAAAGCACTTACTTATAGTTTCTCCAATAATAAAGACATTAATCTTGCTCTATATACAACTAATATCAGTAAAACAAAAAATTTTACAGAACAACTTCAAAGTAAAAACATAACAGTATTTGACGGTTACCAAAAAGGAATTATCCAGGGGGCAGATTTAATTATAAATTGCATTGGTGTCGGGACACCTAAAGATTTAAATGAAGATTATACCCCATGGTTTACCGTATTGGAAGAATTTGATAATCTGTGTATTCAGTATGTCAAAGACAATCAAAACTCAGTATATATAAGTTTCAGCTCCGGAACTGTATACGGCAAAGATTTTTCTCAACCGGTCAATAATAGTACCCAAACTGTTCTTGATGTAAACAAAATCGACATAGATAATTTTTACACAATTGCGAAAATATATTCTGAGGCAAAACACAGAGCATACAAAGATTTAAATATTATAGATTTAAGAATATTTTCATTTTTTAGCAGATTTTCAAACCTGAATGATGGATATCTTATGTCCGACGCAGCCTTAAGTATTCTTAACAAAACAACTCTCTATACTGATTCCAACGATATTATACGAGATTACATCCACATATCGGACTTATCAGATCTAATACTTGGCTGTGCAGGGAAAAAATTAAACACGGCAATTGATGTAAGAAGCAAACAGCCGGCCGCTAAATTTCAAATTTTAGAAATGCTTAACAAAAATTTTGGATTAGAGTATAAGATAAAAACAGACTTAAAGTTTATAAATTCGGCGGGGACAAAAAATGCGTATTATTCTGAAAGAAATACCTCTGAAAAGCTTCTAAACTTCTTCCCCCAATATACATCCCTTGAATCAATTAAAAAAGAAATTGAATATCTAATCCCAAATAAACATTAATCAAACAAATTATATTTGTGTTATTATTCTCAATATATTAATTCTTGGCTGGGAATTTTGTGCTACTTAATAAACAGCTCTGTTATATGATAAATGAGGACTACAGAAAATGAACAAATTATTAAAATTAAAAGAAGATTTTTTGACCGGAAATACATTAAAACAAAATTATATTGAACAAATGTATGAATTCCATAAATATTTATATGAATATCCATCGTTATTAAAACAATCCTTAGCAAACTCTATAACAATTTCTGAAAACGGTGTATGGGTTGAAATGAAAAATACCGGAATAAAATTGATATGTATAAAAGATGACAGAGGTAATATTGCACTATCGGAATTAAATTTTGGAGAATATGAAGAACGTCTATGGGATAAAACTTTCAGCTTATTAAAAAATCCAAGAACCTGCCTTGATATAGGCGGAAATATAGGATATTTTTCACTATATTTTTCTGCAAAATTTCCAAATTGCCAAATATATACATTCGAACCAATTCCTAAAAATTTTAAACACCTTAAAGATAATTTAAAATTGAATAACACTAACAATATTAGCGCACACAACATTGGACTCACAAATGAATGCAAACAGATGGAAATGTTTTATAACCCCGAAGCCAGCGGTTCTTCCTCACTTAAAGACTTACTTGAAAATAAATCCACATACAAAGTAATATGCGAATTTAACACATTAGACAATTTTGTTAAAGAAAATCAGATTGAAAACATTGATTTCATAAAATGTGACGTTGAAGGTGCTGAAAAATTTGTTTACGAGGGCGGCCTCAAAACTATAGAAAAATTTCATCCGACAATTTATTCTGAAATGCTAAGAAAATGGTCCGCAAAATTCTCATACCATCCGAACGATATCATTAAAATTATGAATCAGTTTAACTATGAATGTTTTGCGATAAGTGCCGGCACGTTTAACAAAATATCTGAAGTAACTGAAGATACAATTGAAACGAACTTTATATTCATGTAAATAGATTAAATCATTTTTATGAATATAATATTTAGATAGATCTATCTTAAACAACAAATATTAACTTTTGTTACTAAAGATAGATTTTTTTTTTGATTTGAAGTATTATAAGAGTAGTAAAAATTTACCTTACAGGGAGAAAATAAAATGCAATCAACAACTAATGAAATGGTTATCGGTATACCAAGAGCAATGAGCTTTTACCACAATTACCCGTTCTATTTCGGATTTTTTTCAGCGCTTGGCATTAAAATTGTTTTGTCAGATGTCACAACTAAGCAAACTATGTCAAGCGGTTCGGCGTTGGTTGTCACGGAAACCTGCCTTCCTATTAAGGTTTATGTCGGACACATCCTTAACCTCATAGATAAAGGGATTGACAAAATTTTTGTACCTTCTATTCAATCTATTGCTCCGAAAATTTATAACTGTTCAAAAATAAGAGGACTGCCGGACTTAATCAGAAATGTTGTAAAAAAGCCTTTCACTATGGTTGAGGCAACTCTTGACAAGTCCGAAAAAAATCAGGGATTATATGAGTTTTTAAAACAAGCCGCGGCTCCGTTTGGCATTACTGATGAAAAGAAAATTAAAGAAGCCTCTAAAGCCGGCTGGAGAACTTATAATAATTTTCATATTATGTCAAAATCCGGAATGAGCTACAAAAAAGCTTTAAGCTATGCACTTCAGGGGAAAGTTTTTATTGAAAACAACACTAAAGAATACCCTATTTCTATAGCACTTGTTTCGCATGGGTACAACATATTTGATGATAGAACTTCCATGAAAATTATCGATAAGTTAGAAGATATGGACGTAAAAGTTTATACATCTCTTCAACTTTCACATGAACAAACAATGGAAGGGATTAATGCACTTGGTGAAAAGCTGTATTGGGCTAATGAATTTGAAATGACAGGCACAGCCGGCCACTACCTGAAAGATAACAAAATTGACGGAATAATTGCACTGAATGCTTTTGGCTGCGGGCCTGACTCGCTTATGATAGAAAGAATCGTAAGAAAAGCTAAACAGTTTAATAAACCAATCATTCACCTTACAGTTGATGAACAAACCGGAGAAGCTGGCTTTATCACAAGACTTGAAGCGTTCGTTGATATGCTGTTCCGTAAAAAACGCGCTAATATTATTAATAAAATTGATATTAATAATGAAGAACGGACTTACAAACCTAACACTGAGTATATTGAAACTAAGTCATAAATATAATTTGATAAAACATTAATAAAAAAATAAAAAAGTTGTTGAATATTCAACAACTTTTTTAATATAATAAATTCTCAATGCCCGAAAATCTTACCACGGATAATCATCTTTAATCTTCCATCCGTCACGGACTATTTTCGCCAAACAATATCTACCATCTCCGGTTTTAGAACAGTTGCTATTAATTTCATTATACGTATAATCTTTTCCTGTAGGAATAACACACCTCTTTGTAGTGTCAACCCTGAACATAAAAAAATCTTTTCCATACTGGTTCGGACGATTTGAACCATTAATGTCAACAAAAAAATGCAAGTCGGTATTTATCGGAACAACAGTACCATCTTCCAAAGTTTCACCTCCACTAACTGAGGAAGCAGCAATTAGTACTCCATCCGGAGTAATAAAAGTTACACGGTTATTAGGGTAAACTATACGAGCGGTACTTTTGCTGCCATTTGTAAAAGTATATGGTGTTACTGATGTAAATCCGCATTCCTGGTAAGTATTACATATTTTAGCTATTTTAAAATATGGTTCCCAGTATTTCTCAAAATATGTTTGGGGATCAAAGGAATTGATTTCCCAATATTCCGATTCACCATTATCTACTTCTGAAAGTTTTAACGCCTGGTTTAATATTGTATAAACCTTTTGCAGCTTAGAAATTGTTTCCTGCTTCTGATAATTTGCCATTAAAGTCGGCAGCGTCATCGCTGCAACAACTCCGATTATGCCAAGGGTTATTAAAACTTCTGCAAGGGTAAATGCAATTTTACGAGGTGAGTAGTAGTATGGTAAAAAGACTTCCGCCAAAGTAAAACCAGCTTTACTAAGTGTGGAGTCAGCTTTTTGTAGGTTGGGGTTTCTACCCCAACATAATTTCATTGTTGGGCTGAAAGCCCAACCTACTTTATCTATTATGCTGCGCTCTTCAGTATTCAACAAAATATTATTACCGGTCGGGCATACTTGCCCAACATTGGATTTTTGAGTGCAAATGTCTGAACATTCTTGGCAACAGTCAGATCCTGAAACTAGTTCAGGATGACATGAAAAATTATTTACAGACTTTTTCCATATGCGTACATCGTAGTTTTTTATGTAGGTTGGGGTTTCCACCCCAACATTAGATTTATTTACGTTTGATACAGAAAACTTTGAGTTGGATAAAAATTTGAAGAAAGGTATTTTTGGCCAAAATCCTTGTCTCCCTTGAGGTTTCTTACCCCCCCCCCCCCCGTATACCCTGCTATACTTGACTTTTCCATATATCTACCTCCTTTTTCTTTTATTATACATTATTTTTCGAATTTTGCAAGCCTTGGTTTTAAAATTTAAACCTCACTACTCTTAATGCTTTCTTTTTGCTTATTTTTTCTTTTGGCTAAAGAAAAAGGAAGTTGGGGTAGAAACCCCAACCTACTTTTTCTTTGTTCACCCTACCGAAAATCCGCTTTCTGATAGCGGCCCACAGAGCGCAACGATATATGGAAGTCTTCAGCTCATAAAAATGCTCCATCCCGAGTGAAAAAGTCTACAAGAATGGAGGCACGCTACTTTATGACAATAAAAGACACGCCAGGAAATTCTCCCGGCGTGTCTTTGGCATTAATTAATTACTCATCCTCTTCAGATGATTCTTCATCCTCACTAGCTTCATCCTGTTGAATATCTTCATCATCATAAGCCTGTTGGTTCATTTCTTCTTCAATTTCCTGCTGTAATTCATCATCATTGCTATCGTCGTTATGTTCAAAATCATCTTCAATAACCTCATCCGGCTCTTCATATATATGAGCCGCCTCAGCCTTTTCCATCTGAGAAACACTCTTAATATCAATTTTCCATCCGGTTAATTTATGAGCCAATCTGACATTTTGACCTTCCCTTCCGATTGCTAGAGAAAGCTGATCATCCGGAACAACCACCATAGCTTCATGAGCATATTCATCATCCGCCAGAATATCTACAGAAACAACTCTTGCAGGAGAAAGCGCATTTACGATATATTCAACCGGATCTTCCGAATATCTTACGATATCAATTTTTTCATTTTTAAGTTCGGAAACAATAGTTTGAATACGGCTTCCACGAGGCCCGATACAAGCCCCCACACTATCAACTTCCGGGTCGTTTGACCATACGGCAATTTTAGTTCTAAAACCGGCTTCTCTGGAGATTGATTTAATTTCTACAATACCGTCCTCAATTTCCGGAACTTCAAGTTCAAACAACTCTCTAACAATTTCAGCATGAGCATGAGAAACAATAACCTGAGGGAGTCTTGTTGTTTCTTTAACGTTAAGAACAAAAACTCTTATTCTGTTACCAGGTTTATAGTATTCACCGGGTATCTGCTCTTTTTGCGGCATAATAGCATCTGTTTTACCAATGTTGACAATAACATTCCTATTTTCAACACGCTGAATTATACCGGTTGTTAAAGTTCCTTTCTTTTCAAGAAATTCATTAAGAACAAGATTTCTTTCAGCTTCTCTTATTCTTTGAGTCAAAACCTGTTTAGCGGCCTGGGCAGCAATACGTCCAAACTGTTCAGGAGTAACTTCCAGTTTAACTTCATCGCCAACTTCAACATCTTCGTCAATTTCTTTTGCCTCAGCCAACGAAATTTGGGTTTCATCATCATCAACAGATTCAACAACAACTTTTGTACTAAAAACACCTATTTCACCGGATTGTTCATCCAATATTGCTTCAATATTAGTTGCATCCTTGTTTCTCATATGTTTTTTGTACGCAGCAACCATTGCATCACAAAGAGAATTTACAAGAACTTCCTTTGAAATGCCTCTTTCGCGTTCCAGTTCTTCTAAAGCTTCATTCAAATTTCCGCCGCCAATTTTAATCATTTTTTTTCTCCTTTATATTAATCTATATATAATTTAGCTGATTGAATATTACTTCTTGGAATAGTCAATTCCTGCCCGTCATCAAACCTAAAGAAGGTTAAACCTTCTGCTTCATTAAAATCAATAATTTCACCTTTAAATATTTTTTCACTTTCGCCATTCAAAGGTTCTTTTAATTTTAAGGAAATTCTACGCCCCTTAAAGATAACAAATTCTTTATCCGATTTAAATTTTCTTTCTAATCCCGGAGAAGACACTTCCAGATTATATTTAACCGGAATAAGCTCATCAAGGAAATCGCTCAAACTACGTGTAACCTTTTCACAGTCATCCAAAGTAACGTCTTTTTCAGAAGAATAAAGATAAATTCTTAAGAACCATCTGTGATTTTCCTTAACAAAATCAATTTCAATAGGAATATATCCGTAACGCATAGCGGTATTTTCTATCAATGGTGTAATCTTTTCTATAACTTCATATCTGTTAATATCCTGTTTTGCCATACACACCATACCTTTCTGCTATCGTAAAAAAAGAACGGGGGTTCCCGTTCTTTTTATGGACAATGCTGTCAACAAATGTATTTTAACGTAACAAGCTTCAAATGTAAACCCGTTCGTAAAGAAAAGTAAACATTATTAATTATCAGGTTCTGCCTTCATTGCCTCATCCAGCTGCTGCTGATACTCTTCCTGACTGACTTTTTTGCCATCGACTACATATATTTGTTGTCCAGAAGAATCAACGCCTTCTTTAAACTCGTGGCCGTTCCAGGCTCCTACAAGGTTTGCGTCTCTGATATCCTGAATTTCCTGTAATTCTGCTCTACGCTGTTCCATTTCCTGAACTTTTGCTTCTTTTTTAGCGGCTTTATCAGACTTACCTTTTTCTCTGGCCTCAGTTGCTTGCCCGTCTGTTTTAACAATATCGTCGTTAAGAGAATCCATCTCCTTCTGTTCCTGCTGTTTCATTTTGTCAAGCCGCTGTTCCTGCTTCTCGATAACACCATTAATATCTTTTTGCTGCTTTTCAAGATCTTTAATCTTTTCTTCACCGTTGTTTACAAGATCCAAATTTTTATCATAAGCTTCTTGGGAAGCCTTCATTTTATCTTGTAATGGTTTAAGTTGATTATTCAGTTGATCCAATTCAGACTTAGCCTGTTTATGTTTGGTGAAAGCAGTGTCATATTGCTCAGCCTTTTTAGCCTGTAATTCCTGAGCTTCGGTTTGCTTTTGTTTAAGCTTATCTAATTTATCTTCTGCTTTATCAAGTTTAGCTTGAATTTTGGATTTATCTTCATCAGATGCACTGGCAAGTTGTGATCTTAAATCACTTACAGTATTCTCCTGATTTGCGACATCCTCATTCGCCTGTGCCAGCTGTTGATCAGCAGACTCCATAGCACTCTTTGTACTTGCAACATTATCAGCCAGCTGCTTAACTTCGCTTTCTTTTCCTTTGACCTGTTCATTCACTGTATCAAAATTCTTCTTATCAGTTTCATAAGCAGATTTCAGTGAAGAAGTTTCAGTCTGAGCCTTACTAAATAATGCTCTGGTTGTTTCGATTTGTTCTCCAAGCTGGCCCGATTCTTGTGTTGCAAGAGTAATAGCAGTACTTAATTCACTTGAATTTTCTGCATTTTTCATATTATCAATAGCAGAAGAAACTTCTGCCCCGGAGTTAACAGATGTTGACGCGGTACTATCACTTGATTTAGATGAAATAGAATCCCAGGCACTAATACCTTTAGTAACAACACCCGCAATAGTTGTAACTGCTGTCAGACCATCAGTAAACTTCTGCCAGCCACTCTTTTCCTGAACAGCAGGCTGAGGCATACTTGCATTTAAATATGCATAATAATTATCCTCAATTCTTTGAAACGCTCGTCCCGAATACCCTGTAAATGCGCCTCTGTCCCAATAACTATCCAAATTCATTGATCCGGTGTACATTCTTTGCCGCAAATCTTTTGCATCCGCCTGCTTGTTTCTAAAACCGGAACTTACATAATTAGAGGCCTGTTTAGTCCCCTGTTTCGGTGCAGTATTAACTCTTGAATAAGATGATGAAGTTGTGCTGCTTCCAGAAGTCGAATTTCTGGAATTCAGAATTGAACCATTCTTAGAAGACCAGTTTCCGGTTGATAAAGACATTTTTTGCAGATTTGCAGCTGCAGAACTGCCGGTAGAGTTTCGAACAGTCTGAACTGCCCCCTCAGATTTACTGTCGGCGGTAAAGTTTGACCTTATATTATTGTTCGAATTTAGAGATGTTCGAACTCCTGGTTTAAACTTCAACTCGATGTTCATGTTCTTAAACTCTCTCTGGTTTCTTTCTTATATATATAAAGATTTTTTAAAAACATGAATTGCATCCTCATAAATTTTCTGTTACAATTGTTAATATTTTATAAATACTATATATATAAAATTAATATACCCAAATTAATGTCAAAAACAACGAACATTTTCTATCTCTTTATAAAGTTGTTAATATTCTTCACAATAATATGAATCCCGAAAATAGAAGAGCAACGGATTGTTTCGGAATTTGCAAGTTTTTGTGAAGCTAAATTTACAATTAAATGTAAATTTTTTGGCAAAAAGAAAATGTAAGCAAAAGTGTTATAATTACTATTTATCAGGCAAGTTAACAAATCTTATTGTAAAAAGATTGGCATGGAGAAAGAAAAACATGTGTCATTTTTCCTTTTTAGGATTATGATTATAATACAAGTGAATCTTGGGAGGCGGGGTTAGTTATAATTCTGTCTCGGGGGAATCAATCGTTAGAACGATTAAATCTTTTCAAAAATCGTTTAAAATGGTGATGAAGATTAGAATTCTATTATTCGTATAGGAGGAAATTAGAAGTGTTAGAGCATGGTTACATTCAAATTTATACAGGCGACGGTAAAGGAAAAACAACTGCCTCATTGGGATTAGCACTCAGAGCGTTGGGGCATGGCTGGAAGGTACTTATTATACAATTTACCAAAGGTGACAGTGCTACTTCTTATGGTGAAATTATATCTTCATCAAAATTTTTACCAAACCTTGATGTCGTTCAGTTCGGGATGGACCGTGTTTGCTATTCACATAATGTATGTATGGATGATTTTAAAGAAGCAAAAAAAGGTTGGGAATTTGCGAAAAAGGCAATTAATTCCGGAAAATACCAGCTTATTATACTTGATGAAATAAATATTTGCACGGCAATGAACATGATTAAGGTAAGTGATGTTAAAGAAACATTAATGCACAAACCGGAAAATTTGGAAATTGTATTAACGGGAAGATATGCTCATCCTGAACTTAAAGCAATGGCCCATCTTGTAACTGAAATGAAACCTATCAAGCATTACTTTGACATGGGTGTAATGGCAAGACAGGGTATTGAATACTAAAATTCAAAAAATTAATGTAAATCCTTTTTGTTTCAGAAATGAAATAACGGACATTCCAAACGGAGGGTCCGATTTTTTTTATTTGAAACTTGAAAATTTATGTGTAATAAGTTATACTAAAAGAAGAAAATATTTTACATTATGGAGTTAAAAACATGCAAAACTCAATCATAACGCGGATTTCCCTGATTGGGGGGGGGGCAGACTAAGGATTTAAACCCTTATTGGGCTAGGGTTTGGCGTGTTGTTATTGATTGGATTTCCAAGGTAAAATTAATTGAACTCAGGATTGACGGATTGAGGGAATATTCCGTTTGCAATCCGGGGAATATTTTTAGGCGAAAGTTTTTTCTTTCGCCATTTTGGGCTGTAAATTTTTCAATTATAAAAGGAGGTATTTTATGATTAATTTTTTCAAAAAAAATTTTGCCAAAGGTAAAAAGAGCCTGAGAATATGTCATCCTGAACTCGCAGCTCCTCTTGTTGCCGACGTAAAGGAGGCTTACAAGGGAGGGGGCTCGCAGAGTATTTCAGGATCCTACCACCTGCAAGAATATACAGATTTCAATATCAATAAATCTAATGTTGGGGTGGAAACCCCAACCTACAATAATATTTCGCTGAATACTAAAGAGTGCAGCATAATATGGCAGTGCCTCAGGCCACACTCGCCTCGTCGAGCCGCGTTTACCCTGGCAGAAGTCCTTATAACCCTTGGCATTATCGGTATTGTTGCAGCTATGACGCTGCCGACGTTAATTCAAAATTACAAAGTTAAACAAATAGTTACACAACTCAAAACCAATTATTCAATTTTTAACACGGCTTTTAGAATGGCGATTGCACAAAACGGTGAAATTTCAAGCTGGGGGCTTTCTGAACTCTCTTATACTCAAGACGAAGATACCGGAGACCATAATTATGTAAACGATAGTAATATAAATTCAAGTAAAATATTGTTTAATGCTATTAAACCTTATTTAAAAATAGCTAAAATATGCGAGCCCGGAGATTCTTCATGTATTATTATAAAAGAAGGGAAGAATAATGGAATATTTGAGTTCTACTCCGGAATACTGGCAAACGGAACATCTTTTTATCTTTTTTCAAGAAGTGGAAATTGTGAATACGAAAACGTCAGCATTAATACTAGAGGGAAATTATGCGGAGATTTAACAATTGACATTAATGGCCCTGATTCTAAACCGAATGAATGGGGCAAAGATATTTTCAGATTTTCTATTGTCCCGGAAGGAATTATACCGCGAGGAGTAGCTAATGACAAAATTTTTCCATTTAAAACATTTTGCAGACCTGATATGAAACAAAACATTTCAAATTATTGGGAAGGCTGTACTGCCTAGATTATATACAATGAAAATATGGATTATGAAAAATGCAGCGACCTCGATTGGGATGGCAAACACAAATGTAACTAATCCGCATTCCAAATAATTATAAACCGGCATCTTAAGTAAGAGTCATCAGCCCTTGCTAATTAGAATACAATTTTGCATACTGTGGATTAACAGCCAGCCACTTGAAGGTCTCTTCTCCACGCGGCGGAATATCAATAACAAAGGTTCCGCCGTATCGGCCTCTTGTAAACACCAGGTAACCCTCTTTTGCAAGATTTTGAAAAGCTTTTCTTATTGTATTAGGACTTAAATCCATAGTCTTAGAAAGTTCCATAATAGACGGAAGCTTAGAACCAATTTCGTAATTATCTGCAATCATTGATTTTATTGCATTTTGAGTTTTTTCATAATAATAAAAAGCAGTATCTTTTGCAGGTGCAAAAATAGATTTTTCTAATTTAAGACCGGCATTAGAATCTTTAGGACACTTTATAACCGTGGTTCCGTAACGGCCTCTTCTTGGAAGCAGAATTCCCTCATCTATAAGAACTTTTAATGCATCATGAATTGTTTTTATACTTGCTTTAAGTTCATATGAAAGTTGTGAGTGAGAAGGGAGACGATCGCCGGGTTTTAAATTAGTATCTATGTATTCTTTTAAATCCTTCTCAATCTTTCCTACTAAGGTTTTTTGTATACTTTCGTTCGATTTTATAACTCCGGAGAAATTCAAAGATTTTACAACCCATCCTCCATCAGAGGTTTTCTGGGACTTATGCTCAAGAATACCCATTCCGCAAAGATATTCAAATGCAAGACGAGTTGTATTTGCAGAACATCCTATCATTGCAGCCAATGCTCTTGATGACGGGAGATAGCTTCCCGTCCTTAATTTATTGGACGTAATGAACTTTTTCACTTCTAATATCGCAATATCACGCTTAGAAGTAAGCTTTCTTAACATACATGATTTTTCAGATCTATTTTTAATAATAGTCCCAATTCTTTGTTTAGATTCAACATAACCCTTATCTTCAATGTATCTAAGCGCATTCTGTATGGTTCCGACACTTACACCAAGGTAGTAGGCAAATTCAGCCTTGGAAGGAAGCAGATTATTGGCTGAAATTTTTCCGGATTTCAAATTTGTTTCAATAATATTAATCAGCCAATTTGCAATTGAAATAGCTTTAGATTCTTTGCTATTTCGCAAATCCGGATTTGAAAATTCAAAGTCCGAAAGCTTCAACTGCACTAATTTCGATTTAGAAGCCAAAATATAATTTTCCATACACACACCTATTGTTTCAAGTTTAATAATATACTATGTATAAAAAAACATCAATATATTTTTTGTCACAATATGAAGAAAAATTTACAAATATAGTTTAACGCCTGATTAGGCAGGCGGGCTTTACAAAAAGGCTGTTTTTCGTTAAAATAAAATATATATAAGAATAATTTTAAATGAGGAAAAACAATAATGCTTAGAACAGGAATAGTTGGACTTCCCAATGTAGGGAAATCAACTTTATTTAATGCACTTACCAGCGCAAAAAATGCCCAAAGTGCAAATTACCCTTTTTGTACAATTGAACCAAATGTCGGGGTTGTTAATGTGCCGGATGAACGATTAGAGGTTCTTGCAAAATTATGTAAAACTGAACAAATAATCCCGACAGCTATAGAATTTGTCGATATAGCCGGACTTGTTAAAGGTGCGAGTAAAGGTGAAGGTCTTGGCAACCAGTTTTTACACAACATAAGAGAAGTTGACGCTATTATCCACGTTGTAAGATGTTTTGATGACCCTAATACCATTCACGTATCAGGAAAAGTCAATCCGCTTGATGATATTGATACCATTAACACAGAACTTGCCTTGGCTGATATTGCCTCTGTTGAAAAACGAGAAGCAAGAATTGCCAAACAGGTAAAGGCCGGGGATAAAGAAGCTGTTCTTGAAGCCGGAGTATTGCATACTTTAAAAGATCTTTTAGACAAAGGTATCTTTATAAATATAAAAGATATATTCAGTGAGGATGAAGTTCCATATGTAAAACAACTTAATCTAATGTCAACAAAACCGGTTATTTATGCTGCAAATGTATCAGAGTTTGATCTGAAAGATGGTAATAAATACACAAAACTCGTAGAAAATTATGCACAGGAACACAATGCCGAAATGGTAATAATTTCTGCAAAAATCGAAGAAGAACTTTGCGAGCTTGGAACAGAGGCTCTTGCATACCTAAAAGAACTTGGAATTGATGACAGCGGTATTAACCGTATGATAAGAAGTGTATATCATCTGCTAGACCTGAGAACATTTATCACTGCTGGGGAAAAAGAAGTTCATGCCTGGACAATCCCGGCCGGCGCCAAGGCTCCGCAAGCAGCAGGTGTTATACACACAGATTTTGAAAAAGGTTTTATACGTGCAGAAATTACGCCTTATGATGAATTTGTGAAATATGGTTCATATGCGGCTTGCAAAGAAAAAGGTGTTACACGCCTTGAAGGGAAAGACTATATTATCCAGGATGGAGACTTGGTTCATTTTAGATTTGCAGTTTAAAAAATTAAATTGTTTAGAAGAAATAAACACAAAAAAGCCGGTTTTGAAAACCGGCTTTTTGCATTGTATAAAAGAATATTAGTTTAACGTTGAGCAAGCATACGCTTCAACTCATCAGGTTTAGATGTTTTAGAAAGCGCATCTTCTAATGTGATAACTTTTTGTTTATACAAGTTAGCCAGCGCCATTTCTAAAGTCTGCATACCAAGTCCCTGGTTCATTTGAATAGTAGAATAAATCTGAGCAGCTTTGGACTCACGTATCAGGTTAGAAATAGCAGGAGTTACAAGCATGATTTCCTGAGCCATTACACGACCTTTTTTAGAACCATCCGGCTGAAGTTTAGGCAACAGAGTTTGTGCAAAAACTGCAACAAGCGAGTTTGCAAGCTGAACACGAATTTGCTGCTGCTGTCCTTCCGGGAATACGTCAATAATACGGTCAACAGTTTGTGACGCTGAAGAGGTGTGCAAAGTTCCGAAAACCAAGTGACCGGTTTCAGCCGCTGTAAGCGCAAGTGCGATAGTTTCATGGTCACGCATCTCACCTACCAGAATAATATCAGGGTCTTCACGGAGAGCAGATTTAAGAGCATTTGCAAATGATCTTGTATCCATTCCCAACTCACGCTGGTGAATAATACTGGATTTTGAGGTATGCACAAATTCTATAGGGTCCTCAATTGTAAGAATATGCTCAGCACGTGTAGAATTTATATAGTCAATCATTGCTGCAAGGGTAGTAGATTTACCTGAACCTGTAGGCCCGGTAACCAATATCAGACCTCTTGGTTTTTCTGCGGTTGAACGAACTATCTCAGGAAGACCAAGTTGATCAAATGACGGAACTGTAGATGTAATCGTTCTGAATGCCGCTGCGTAATTTCCTTTATCCTTGTAAAAGTTCACCCTGAAACGGCTCAGGCCTTCAATACCATATGAAAAGTCCAATTCCCAATCTTGTTCTAATCTTCTTCTTTGCTCATTTGAAAGCATAGGGAAAAGCAAGTTTTCAACCTGATCAGGAGATAAAGGCGGATAATCCATTCTTTTTAATTTACCGTCTACACGCATACAAGGCGGCAATGCACTCGAGATATGCAAGTCGCTGCCGTTATTCTCAACAAGTTTTTCTAAAAGTTCTTCTATTGCAACCATTATACCCTCTCATTCTATTCTGTAAAATTCATCATATTATTATCATTCATTGCGAGTTCTATTAAATTATAAGTCATATATGCCCCTAATGCAACTGCTTTAGGATCAAGTTTTGACTTATTTGCAGCCTCAATTATTGCAGTGTTAATTTCTGGATTTTCATCCTTTATATAATGTATCATTTTTTTGCGCCAGGCAGGCATATCCTTGAAGATTTCTGCAAACGCACTCAAAGCTATCTCTTCACTAATAACAGGCAGCATTTTCAATTCCTTATATATTTATTCTACAACAATTATACGATAAATTTAAGTATTCAGCAACCACATAAAAAAATAATCATTTGTTTGAAGTATAATTGGATTATGAGGCTTATTAATCATAAACTGATAAACTACAGAAACTGTAAAAATTTAGAACTGGATTTTAACCATGACAAAATTCTAATTATCGGAAAAAACGCTCAGGGGAAAACCAATATTCTAGAAAGCATTTATTTTTTATCTACACTAAAAAGCCCAAGAATATCTAATAACCTTGAACTTATAAATTTTGAAAATAATAAAGTTGAAATTAGTTCAGATATTATAAAAGCCAACACAGATATTTCACTTGATTTTTCTTATTCTCGCGAAAAAAATCGTGAACTTAAAATAAATAAAGTAAAAACCACCCCTAAAAATTTCAAAAGCGTATTAAAGACAGTATTGTTTTCGACCTCAGATTTGCTGCTGCTGAGAGGAAACCCTTCAGACAGAAGGGACTGGCTTGATAGAGCAATTTCACAGATTTACCCGGCGTATGATGAAAGGCTTTCAAAATATGAAAAAATAAAGATTCAAAAAAACAACTGCCTGAAAGATTACCTAAAAACCGGACAGCTTAACGAAACTCTTCTTGATGTTTTTAATGAACAACTTGTTATAACAGGCAGCAATATTATCTACTTACGCAAAAAATTCCTAAAGGAAATTGAAAAAATTGCAAAAGAAAAACATCGAATAATCAGTGAAACCGAAAATCTTAAACTTGAATACGACTGCTCTTTTCTTAACGGGGAAGAAGAACTTGATGAGATTGTTGAAAGATTTAAAAATTCAATAATAGAAAAAAGAAACGAGGAAATGCGACGCGGTCAATCCTGCACAGGCCCGCACAGAGACGATATTGTGTTTTACATAAATGACAGTGAAGCAACTAAATATGCCTCCCAGGGGCAGCAGAGAACAGTTGTACTTGCATTAAAGTTATCGGAATTAAATATCATAACAGATAAAACCGGAGAAGCCCCTATTTTACTTTTAGATGATGTGCTGGCTGAACTTGATGATATAAGGCAAAACTATCTTTTAAAATCTATAAATCCTGATACACAAACGATTATAACATCTGTAGACACCGTTCTTTTTGAAGATGAATTTTTAAAAGGTGTAAAAATACTTAACATTGAAAACGGCACAATTAAAGAATAAGAACTTAAAAATAAATATTTTTCATATGTTCAATCTTTAAAACAGGTTTATGCGTTATACCTATCACGTCAATCTGATAGTTTTTAATTTTATTTTCAGCAAGATAAAATTGAATTCCCTTTCTAATGTTATCGTACTTTGTTTTTGTTATAGCTTCAAAAGGTGTGCCGTATAAGTTTGTCCTTCTTGTTTTAACTTCAACAAACACCGTTTTATTTTTTATCTTTGCAATTATGTCAATCTCGCAATACTTTGAAAAATGCACATTACGGGCAATTATTTCATAGCCGTTTTTTTCCAAATATTTGCAGGCAAGATCTTCTCCTGCATTACCTAATGTTTTGTTACTCATAAATCTTCAGCCTATTGCTTAATGCCGCTTCTAGCAAATTTATTGACATCTAATAATGTCAACACATCATGTACCGGACAATTCCTGCTCCAGCGGGAAGGAGAAATATCTATTCCGCCGCGTCTTGTATAAAGTGCACATACAAAAAGCCGATCATCCTTATCCAAAATATCATACAGCCTTTTATATATCATCTCACAACACTCCTCATGAAAATGAAATTCAGATCGGAAAGAACTCAGATATTTAACCAAACTTCCTTCATCTATATGTTTTAACGATTTGTAATAAATATAAACATCTCCAAAATCCGGCTGGTGAGTTACTCTGCAATTTGAGCGTAAAGAATCAAACATCAAATAATATTCTTCTATTTTATCTTTTTCCTCTGTTTCCAACAGTCCAGGGGCTTCCTTAAAGCTTTCAACGCGTAAAGAATTTTCATCGATATAGTCCATTATATTTCTGAAACCGGCAAATATATCAATTCTTTTCGCATCCGGCTCTATAAAATTAACATCTACCTCAGTTTCAAGCTTTTCCGACAAATCTTTTTTTATAAGTCCCTTGCAAATTTCAAGACATTCAGAGATATTTTTCCCGAATCTTGTCATATTGAAAGAATTTAAATACAATTTTAATGACTTTGACTCAACAATATAATTACTCTCACAATTATACTTCATTTTCATTAGCCTTGTAATCGGAATACCGTTATCAGTCATAGTGGAAAATTCATACGCTTGCCACACATCCCACCCTGTAAACGGCAAATTTTTATTATCTAAATTATACTGCTTACGGTTATCCTCACGTGGAATCGCAACAAGCAAAGACGGATCATATAAATTACTTCCGCTAACTTTTTTCCCTAAAAACCTTCCGGCTATCTTATCTGTATTATCAATCATTATTACTCCGCTGTTTCAAAATCTATAATATCACAAAAAGAGGTTCGTATCCAATATACAAACCTCTTTTGTTTTTTATTACTTTAAATTAATTTATGCTATATCTTCATAAGCTTCCGGATTATTAAATAAATCATAGTTTATTTCATTCTCGTTATCAGCAATTGCTGCAACAACCACAGCATCGGAAGTAACATTAACCAACGTTCTCATCATATCTGTAAGCCTTTCTATCGTGAACAAGAATGCGAACCCTGCAACAAGTTGTTCAGGACTCAATCCCATACCATTAAGAATTAATGCAATAGTAATAAGTCCGGCTCCTGAAATACCTGCACTGGTACTTGAGGCTATAATTGCAAGCAATCCTATCTGAATTAACAAAAACGGAGTAAGCGGTACACCGTAAGCCTGAGCGAGGAAAATAACCGCAACAACCTGCAAAAGAGCTGTACCATCCATATTTAATGTTGCGCCAAGAGGAAGAACAAAACTTGAAATTTTATGTGAAATTCCACGTTTCTCACAGCACGCGATAGTTAACGGCAGTGTTGCAGAAGAACTTGCGGTTCCAAATGCAACCATCATAGCCTCTGTTACTGCCGAATAAAGCATCCATATTGAAACTTTTGAGAAACATTTTAAGAACAGAGGATAAACAACAAACATCTGTATAAAAAATCCCAAAGCCAAAACAAACAAATATTTCGAAATACTTGAGAATATTTCCATCCCGAAACTGGATACAGCAGAGGCCGTCAAAGCAAATACACCAGGAGCAGCCAGGAACATAATCCAGTCAGTAATCTTCATCGTTGCAGCGAAAATTGATTCAAAAAATGAAACAATTGGTCTGTTTACATCTCCAACCTTAGTTAATGCAACAGCAAGAATTAAACAAAATACTATGATTGCAACCATATTTCCGTTTGCAAGAGCATTAAGCGGGTTACTTGGAATAAAATCAAGAAACATAGACAATATATGTCCCTGCTGCTGACTCATTGCAGTTGCAACAGACGCCTGAACCTCACTTGCAGTATTTGCCGCAATATAATGGGCAGCTCCAAGTCCCGGTTTAAATACCAACGCAAGCACTGTACCAATTACAACAGCAGCAACAGTAATTATACCGTAATACAATATCATTTTGGTTCCGAATTTACCAAGCTGTTTGTTGTCACCAATACTTGTAATCCCGATTATAATTGCCGAAACTACCAATGGTATAACTACCATTTGAATTAATCTTATAAATACCTGACCGATAAAAGATAAAAGAGTCGAAATCAGAGGGAAATCGTGGGAATGCAAAAACACTCCGACAATTACACCGGCTATAATACCGAAAAATATATGCCAGTTACGTTTCAAACCCAATCCAAGGGCAATAAGTATCTGCATTTGAATTTTTGAATCTTTCATCTCTTATGACCTCTTAATTCTATAATTATATTTGACTTGACTATTATATAACATCCATCGGCAAATTTCAAACAAAAAGACTTAAAATCCGGAAAAAATCAGTTAAAAAAATGAAAGAATACTAACTATTTTTTATAAACAGGTTTATAAACTCTCATGATTTCTGCAATATCGTCTTTTGTAATATTTGTATTTTTAAATTCATCAGAATAGAACATAACTGAATTTTCAGACTTAACAGGATCAAGACCAAGAGCTTCTCCTACAGCACGCAGAGCAATTGCATATAATTTATTTTCCGGAATCGGATTTCCATCAGAATCTTTTAAGGCTATGAGAATTCCCATTCTTGAATAATAACGGGAATTAGAATACAAATTTGTATCCCATGACATAGAAAACCTTGGGTTAATCTTATATGCTTTATTCTCTGGAAGGCTATCCACAAATCCGACATTAATATTTGAAATCGCTGCCAGGTTTTTGGAATTACGATATAAAAATCTTACAGTACCTTTAGACGCTGATTGCCAAGCCTTAAATGCTCCGGTTACAGTATCGCTTTCTTCCTGTTTTGGAAGATAGACGCTTACGGGCATATTAAACCATCTTGGTATACTATATGCATACACTGAACCGGCAAACATTAAAAATGAAATTAAAAATAATAATAACTTTTTTCCCATATTCATATTAAAACACGATCACCTATTTTTTTGCTATATTATACCAAATTGTTAACAAATATTAATAACCTATTGCCCAATCTACAGTACTTGTCAAATTCTTTTTACTCTCAGAATATGCAGCAGAAGCAACAGCCGGAACTTCTATAACTTTAGCAGCCTTTTGAAGTATATTTTGCTGAGCCATTTTACTGTCAACATTATTAAAGGATTTTAATTTATCCAAAGTATTCTGCAATTCGGCGTTTTCGTCATTTAAGCTGGTTACCTGACGGGAAAGTGTATTTAAAGTAATTTCGTTAGACATTTCAAGGTAATAACTGATAAAAGCAGCTATAACAAAAAAAGTAAGTATTGCGCATAACGTCATATTTAACTTCCTTATAGCCATTTCTTTTAACAGATTCTCCTTATAAAAATAACCTTCTATAACCGGTGACTGGGTTATAGGATTTTGCACTAAATCCTGATTTTTATAATTGTAATAGTCTTCTCTTACTCTAGCTCTAGCAGTATTCAATTTTACTTCCCCAATTATCTGACATCTCTCCCTGAAAGTGCTTTAATTAATACATCTGGCGACTCTCAGTTTTGCGCTGCGTGATGGCGGATTTTCCCTTATCTCCTGTTCCGACGCCATCAGAGGCTTTTTATTTACTAATTCCAATCTCGGTGGCGGGCATGTACAAATCATTTGATTTGCGCTGCAATGGCATCTCTGAGAATGGTATTTGAATAAGTGTTTCACAATCCGGTCTTCCAGTGAATGAAAACTTATTACACTTATTATAGCACCAACCGCTAACAAATCCAACACATCATTCAATGTATTTTTTACATTTGTTAACTCTTGATTAACCTCAATCCGAATTGCCTGAAACACACGTGTTGCAGGGTGAATAGAGGATTTTACCCTTGGAGTGCAGTTCACTATCAAATCAGCTAATTCCTGCGTTGTTTCAATATTTTTAAGCTTTCTTACCTCAACAATTTTCTTTGCAATACGTTTAGAAAATCTTTCTTCTCCGTATTCTGAAAAAATCCTTATCAGATCGGCTTCTGAATAAGTATTTACAACATCCCGGGCTGTGAAGTCAGAATCTTGATTAAAACGCATATCCAAAGGAGCATCTTTTGAAAAAGAAAACCCCCTTTCGCATTTTGTGAGCTGATGATAAGACGCACCAAGGTCAAAAAGGACCCCGCCCGTTATCTTTTCAATTCCTAAAGAATGTAAATTTTTCTTAATATTTGTATACGAATCTTTTATTATTGTTAAGTTTTTGTAACCTTGCAGCCGTTTTTTTGATGCTTCAATAGCGTCATTATCAACATCAAACGCTATTAAATGCCCGTCCGGCTGAATATTTTTTAGAATTAATTCGCTATGACCGCCGCCTCCAAGCGTACAATCCACATATATTAAACCATTTTTACACTCAAGAGCCTCAACAGCTTCATTTTTCATCACCGTATAGTGTTTAAAATCTTCCATATGAAAATTTTAACACGGACATACAGGATGCGTCTTAAATTTTACAGATTATTACTAAGCGTTTACAAGTCCTGCAAGACCTTTGGTATCGAGGATTTCCAAAAATTTCGCATAGGTGTATACAACTGAATGTTCCTGGTCCGCAGCATCTGATATTTCAATAAACTGATCAGGAATACTGTCCTTAGCCATAGACTCATGCAATGCAGAAAGTTCTTCAGATGACATTCTGTTATTTACGTTAATGTCATTGAGAAAATACAAGTCTGAAAATTCAAATTCTTTATTCATACTATTTACTCCTTTAACACCGGGGATTGGTGTATACTTATATATAATGATTTACGGTTGATTGTCCGTAAACTTTAAAATACAATTAAAAAACTTAACATTCCGTTACAATAATTCCAATAAATAGTTTGGCAATAAAGATTTTTGCTCAAGACATTTAACTAAAATTATACATTGTTAATATATAACATAATATCTTCATTTGAAATCATTTCTGTAACAGCAACTAAAATATGATTATCATCAATTTTTAGCCCTCCATCAATTCCTGCTGCTTCTAGGTTTTTCAAAAATTCATCAGCTCCGGAGACTTCAATGGTAAATTCATTAAAGAAATTAGTATTAAGCACTTTAATACCTTTTTTAGCGAACTCCTGCGCAAGCCTGTGAGCCCTGAGAGAAGATAAATAACCAGCCTGCCTGAAACCTTTTTCTCCCATAACAGATAAATAAACAGTAGCCCATAAAGCCATTAATGCTTGATTTGAGCAAATATTACTTGTAGCCTTTTCCCGTTTTATATGCTGTTCACGGGTTTGAATAGTTAAAGTAAAGGCCTGATTTCCATCCTTATCAACAGTTCTTCCGGCAAGTCTTCCCGGCATTTGTCTCATAAATTTTTCCCTGCAAGCCAGCACTCCAGCATGAGGCCCGCCAAAACTCATTGGCAAACCAAGAGCCTGAATATCTCCAACAACAATATCAGCTCCATATTCAGAAGGGGGTTTAAGAATTGAAAGAGTTGACAAATCGGTACATACAACTAATAAAGTATCTGTTAAAGGTTTAATGTCAATGATTTCTCCATAGTAATCCGGTGTCTGAACCATAACACAAGCGTATTCACCAACATTTTGAGGTAAATCGTCAAATGTAACAATTTGAATATCCGCAGCCCAAGCATAAGTTTTTACAACTCTTAGATATTCAGGATTAAGATTTTTATGAACGAGCGCTTTTGTTTTCTTAGAAATTCTAACAGCCATTAACAATGCCTCAGCACATGCGGTTGCTCCATCATATACTGTAGCATTTGAGATATCCATACCTGTTAGTCTTGAGATCATTGTCTGAAATTCATACATAACTTGCAGAGTGCCCTGAGCGACTTCTGCCTGATAAGGAGTGTAGGCGGTAAGGAATTCAAAACGTTGGGCAACCTGCGATACGCATGCCGGCACAAATTTATTATACACGCCTCCGCCCTTAAAAGAGATAAAATCTGATTTATTTTTTTTAGCAAGAGACTTTATTTCTTTTTGAACGTCAAGTTCACTTAACGGATTTCCCATATCCAATTTGGCAATCCGTGCCTCTTTAGGGATTTGGGCAAATAAATCTTCAATCACATTCAGGCCGATACTTTTTAGCATATCGGACTTTACCTCATCAGTATGTACTAAAAAATTTCTCATTATCCCACTTCTTCTCTATAATCTTCATATTCAAGTAAATCATCCTGCTCAGAAGTATCTCCCAAGGCTTTAACTTTAACAAGCCAACCTTCTTCATAGACATCTTCATTTAGTATTTCAGGATTTTCAACAATTTTGGTATTAACTTCCAGAATTTTACCGCTAATAGGCATATAAATTTCAGAAGCAGCCTTAACAGATTCAACGGCAGCAAAAGAATCGCCTTTTGAATAAGAAACGCCTATTTCCGGCAGCTCGATAAACACAATATCGCCAAGCTGTTCGACTGCATAATCAGTTAAACCGATAGTATAAGTTTCATCCTCGTTTCTCAAAAGATATTCATGTGTTTTTGAGCATAAAATCTTTTCTGTAATAGTCATTTATTTCTCCTTATTAGTTATCCGAATTTTATTTCTTTTTTCTACAAACGGCTTTTTAACAACGAGAGCGTCATGTAATCTCTCTCTAATCATAACCTGAACAGTACTACCGTTGCAAATTTCCTTAATATTTTTAACATAAGCAAGAGCAATATTACAACCCAGAACCGGTGATACTGAACCGCTGGTTATAATTCCGGCCTTCTCCCCATTAAAATATACATCATAGCCATGACGGGCAATATTTTTATCAAGCATTTTTATTGCAATTAATTTTTTATGTCCGCCATGCGCTAACTGATCCATTATTATAGATTTCCCGTTATAATCTGTATTCTTATCTTTAGGAAGTGACCAGCTTAAGCCTGCTTCAACCGGCGTTGTATTTTCATCCAGGTCATTTCCGTAAAGATGAAGGGCCGCTTCAAGCCGTAAAGTATCGCGGGCGCCAAGACCTATTGGTTTAATCCCGAAAGGCTTACCATATTCCAATATCTTATCCCACAATTCTTCTGAAAATCTGTTTTCAACAAGAATTTCATACCCATCTTCACCGGTATAGCCGGTTCTTGAGACAAGAACTTTTCTACCGCATATACAAGCAGGCTTAATTGTAAAAGAATCTTGATTTGTATCAAGCCCCATCTTTCTCAAAAGACTGTCCGCATTAGGCCCCTGAACAGCCAGGAGTGAATAATTATGTGACTGATTATCAATTTTTACATCAAAATCTTTGCTGTTACGAACCATCCAGTTAAGATCTTCATCAATTCTTGAGGCATTACAAATAATCATATAGTAGTTTATCCCAAGTTTATATATTATCAGATCATCAATAAGCCCTCCGTTTAAGTTCGGGAGCTGACAGTAAACAGCCTTCTCATAATCAAGCTTGGAAATATCCTGAGGAACTATTTTTTGTAAGAAGTCTAAAGAATCTTTTCCGGACACAAAAACTTCACCCATATGCGAAACGTCAAAAAGCCCGACGGCATTACGAACAGTATTATGTTCCTCAACAATACTGGTATACTGAACCGGCATATGCCAACCTGCAAAGTCAACCATTTTGGCTCCAAGCTGAATATGTTTTTCGTGTAAAAATGTTTCTTTAGTCATAAGAAATCCCCCTTAACTTGCTACTATTGTCGGCGTAATCAATAATTTTGTCAAGTAGTATTTTACATTAAAAGGGGGATTAAATATTAATTATACTTATTTACATTTATGTTTACCGCTCCAGCTTAAGCCATCACACTTTAAGTAATCCATATTTTCATTGTATATTACCCACGCGGCACAGCCATAACCATTATACTCACTCGAAATAGTCCTATTACAGAAGTCCTCAAAAGATCTTATCAGTTCAGGACCTGCCGCCCCCATTGGTGTTATACGATTCTTAAATACATAAAAATAAAATATATCACGGCCAGTTGTATTTGGTGGTGCTGTTCCGTTTATGTCAACACTAAAATCTGCACAATACACATTACTATTATTACAATTATTTATATAATCTATACTTACGCCAGACAAGATTATACCATCATTCAGAATAAGACGCGGTATTCTATCATTAGTTCGCTTTTTCCCATCTAAAGAATAAGTTGAATACCCTTCACACTGGGCGTCAGATGTTGTATCAGTACAAGTTTTTAAAACTTGTAAATAAGGCTGAAATTTACTCCAGAATAACATTGTTTGCTCTACTACTTGCTCTCCAGAGACAAGTTCCCCGGTATCAGGATCTTCTTCAAATTGTGACTTTGACAGCCCCCAATTATCTATTGTTCCATTATCGTTCTGTGCACGCAGATACGCCTGATTAAGGATACTATACACTTTCTTTAACTTTGTTACCGTCACCTTCTGTTGATGGTTTGCTATCAATGTAGGCAATGTCATAGCAGCAACAACACCGATTATACCTAGGGTTATTAAAACTTCCGCCAGAGTAAATGCAATTTTACGAGACGAGTAGTGCCTGAGGCCCTGCATTACAATGCTCCGACGGCAAGATGAAATGGGAATCAAAGTAGGTTGGGCTTTCAGCCCAACATTAGTTTTTTGTGTGCAAATAGCCGAACATTTTTGTCGGTGGCTAGATCCTGAAATACTCTGCGAGCACCCTCCCTTGTAAGCCTCCTTTGCGTCGGCAACTAGAGGAGCTGCAAGTTCAGGATGACATGGAGAATCTTTTATCGACCTTTTCCATATGCGTCCAACACAGTTCAATGTAGGTTGGGGTTTCACCCTAACATAATATTTATTTACATCTGATACAGAAAACTTTGATTTGGAGAAAAATTTGAAGAAAGGTATTTTTGACAAAAACCCTTGTCTCCCTTGAGGTT
>CALUYU010000013.1 GCA_944325075.1 Candidatus Gastranaerophilales bacterium
TTATTTACGATTGATACAGAAAAATTTGATTTGGAGACAAATTTGAAGAAAGGTATTTTTGACAAAAACCCTTGTCTTTCTGCCAAAGAAAAAAGTAAGACATACTTAGCTTGAAAATGAATTGAAAATATGCTATAATAGGGTTGAATATTATCTAGATAATTTTAAGGAGGATTTTAAATATGCTAAAATTCAATCATAGTGCGGATTTTCCCGATAGGGGGGGGGGCTAGGCTACACCTAAAACCGTTATCCCTTGGCCATTACGGCAAATTCTTTGTGTCGGGACAGCGTTATAAACTCATTTTTAAATATAAGACAATAGCACAGTGCCTGAGGCTCCGCTCGACTCGTAAAGCCGCGTTTACTCTGGCAGAAGTTTTTTTACCATACTATTTATCGCCTCGCCGAATTGCATTTACACTGGCCGAGGTTTTAATAACCCTTGGCATTATCGGCGTTGTCGCTGCTATGACCTTGCCGACTTTAATTGCAAATTATCAGAAGCAGGTTACTCTGGCAAAATTAAAGAAAGCATACTCCGTATTATCACAGGTATTAGAAAGAAATTATTATGACCATGGTGATATTGGTTCTTTTGTGGGAACCGGAAGTGAAGTAACAGAGCAAAAAACCCGGGATTTTTTTAATACTTATTGGCTGCCATATTTTGATTCTCCGGAGATTTCAAAAGAAGGAACATTCCCATATGGTAAATCTGTTCCGTTTCGTGGTTTTGATAATACTACTTTCACTACCAGTGTTACTACTTCATATGCCGATGGAAGAATTGCTCTTACAACAAAAGATGGGATAAGTTATTATATTTTTACATTGAGATGGGTAGATGTAACAGATGAAAACGGTAATGTGATTGACCGAAAAATGACTTATGCAGATAATATGCAGGTATTCGTCGATGTTGACGGCACAAAAGGTGAAAATAAGATGGGGAAAGATGTATTTATCTTTCAGATTGATACAACAAAAAATAAAGTAAATCCATATGGACATAACCTTTCCAGCTCAGTTCTTGAAAGAAATTGCCCTAATGGAAACGGTTCATATTGCAGCGCCAGAATTTTAAAGGAAGGCTGGAAGATTTCTTATTTTTAGAACTTTATTATATTTTATAGTAATTTTCGTATTAAAATATTCATACCTATATAATGTAGCCGAAATTGTAGTTAATATTAAGTATAGTTACAGGCTTGAAAGTTTTTTGTTTTTTATGTAAGATATATATATAATTTAATATGTTAGTATAGGAGCAAATAATGTTTGAACGTTTTACGGAGAAAGCTATAAAGGTAATAATGCTCGCACAGGAAGAAGCCCGAAGATTGGGTCATAACTTTGTCGGAACAGAACAGGTTCTGCTTGGTTTGATCGGAGAGGGCACCGGCGTTGCCGCTAAAACCCTTAAATCAATGGGGGTTAATCTTAAGGATGCAAGGGCAGAAGTTGAAAAAATTATCGGCCGTGGTTCGGGATTTGTCGCTGTAGAAATTCCTTTTACCCCTCGTGCTAAAAGGGTTTTGGAGCTTTCATGGGATGAGGCCAGACAGCTTGGGCATAACTACATAGGTACAGAACACCTGCTGCTTGGTCTGATACGGGAAGGTGAAGGTGTTGCAGCCAGAGTTCTTGAAAATCTCGGTGTTGATTTGAACAAGGTTCGTAGTAATGTTGTCAAAATGCTTGGCGAAACAAAACCTCAGACAACAGCCTCATCATCCTCTTCTACAAGCTCTTCAAGCGGAAAGACCAAAACACCAAGTCTTGATGAATTTGGCAGAGATTTAACGCTTGCGGCCCAGGAGTTAAGGCTTGATCCGGTTGTTGGGCGAGATAAAGAAATTGAACGTGTTATTCAAATTTTGGCAAGACGTACTAAAAATAATCCTGTTCTTATCGGTGAGCCGGGGGTTGGTAAAACTGCCGTTGCTGAAGGGCTTGCCATAAGAATTGTTAATGCGGAAGTTCCGGATATTCTTGACGGTAAAAAAGTTATTCAGCTTGATATGGGGCTGCTTGTTGCCGGTACAAAGTACAGAGGTGAATTTGAAGAACGTCTTAAAAAAATTATGGACGAAATTCGCCAGGCCGGAAATATCATTCTGGTAATTGACGAAATGCATACTCTTATCGGTGCAGGAGCTGCTGAAGGCGCAATTGATGCTGCCAATATCCTGAAACCGGCGCTATCAAGAGGTGAAATTCAGGTTATCGGAGCAACAACTCTTGAAGAATACCGTAAGTATGTTGAAAAGGATTCGGCTCTTGAAAGACGTTTCCAACCGGTTATTATAGACGAACCAAGTGAGGATGAATCTATTGAAATCCTTAAAGGTCTGAGACAAAAATATGAAGATCACCATAAGCTTATAATTTCCGATGAAGCTATTGTTGCTGCGGTTAAATTATCTAATAAATATATTACTGATCGTTTCCTTCCGGATAAGGCTATCGATGTAATAGACGAAGCCTCTTCAAAAGTCCGTTTGAAGGTTTCAACTCTGTCACCGGAAGGCAAGGAGCTTGAAAAAGAATTGCGCTCGCTAATTAAAGACAAAGAAGATGCTATAAGAAACCAAGAATTTGAAAAAGCCTCTCAACTGCGTGATGAAGAAGCTGATTTGAAGGAACGTATCAGAGAAATGTCTCAAAAGTATAAAGAAGAACACGAGGCTAATAAACCGACCGTTACAGCTGAAAACGTTGCTGAAGTTATCTCAACAATGACCGGGGTTCCGGTTACAAAACTTACTGAGGGCGAAAGTGAACGTCTTCTTAAGCTTGAAGATACACTTCACGCAAGAGTTATCGGCCAAAACGATGCGGTTGTTGCGATTTCTAAGGCTATCAGACGCGCAAGAGTCGGTTTAAAGAGTCCGAACAGACCAATCGGAAGTTTCATCTTCTGCGGACCTACCGGCGTTGGTAAAACTGAACTTGCAAAAGCTCTTGCCGAGGCTGTATTTGGTTCTGAAGATAATATGATAAGAGTTGATATGTCTGAATTTATGGAAAAACATTCGACAGCTAAACTTATCGGCTCTCCTCCGGGATACGTTGGGTACGATGACGGCGGTCATTTGACAGAGCTCATTAGAAAGAAACCTTATTCAGTTGTTCTGTTTGATGAAATTGAAAAGGCTCATCCGGATGTATTTAATATAATGCTCCAAATTCTTGATGACGGACGGTTGACCGATTCTAAAGGCCGTCACATAAACTTCAAAAATACAATCATTATCATGACCTCAAATGTCGGGGCAAGCATGATTACAAATACTTCAAGATTAGGCTTTGCAACTTCTGATGATGAGTCTAAGGATAAATATGAAAAACTGAAAGAAACTGTTACTGAAGAAATGAAAAAAGCTTTCAGACCTGAATTCTTAAACCGTATAGATGAAACAATTGTATTTGCACATCTGACTAAGGAAGAGATCAGGCAGATTGTGGATTTGATGCTGAAAGATTTGTTCAAACGTCTTGATGAACGAGAATTATCTGTAGAGGTTACGGATGAAGTTAAGGATCATCTAGCTGAAGCGGGTTATTCGGAAGCTTACGGTGCAAGACCTCTGAGAAGATTAATTCAGCGAAAGATTGAAGATATGCTTGCAGAAGAAATTCTTTCAGGCAAGTATTCTCCGGGCGATACTATTAAGCTGGTTCTTGTTGACGGGAAAATTACCTGCGAGAGATGTGCTAAGAAAAAGCACAAATCAAAAGAAGAAGCTACTGCAGAAGAAGTTACACAATCATAGAGAAAGCGCCACTAGGGCGCTTTCTTTTTTGAGGCTATTTGAGATAAACTTAACTTTATATTGCGAATTGTTTTCTTTGTTCTCTTAAGTAGTTTATTATTCTTACAGGTGTTTTTAGGACGATTCCTATTTGAATAGCTTGGTTTCCAAGTCTGTCTTTAAATGTTTTATCAAGAATTTGAATATCTTTAGGGTCAAATACAACAAGCTGCGACTGCTTGCAGGCGACAAGAGCATCTACAAGTTTATTTTTGCAAAGATTCCTACTCCAAGAGCTTCTTTTGTGTATGCCGCATTATAACCGTTTCGTTGGAATAAGTTTTTTACTATTAATTCTCTTATTGCATGATTTTGAGCATAAAAAAATTGCTTAATTATTAAGAAACTTTGCAAGCTACATTTTTATTTTTTTTGATTATCTGATTCTCATGAATTATATCAAACATTTCTTTTAGAAAGGAACAGTATGGCGTAGGAAAATTATGTTTTTTACCAAATTCAATCATTGTGCCGGCAAACATATCAATTTCAGTAGGACGTCCAGCTTCAACATCCTGGAGCATAGAGGTTTTTCCGTCCGGAATCATTGTATGAAGATGTGCAACAGTTTCATCAATCATTGTCTCTGCTCCCCGAACCCCCTCAGCTTTTGCAGCCATTTGTACTTCTTTCATAATATTAACGGCAAGCTGCATAAAATGTTTATTCTCAAGCATTTCCCCAAAAGTCATTCTAAGAAGTGCTGTAGTAGGGTTGGATGCAACATTCAGTATAAATTTACACCATAGAGAATGTCTGATATCCTCCGGCACTTTATAGTTTATACCTGATTTTTCAAAATAGTCCTTGACCTTTTCAACCCTCTCATCGTTTTGAGAATCCGCACCAAATACAAATGTGTTTACGTCGTCATGAGTTATTGAATTTCCGCTCCTTATCGAGCTATGACCTATAAAGTATGCATATAAAACATGCTTCCATCCATAACAATCTGCAATAATTTGTTCACTTGTAACCCCATTTAAAAGCGGTATTATTATAGTTTCTTCCTGAACAAAATCTTTAATCTGACATATTGCCTCATTAAGTCCGGTCATTTTTGTTGCAATGACAATTAAGTCTGCCTTATAATCACTTTCTCCGGGGAGAATATATTTAAAACTCATTTCCTTGCCGTTAAAAATTACAGGGTTGGCCATATATTTATTCTTTCGCTCTTTGTTAACCAAAACACGAAAGTTATCAGGATCATATTTTTGAAATTTTTCAGCGTAAATTGTTCCAACCGCGCCAAGTCCGCATAGCAGAACATTCTTAATATCTTTCATACTTTGAATGGTATCATATTTTTTATTAAATTTCAAATATCTAATCAGGTTAATTTTTAAATTTTGTTAAAAATATAAACCAATCTGGAAATTATTCTTAAAAAAAATACTTTATATAAGAGTGTGTTAGATAAAATTTTGGTGTGTGTATAGATGGGAATTGATATAAATCGTTTAACCGGCGCCGGATTTTTATTACCCGGGCGTGCTGTAGACAAAAAACCTAATTCAATACCTTATTTTTCATCTTCAACCCTTAAAGAAGACAGGTTTGAGAGTTCTACTCCTGAAAAATATACCACAGAATTCATGATAAATAAGCTTGTTCGTGAAAATCCAAAATTGAATCAAATGCTTAATTCACCAGGTATACCTTATAATTTAAACATAGATGAGCTAAAAAATATTTTAGATACGCACTGCAAAGATACCCGCCTAATTGCCGAAGGGATAGTTAATAGCCTGCCGTTTTCGCTTAAAAATAAAGCCAATCTTTCGTCAATAAAAGACGCAGCATATCTTCATGATATTGGGAAAGTTTTTATTCCAAAAGAAATTCTATGCAAAAACGGGCCGCTTGAAGGTAATGAAATAGATATAATGCACTCTCATGCTGAGTTGGGTTATGAGCTTCTGAAAAATACAAACATTAATCCCAAAACCCTTCACTTAATTCGTAACCATCACCAAAATGCAAAGAAAAACGGTTATCCGGCTGTCGGAAAAAACTTTTTTGCCGATCTGGATTTACAAATTCTCTCACTTGCCGATAAATATTCGGCCCTTACCGAGCAAAGGCCTTATAAACCGGCATTTGAGAGTAAAAAGGCCTTGGGTATTATTTATCAAGATGTGCGGGATGGAAAACTCAATCCAATTGTTTATAATGCACTGGTAAGCTATGTTACCAAGGCAGACAATAATTTCAATATTACCCCAAAACCTTTGTGTAGTGCTTACTCAGCATAAAATTTAATTTTTGTTAAAAATTTTTTAAATCTAATGACAAAAATTTCTTCTTGTCTTATTATTATATTACTAGCAGGAGGAAGTCTCGTGATAGATGAACTTATTGAAAAAAAATCCGGTTTTGATTTAACATCAAGAAGTGCTCTTTCTAATCAGGAAGATTCATTCACTTCCCGTTCGTATGCCGCGCTTCTGGCTAAAAATGAAATTCCGTATTCCCATAAACGGGTCGCTGATAACTATATTGTTATTAAACGGATTTATAAGTTTCAGGCAGTACAAAGCCGTATAACCCAATCAGAAAAAGAATTACTCCTTAAATACGATTTCAATACTCTTGAATACACAACAGCTAAACAAATGTATGAAGAGCTTGCCCTGCTTCAGAAATGGTCTTCTTCTTCCGACTTAGCTTTAAAGGCTGATTCCGATAAAATTATGGAAATCAGAGCCAAAGAGTTAAAATTTATCGACGCAAATTGTTATGCAACCATTTCTAATGAAATTTACAGAGGGTATGTAGCTCTTACTCATTATTTTGAAGAAATAAGCAAGTTTAAGAATTAAGATATAGCTGAGATGTATTGAAAAAGAACCTGCTTTTATAAAGCAGGTTCTTTTGTTTTCAAATAATGTTTACTCTATTTTTTAATACTTGAGCATAGAGATAATCCGGCCGCAATCTTTGAGTTTTTCACGGCCTTTGAGGTCTTCAAGCTCAATTAAAAAACCGACCCCAACAAGGTTTGCCCCGGTTTTTTTTACAAGTTTGCAGGCCGCCTCTGCAGTCCCGCCGGTTGCAAGTAAATCGTCAATAATCAGAACGTTATCACCTTTACCAAAGGCATCTTTATGTATTTCAATACGATCTGTGCCGTATTCCAACTCATATTCCTGAGAAATAGTTTCGGCCGGAAGCTTATTAGGTTTTCTTACCGGGACAAAACCTGCATTTAACTGGTATGCTATAGGCATTCCAAATATAAATCCACGGCTTTCAATTCCCGCTACATAATCTATTTTTACATCTTTAAATTGATCACATAAATAATCAATTATTGTTTTCAAAGTTGCCGGATCTTTTATGGCTGTAGTTATATCCCTGAATAAAATACCTTCTTTAGGAAAGTCTTTAATGCTTCTTATTTTTGCTTTAACACTTTCTTCAATTGTTGTTGTCATTTTGTAGATCTCCAATCTTTATATTCTAACTTTTGGGTTTTCATGTTCTTTTCCATTTTCTTTTTGAGCCATATTCTGCTGGATATATTCTTCTTCTTCAAGCACAAGCCCGTGGGTTGTTTTACCCCATTTCATATCTTTTTTACGAAAGAGTATTTTAAAACAAATAAACAACTCAAGAGGGAACCATATAATAAGAAGATAAATGCTTGTTATAAACGCTTCTTTAACAGCCTTTAAACGCGGGAAATTGTCATATCTTCTAAGCGCATACCTTATGGCCGTAAAGAATCCAAGTCCTATTGCACAACTTATAATTATAGAAGAATAAAGCATGTGCGGAGGTGCATCTTTCGCGAAAACTTTAAAAGCTCTTATGATAAATTCCATAACACACCAAAGCGGCATAATACATTCCGAAATATAAGCGGTCATGTCAACTCTGGCTCTTAAAGACATGTCTTTTGATCTGATTGCTTCTCCCGAATACTCAAGATATCTTCTTAAGGTTCCTTCAAGCCACCGGCGACGCTGACGGAAAAGAGGCCATATATATGCTATACCCTCTTCATAAACAACCGCATCAATACAAAACCTTACATCCCAACCGTTTATGTGAAGTCTTGTTGACATGTCCAGGTCGTCAGTAATTGTGTAGTTATTCCAGCCCCCAATATCTTCAATTGCTTCTCGTTTAATTAGCTCGCCGTTACCTCTCAATTCAACAGCACCTTTTACAGAGTCACGGCCTATTTGCATGTATGAATCAAATGTATATTCATTATTTTGACATTTTGTTAGAAGGTTGTAATCTTTGTTTCTGATAACTTTTCGTGCCTGTACAGCCCCGACGTCAGCCGGTTCAAGCATAAATATAAGTTTTGACAAAAAATCAGGATCAACTGTCGCATCCGCATCAAAAACAAGTATTGCCTCTCCTTTTGCAAGTTTAAAAGCGTCATTTAATACGGCAGATTTTCCCGGGAATGCGGATTTATCACGTATCATGGCCGTTACTTTATCATAATTTTTCTCTAAATCTTTTATTACTGACCCAGTGTTATCGGTACTTCTATCATCTATAACTATTATTTCAAAGTTATCATAATCCATGCTTAGGATGTTTTTAACCGTATGCCCAATAACAGCCTCTTCATTGTGAGCCGGAATCAATACTGAAACAAACGGCTTGTATTCATTGTTCACTACTTCAGGATACTGTTTCAACTTACGCTTTTTGTAATTATATGCCAGGGTAGAAAATACTGCATATATCGTCATCAGAGTACATAAAAATGCCAATGCCCAAACCGTATTGAAGTAGTTTTGGAATATATACAAAAAAATTCCGAGGCCAAAAACAATTATAAAAAGTATTAATCTTTCCTTCATTAAAATTTCCCTGCTGACTGACTATCAATCCACGCTGTTTAATTCCTTTTCTATTGTAGCAAAAAACAAAAAAAAAGTCAGATTTTTTTTACTTTTTGTATCATTTTTGCCAATAAAATATCAAACAAACAGAGGTTTTTTCTTAGAAAAATGTTAAAATTCCTTAATGATACTTGCGCAAAATTTAAATTAGGCTATAATAAGGAAGTACAAATAAGAAAAGGAGTTTTACAATGAACAAAGAAGAATTAGTACAAGAAGTTGCAAAGAAAGCAAGCGTATCTCAAAAAGAAGCTGCAGAAGTAATCAATGCTTGGGTTGAAACTGTTCAAAAAACTGTAGCAAAAGGTAAAAAAGTTACATTGGTTGGATTTGGAACTTTTGAATCAAGAAAAAGAGCTGCCAGAACTGGTAGAAACCCTCAAACTGGTAAGGAAATTAAAATCCCTGCTAAAACAGTTCCTGCTTTTTCTGCTGGCAAAAAGTTTAAAACTGTTGTTAATGGCGGTAAATAGTTTAGTAAATTTAATTTATTCAAACTATTTAAATTTAAGTTGTGTACTTCAAGGCTGTTCATGTAGAACAGCCTTGATTTTTTAGTTCATAGTATATAAAAAAGCCGTAAATCTGGGAATTTACGGCTTTTTATTATTAATTTTTATATTTATTATGACTTTATTGACGTTTTTTTAATGTAGGGAACGCAATTACGTCTCTAATAGAAGGCGAATTGGTTAAGAGCATTACAATTCGGTCAATGCCGATCCCTAAACCTCCTGTCGGCGGCATTCCGTGTTCAAGCGCACAAATAAAGTCCTCATCTATTTCCATCGCTTCTTCATCACCACCCGCCTTTGCCAGTGCCTGAGCCTCAAAACGCATTCTTTGATCAATAGGATCAGTTAGTTCTGAAAATGCATTCGCGACTTCCCAACCGTTAATCCTAGTTTCAAAACGTTCCGTTAATCTGTCATTATCTCTATGAACTTTAGCCAGCGGAGATATATCTCTTGGGTAGTCAATTATATGAACCGGCTGAATTAATGTCGGTTCAACCTTTTCTTCAAAAATTAAGTCTATAACCTTACCCCAATTATCGCAATCTTCAGGATCAACACCAAGAGCTTTCGCTTTATTTTTGGCATCTTCTGCAGTAAAGCATGTGGAAAAATCTATTCCGGTTTTCTCCTTTATTGCGCCGAGCATTGTCATTCTATCCCAAGGAGGTGTAAGATCAATTTCTTTATCGTCATAAGTAATTTTCATTGTGCCAAGAACTTCCTGAGCAACAGTTGAGATAAGATTTTCAGTTAATTTCATCATTTCATTATAATCAACATATGCCTGATATAGTTCCATCATTGTAAACTCAGGATTATGTCTTACGTCAATTCCTTCGTTTCTAAAACTTCTGTTAATTTCAAAAATCTTTTCGCTTACACCGCCGACCATAAGTCTTTTAAGGTATAATTCCGGAGCAATTCTTAAATACATATCCATATCAAGTGTGTTATGGTGAGTAATGAATGGTCTTGCATTTGCCCCGCCGGCTTGTGGATGAAGCATAGGGGTTTCAACTTCCAGAAAACCACGGTTAGTCAAATATTCTCTTATTTTTTGAATAATTAAACTTCTTGTTCTGAATGTTTTACGGACATCTTCGTTGACAATCATGTCGACGTATCTTTGTCTATAGCGGGTTTCCACGTCAGTTAATCCGTGAAATTTTTCAGGCAGGGGAAGTAATGATTTTGATAATAATGTTAATGACGTTGCCTTGATTGAAAGTTCTCCGCGCGGAGTTCTTCTTATTGTTCCGGTAAAACCGACTATATCACCTATATCTATAAGTTTTAATATTTTTAACTGGTCTTCCGATAAATTTTCTTTATGAGAAAATATTTGAATTTTCCCGGATGCATCCATCAGGTCAATAAACATTCCGGTATTTCTTATAGCCATAACACGTCCAGCTACAGAATATTCATCTTCTGTTTCTACTCCGGCCTCAAGATCTTTGTATTTTTCCTGAAGTTCTGCTGCATCAGCATTTTTGTTAAATACATATGGATATGGATTTACTCCTTTATCAGCCAAATCTGCAAGTTTTTGAATTCTTGTTTGTCTTATTTGACTTTTAGCCGAATTTGGCTCGTGATTTTGTTGTGTCATTTCTACTTCCTTATTTCTTAGTGTAACTCTCTGCTTAAATATTACCATGGACATGTTTGATTGTAAAATTCTCTGCAGAGCAATAAGAATCGTTTGGTTAAAATTTTTCATTGATGTTTTAAAACGTTCTTTTTTGCAAACAGAGTGGATCCAAATATATTCGTACAAGTTCGCCGTATGGCTTGTAAAAATACAGGTTAGGGGTTCAATCCCAACAAAATTAATGTTGAGCAGAAAGCCGCCCAAAAAAAGAAACGGATCCAAATAAGATAGATCCGTTTCTTCCTTTTTATTATAAAGTGAGGTTTATGAAAATTACTTCATTAATTCACCAACGGCCTTGTAAACAGCCATTCTCTTAGCCGCATCCTCTTCAGCTTTTTTGTATAAAGCTTCAGCATCTTCAGGGTTAGTCTTTAATAGAGACTTGTAACGGCCTTCACTTCTGATGAAGTCTTGGTAACTTCCTTTAGGATCTTTAGCATCCCAAGTGAACGGTTGTTCGTTATCAGGATTGTATCTGTATAACGGGAAGTATCCGGCTTCAACAGCGCGTTTTTGTTCGGTTTGAGTTTTACTCATATCAATACCATGAGCGATACAAGGAGCGTATGCAAAGATTATTGACGGTCCTTTGTAAGCTTCAGCTTCTTGGAATGCCTTCAGAGTTTGAGCTCTGTCTGCCCCAAGTGCAACTGATGCCACATAAACGTAACCGTAAGACATACTCATCAAGCCCATGTTTTTCTTATAAGTTCTCTTACCGCCGGTAGCAAATTTCGCAACAGCACCGGTTGGTGTTGACTTAGAAGCTTGACCTCCGGTGTTAGAGTATACTTCTGTATCAAGAACAAGAATATTAACATCCTTATCCTGAGCCAGTACATGGTCTATACCACCGTAACCGATATCGTTAGCCCAACCGTCTCCACCAATAATCCATACAGATTTATCAGTAAAGTAGTCTTGAAGTTCTCTTACTTTTGCTAAGTCCGGACAATCAACATTTTCGTATTTAGCAAGAACTTCTTTAGCCTTATCTTGAGCTGCAATAGCTTCTTCTGTTTTTGAATTATCAAAGTGAGATATTGCATTTTCAAGAGCTTCCTTAAGATCTGCCGGAGTTTTTTCATTGGCCAAAACTTTTTCAACATAAGATTTCAAAGTTTCTCTGTTTTGATCAACTGCAAGTCTCATACCGAAACCAAATTCAGCATTATCTTCAAACAGAGAGTTAGCCCAAGCAGGACCGCGTCCATCCTTATTTTTAGTATAAGGAATTGTAGGGAATGTTCCGGAATATATTGAAGAACAACCGGTAGCGTTAGCAACAATTACGTTTTCTCCAAATAATTGGGAAACCAATTTAACATAAGGTGTTTCACCACATCCGGCACAAGCTCCGGAGAATTCAAACAATGGTTTTCTAAGCATTGCGCCCTTAATTGTTTTGGTAGTATTTTTACCCATAACATTATCAGGCAGATCGTCAAAGAATTTTTCATTAACCATTTCGCAAGCTTCTTCTTCTTTTTCGATAGAAGACCAAGTAAGTGCTGCTTTTTCAGGGTTTTTAGACATCGGACACTGATCAAGACAAACACCGCAGCCTGTACAATCCTTGCAGTAAACCTGAACTTTGAATTTTTCACCGTGATCATTTGGTTTAGCATCGATTGTGTTAAATGATTCCGGAGCATCCTTCAAGTTTTCAGGCTCAATCAACTTGGTTCTGATTGCAGCATGCGGACATGCTGACGCACAAATTCCGCACTGAATACAATTTTCAGAATTCCAGTGAGGAACACGAGGTGCAATACCACGTTTTTCCAAGCAAGCAGTACCGGTAGGAATAACACCGTCAAATGACATTGCAGATACCGGAATATCATCACCCTTTTGTCTCATTGAAGGTTCGATAATCTTTTTAGCAAAGTCGCTTGCATCATCAGGAATTAATTTAACATCATCTATACAACCAACACCGTCTAATGATGAAGGAACTTCAACTTCCTGACAAGCATCAACAGCAGCATCGATTAATGCTAAGTTCATGTTAACAACATCATCACCTTTTTTCTTAAAGGTTTTCTTAGTCATTTCTCTCATACCTTCAAGAGCCTGTTCAAACGGAATAATCCCGGAAACTTTGAAGTAAGCTACCATCATAACTGTATTAGCCCCTTTACCTCTCAAGCCAGGCTGCTGTTCAATAAGTTTTTCAGCATCAACATTATAGAATTTAATTTTCTTATCTATAATTGTTTTTTGCATATCTCTTGTCAAATGAGCGAAAGCTTCTTCTTTTGTATAAGGGCTGTTAAGCAAGAAAGTTCCGCCTTCTTTAATACCTTTCAGCAAGTCATATCTTCCGATATAAGCGTGAGCTGAGCAAGATACAAAGTCAGGAGCAGTAATTAAATATGTAGATTTAATTGGTTTATCACCAAATCTCAGGTGAGAAACGGTAACACCAAAAGATTTTTTAGAGTCATACGCAAAGTATGCCTGAGCATCTTTATTTGTGTATTGGCCGATAATCTTAATAGAGTTTTTGTTAGCCCCGACTGTACCGTCCGAACCCAATCCCCAGAACATACAATTTGTAGTACCGGCAGGTTCTGTAACGATATGATCAACAACTTCCAATGATTTATGGGTAACATCATCTTCAATACCCACTGTAAATCCGTGGAAACCGTTATTTTCAGAGTGTTTATAAACAGCAAGAACCATAGACGGAGTAAATTCTTTAGAAGATAATCCGTAACGTCCGCCGATTACTCTTACGTCTTTTCTATCAAGAGCTGCAACAACATCAAGATATAACGGTTCGCCGATTGAACCAGGTTCCTTAGTTCTGTCAAGAACAACGATTCTTTTAACAGATTTAGGAAGAGCATCATTGAAACGTTTAACATCAAACGGTCTGTATAATCTAACCTTAACCAAACCATATTTAGTTCCGCGTTTTTCGTTCAGGTATTCAATTGTTTCTTCAATTGTTTCGCAGCCGGAACCCATTGCAACGATAACATCAGTGGCATCAGGAGCACCAACATAATCGAACGGATGATATTGACGACCGGTTACAGAAGCAACTTTATCCATATATTCCTGAACAATATCCGGAACAGCGTTATAATATTTATTAACAGTTTCACGGCCTTGGAAGTATACGTCGGTATTTTGGGCACCTACTTTACAAATAGGAGCTTCAGGTCTCATTGCACGTTTTCTGAATTCTTCAATATATTTAGGTTCAACTAATTTAGCAATATCTTCATAAGAAATTTCTTCAATTTTATGAACCTCATGAGAAGTTCTGAACCCGTCAAAGAACTGCAAGAACGGAACTTTAGCCTTGTAAGTAGCAAGGTGTGCAACTAAAGCCAAATCCATTTCTTCCTGAACAGAGTTTGCAGCAAGCATTGCATAACCGGTATTACGGCAACCCATAACATCCGAATGATCTCCGAAAATTGCAAGAGACTGAGCAGCAATAGCTCGAGCCGCAACGTGAATAACTGAAGGAAGCATTTCACCGGCAATTTTGTGCATTACCGGGATCATCAACAGTAAACCCTGGGAGGCAGTGTATGTAGATGTTAATGAACCTGCCGCCAAAGAACCATGAACAGCACCGGCTGCCCCTGCTTCCGATTGCATTTCTGCTACTCTTACTGTTTGCCCCCAAATATTTTTCTTATGTTGGGATGCCCATTCATCAATCCATTCTCCCATTGTTGAAGAAGGAGTGATTGGATAAATTGCCGATACTTCACTCAGAGCATATGCTATATGCGCTGCAGCGTAGTTACCGTCAACTGTTATTGTTTTTCCAGCCATAATTTGATAACCTCCTTATTTAATACGCTATACATTATGGTACACTATCACTATGGCAACATGATAATACAAACATGTTTTTTTGACAAAAAATTTTCATTGTAAAATTATGTTACAATTATAATTGATTTTATTATTATAAAGTCAATTTTTTAATTTAGCAGTGTTATATTTTTTGAAAGGAATAACTATGAATATTAGAGCAATTACCCCTGATTTCCAAAACGTTAACAATTCAAGGAAGAACTTTTTGAATAACAGACATGTTATTCAACCAAATAGTTTAAACTATTTGGGCCGGGACACGGTTTCCTTTTCCGGCAAAGCGCAAATTACGAGCACTATTGGCGATGTTATAAGGAAATCTTACAGTGACAAAATTCCTCAATATAAAATCATGGGGATTAAGCTAATGGATACAATGGAAGTTATCGCCAATAAATTCAAAGATCGCGGGGTAAGTTTTGACAGAAAATATTGCGAACATAGTCCGGTTAAAAGCACGGAATCTTTTATATCCAAATTCAGAAGAAGCGGTGAAAACCCTTATGATAGAATAAGAACGACCTTATATGTCGAAAATCCTTATGATTTCAAACTAATAAGAGATATATTAGGAGAACTTAAGCTTAGAGGTTATGAAATTGCCCAAATTCCGGATAAGGTTTCAGGTAAACGAGTATTGAGCAGAAAACCTGATTTTGATATCAGATTGGCAAATGTGAATGAAGCCGACACCAAAATCCTTGGAGCTGAACTTCAAAATCAAATAAGCAAACCGCTGAGTACCGGATATGAAGATATCCAAATGAGACTTACAGATACAGCATTAAAAGGGAAAGACACTCCGCCGCTTGAAGTTTTGATTTTATATGGCAAGAACTTTGCAAAAGCCAAGGAGACCGAATCATACTACTCTTATGACATCAGAAGAGCCATTGATAAATTACTTCACATCTCATCTGTAAAAAATCCGCCTATAAATTCTCCGGCATACAGAGTTCATAGTAACAACAGAATAATCTGCGATACATTATGCAACAATATCTCAAAACCACTATTTTATAACGCCAAAAATAAAGACTTCAATCACGAAAGTTTTCAGCTGCCGGTGGAACTTAGCAAATCAACAATAAAAGCCTTGACCGGATTGATTGAAGGTATTAGATCAAAAATTTCCCTTCACTACAAGGCAGAAATTGCAAAAATTTCATCTGATGAATTTAAACCTGAACTTGAAAAACTCTTTAAAGCTTCTCAAGAATACAAAGAACGCCAGGACAAAACTATTTACATTAAAGATTTAATTGACATGAAAAATCAGCTAATTAATAACTTGAAAGCACAGAAAAAAGATGATTTGACATTAATAATGAAAGTTCAGGAAAGATTCGCTGAAACAGCTGAAAAATTTGGAAAAAAAGATTAAACTGCTAACACCGCAACTGTTTCAACGTGATAAGTGTGACAAAACATATCAAAAGGCTGTATTGATTTTAAAGTACAGCCTTTTTGGCATAAGTACTTTAAATCTCTGGCTAAAGTTGCAGGATTACAACTAACATATATAATTTCTTTTTTAGTATGCTTCAAACTCAACTCCAATGACAGTTGGGAACATCCCTTGCGCGGAGGATCAAGAATTGTTATATCAAATTTTCGCTTAACAGATGACAGATACTTGGCAGTATCCTGTGCGTGGAGTTCAACATTTTTAATATTATTGATTTCAAGAGCTTCTTCAGCCATTTTTATTGAATCTTTATTTTCTTCTACACTTACAACTGCTCCGGCCGCATTGCTTACAACTATACCAAAAGCCGCAATTCCTGCATAAGCATCCAGAACAGAAGGCAACTCAAATTTTCCTATTTCATTTTTAACATAAGAAAATATATTCTCTGCACTTTTAGGGTTAACCTGAAAAAATGTATTAGAACCTATTTTAAAAATTTTATCAAGAACTTTCTCTTCAACAAAATTATCCCCGCAAATACACTCTGATTTATTAGAAAGAATAACATTGGTTTGTTTGGAATTGAAGTTCAGGCAAACTCCGGAAACTTTTTCAAATTCATCATAGATTGCATACGCAAACTTTTCATAACGGTGGAATTTTTGTGATGAATTAAAAACAAGAGTTACAAGAACGTTTCCGCTGTATTCGGAAACTCTAAGCACAACATGCTTCAAATCCCCCGAATGAGTTGTTTCATCATATCCGGAAATATTATATAGAGGAGCCTTCTCGCGGACAAATTCTATAATTTTATCACATATAGGCGGCTGAATAGGACAATATTTTATATTAACAATTTCATGGCTTTGAGGCTTGTAATAACCTGCTAAAATCCGTTTTGAAACTTTTGTTTGGGAAACCGGATATTGTATTTTATGGCGGTAACAGATATTTTCAGGCGCGGGTATAGTTTTTGGGATCTCCAAATCAAATCCTGCAATATTACGCATTGCATCCTTAACCATTTCCGATTTAAAAACAAGCTGCCGGTCATAATCTATAAACTGAATTTGGCAAGCCCCGCAGACTTTCTGCATCGGACAAAATGGCTTAACTCTTGATTTAGAAGGAGTAGTTATTTCTATAATTTCGGCATATGCATAATTCTTATTAAGTTTTGTTATCTTAGCTCTGATAACATCGCCGGGACAAGCCCCTTGAACAAACACGACAAAACCGTCAATTTTAGCTATTCCGAAACCAAGATTTGAAAGTTTTTCAATATTAAGAACTAATTCATCGTTAATATTCATAAAAGAATTATAACATAAACTATTACAACAAATTTTTCCGGTAATTTTTATCACTTAAAGCGTAAAATGCACATTTTTATACCATTACGATTACTTGAAGAAATTAAAAAAATACATATATAAATCCGTCTATGCAGTTAATGGCCGTAGTTGTTCCCCAAATAAAATGTCAATGTTGGGGGGCCTGAGGCACTGCACTATTATGCTGTGCTCGTCAGTATTCAACAAAATATTATTGTCGGTTGGACATCCTTGACAAACATTTCTTGAAAAGTTTATGTAGGTTGGGGTTTCCACCCCAACATTAGATTTATTTTCGTCTGATACAGTTAATGTAGGTTGGACTGAAAGCCCAATATTAGATTTTTGAGTACAAATGACTGAACATTCTTGACGACAGCCAGTTCATGTAGGTTGGGGGTTCCACCCCCAACATTAGATTTATTTTCGTCTGATACAGTTAATGTAGGTTGGACTGAAAGCCTAATATTAGATTTTTGAGTGAAAATTCCCAAACATTCTTGACGACAGCCAGAGCCTGAAATGAGTTCTTGATGACATTTGATTGATTGCTGAAAATTTTTATCATTATAAAAACGATTTTAAAGAAAATTTTATAGAGAAAAAAGTTATTGACAATAAAAAATGTTTAGTTTAATATAAGAAATGTCGAAAGACGGGGGCGTTTAGCTCAGTTGGTAGAGCGTCTCCCTTACAAGGAGAGGGTCAGAAGTTCGAGTCTTCTAACGCCCACCATTTCTAAAAAGAGCCTTTTGAGGCTCTTTTTTAGTGGCTTTTCGCCTGCGGTCTGCGTTTGCAGATTTCGAGTATTTTGAAAGAATTTTTTAAAAATCGCTAAAACTCTTTTGTATTGTCAGTTTTAGAGGTTCGAGTCTCTTTGGCTATTCTGTCATGCTGAACTTGTTTCAACATCTTACAAGCTTGGAGTAAAACTAATAATATGTAAGACCCTGAAATAAATTCAGGGTGACAACAATATAAATGTCATCCCGAATTTTCTTCAATCAGGCGGAGTTGTTAAGAGTAATATCTGCAAGGTTCCCCCTTTCGGGATTGTACCAGCTGGAAACTGAAACTTCAATTTGGTAAGATGCAGCACTTTGTAAGGACAGCATCTTAAAACTTGGCGTGTTATAATTAGAATAAAAAAAAGTTAATTATTTTGCTTTTAACGTATTTTGTATTAATCTGTAGACATGGGACGTGACAGAAGTTTAGAATTTTATCCAAAAGATTATGTAGTTGTAGATATTGAAACAACCGGGCTTTCTGCTGCCAATAACGAAATTATAGAACTTTCAGCACTAAAAGTTATTAACGGGACAATACAAGACCAGTTTTCAAAATTGATTAAACCAAACGGAGAAATCAGCCCTTTTATAACAAACCTTACCGGCATAACCCCTGGAATGCTCAAAAATGCAGATGATATTACAAATACTCTTCCGGAATTTATAAACTTCTGCCAAAACAGCATAATATTAGGCCATAATATAAAATTTGACCTGAGATTTATTAACACAAATCTTCTAAAACACTTTAACAAATCTTTCAATAACGATTATGTAGATACGCTCAAAATTGCAAGGGAATTTCTGCCTCAACTGCAAAGTAGAAAGTTGGGATTTCTTGCAAAACATTTTAATTTTGATTCTAAAGGTATGCACAGAGGTCTGAAAGACTGTATTATTACAAACCTCTGTTACAACCAACTTTTAAAAATGAAAAAACAAAAAGATATTAATTAACATTATTTTGTATCCGGCCTTCTCTAAATGCCTGAATATTACTAATTGTTGTAGTTAGTATTCTGTCAATTGCTTCATAAGTATTATATGCAATGTGCGGAGTAACTATTACATTCGGCAGCTGGAAAAGTCTGGAATTAATAATTGTATTTCGTAATTCATCGTTAGAGAGCCTGTTAATCCCTATAACCAGGTTCAAATCATTGATTGTAGCCTCACTTTCCAAAACATCCAGACCGGCGCCGGCAATTTTTTCAGAGGCAAGTGCGTTAAATAAAGCCTCAGAATCAATTAGTTCCCCTCTTGCTGTATTAATTAACACCGCGGATTTTTTCATCTTAGCAAAGGCCTCAGCATCAAAAAGGTGAAAATTGTCTTTCATAAGAGGAGCATGTAACGATATAAAATCTGATTCACGCAAAATAGTTTCAAAATCGACATATTTAATTCCGTACTTATCTATCAGCTCCCTATTTGGCTTTAAATCATACCCTAAAATTTTCATATCAAACCCGTAAGCAAGTCTTACAAATGCAGCGCCAATTGCTCCGACACCAATTACACCAACCGTTTTACCGCCAAGTTCAGAACCTACAAGGTTATTAGGATTGATAACCATATTCTTGTAATCATTTTCCGCCGGGAAAATTTTCCGGCAGACTCCAAGCATAAGTGCAAATGCGAACTCTGCAACACTTTTGTTACCATAATTCGGGGAGGTCTCAACCGTAATATTATGCGCATTACAGTAATCCAGATCAACATGATTAAAACCTACTGACCTTAAAGCAATTAGTTTTAAGTTCGGAAATTTTGAAAGGATATTTTTTGTCACACGAGATGTTGTAAAAACTGAAATAATTTCAGCCTCTGAAAGTTCCTCATTAACTTTTGTCTGATCGTTTAAAGGGCTTTCTACAAGAAAAAAGCTGCCATCATTGTTTTTATTCAAAAAGTCCTTTTCGTAATCCTCAACATCAAAAAAAACTATTTTAGCCATAAAATTTTACTCCTTTGATAATATTGCTTTCAAATCGTCCTGAGGGGTTGAAACCGGTTTGATTTTGAATTTTTCGACCAAAAAATTTAAAATATCACTGGAAACAAATGCCGGTAATGTTGGGCCAAGCCTAATATTTTCAATCCCCAGATAAAGAAGTGTTAACAATATACACACAGCTTTTTGCTCATACCAGGAAAGTACAAAAGAGAGCGGAAGTTCATTAACAGAACAATTAAAAGCTTTTGCGAGCTCACTTGCTACTTTAATTGCGCTGTATGCATCGTTACACTGCCCCATATCAATAATTCGCGGAATTCCGCCAATTTCACCAATATCAAGGTCATTAAACCTGAATTTTCCGCAAGCCAGAGTAAGAACCAGGCTATCAGACGGAGTTTGTTTAACAAATTCCGTATAGTAATTTCTACCGGGTTTAGCGCCATCACATCCCCCAACAAGAAAAATATGCTTTACAGCACCCGATTTAACAGCGTCAATAATTTTATCTGCTATAGAAAGTACAAAATCATGCCCGAATCCAGTTGTAAGAACTTCTCCACCGTTTATACCGGACATTTTTTGCTCCTCCTGATATCCGCCAAGTTGAAGAGCTTTTTCAATAACAGGTGAAAAATCTTTATCCTCTCCGATATGTACAACCCCAGGGTAACCAACTACAGACGTAGTAAATACACGGTCTTTGTAAGAATCCTTAACCGGCATTATGCAATTAGTTGTAAACAAAATCGCCCCGGGTATATTATCAAATTCTTTCTGCTGGTTTTGCCATGCTGTTCCGAAATTACCTTTCAGATGGGAATATTTCTTCAATCCCGGATAAGCATGACAAGGAAGCATTTCCCCGTGAGTATAGATATTTATGCCCTTATCCTTAGTTTGTTCAAGTAAAATTGCCAAATCATGCAAATCGTGACCAGTAACTACAATGAAAGGCCCTTTTTCTATATGAGTTGACACTTTTACCGGAGAAGGAGTCCCGTATGTTTCAGTATTAGCTTTATCAAGCAGTTCCATACATTTCAGGTTAAGTCTGCCAGTCTCCATAACATAGTGAATAAGATCTTCTTCCGAGGAGTATAACGGAATATACTTTAATGCCTCATAGAAATATCTGTCAACATCAGGGTCTCTATAGCCAAGAATTCTAGCATGATGTGCATATGCTGCCATCCCCTTAAGACCAAACAGAATAAGTGATTTTAAACTTCTCACGTTATCATCTCTTTGCCAGAGCGATCTTATATCAAAATCCGGTTTCCCGTATTTTTTGTCAATTTGGTCTATAAAAAGTTTGATATCATTATCATCAAAATTAACGTTAGTAACCGTAATAAATAGCCCGTCAATAAGAACTTTAGTATTTTCCTCATTAACCTCAGCAGATTCAGCAAGAGTTATGAGGGAATTAATCAGGTCATCCTGAATATTTGCTACAATCGGAACCTTTCCGCATACACCGGAAACAGTACAAGCATGACCTCCGGCCGTTTGCTCACATTGAAAACAAAACATTTTATTATCCATTTTTATACTCCTTCTTATTTGAACATTATAAAATGAAGAATATAAAAATATCTTTTCCCCAAGCAGGCTATAATTTTATGAGAAATATTCAATAATCACCAGCATCAGCTGACTTGTTCGCTAAGCTGAGCCCACTTTTGCAGTTGTCTTTGAAATTTATAAGCTTCCTTTTCAAGCCCGTTTTGCAAGTATCCGTCGGCAACAGATAACTTACCATTGGAATCTCTTGCAATACCCTTATAAATTGAGAGAGCCTCTAAATCTTTAGCAGCTTTCAAACCTTCAGGCGAGTTTGGCGAAAAGCACGGTTTTTTAATAATATTAGCAAAGTTTGTTAATAATGTTTCTCTTTCCTTAGAAGAAAGTTTTCCGCCGTTTGATTCAAGTGCCTGAATATATTTTTCAATCCCGAATGTACGAATTATTCCCTCTACCTGCCTTGCATGCATCATTTCATGACCTATCATTGCAGTCTGCTCAGGTTTAGAAAGTCTATAAAACTGACTTTCAAAGAAAATTTTATTCTCCACAAAATTATAACCGCCGACTAGATCTGTAGCAAAGATATCTCCGAAAAAGCCTTTCGGTTTCAGAACAGTTATTTTTCCGTCAGCAGTTCCGCTGATACCAAGTGTTTTTTTCAACTCATTGTATGAAGCCTGAACATATTCCTCTTTAGTCTGAAATTTTTTAAGTTTTGTAAGCATTGTTCTATATTCTGCCGGAACTTTTGCTGTATATAATCTTCTATATAAAGGCTGTGACATCCGTTTATAAAGGTTTCCTGCAAAAGATTTTGCCTCTTCCAAAGCCGGCCTTAGATACAAATCTTTTATCACATCCCAGTTTGAATTATATTTTGCAAGTACTTGTTCTGAGGCTTTTGAAAGTGATTTCGAGATAGATTGTGGAATTTCTTTTGTTAAATCATCAATATTTATAGTCTTTAAGGCATCGCGAAAGGCACTATAACTGGTAAATTGCAGATTTGTGCAAACGGAGGCCTTTTGCCGAAATAATGAAATGGCCTTTTCTTTATCCGCCGGATTTAGTCTAGCAAGACGATTGTAAGCTTTACCGGCATTTCCTTCCGAAGTTGAATCAATAACAAAATTAGCAACTTTTTTCAGTGTCCTTAGCTTAACCATAAAATTTCTCCTTTATAAATTTCCCCTTTATATAAATAAAAAAAATTATTCAAAAAAATTGCCTTTTGGAATAATGAATTATAAAAAAATTAATAAATAATGTTATTATGAATACTGTAAACAAACTTCTAAAAACGTACGGTCATAATACTATATTACATTTTGACAAATGGGCAGATAACCATAAATTCGTTTCAGGTAAAAAAAAGTGGATTGCAAATATCTTACCCTATGAACTGCTTAAAAGAAGTATCAAAAAAACTGTAGAATCTCTGGTTACATTATGCGAATGTGATGTATTTTATAACAGATTTCCAGATGAAATATTAACCCCTGATTATGGAGATACATGGGGACGATCCGCAAATTATATAGAAATTAACAACCGTGCAATAGCCGAAATGAGTGGGAATATAAGCCGAAAAGGATTATTAAGTTCAATGAAACTTCTACCTGCAATTCCTCCGTCTGCAAAAAGCTGGGCAAATTGTGTTATTTTATCACAAATTTTCAAAAATATATTCGGTGACGGATTAGTAAAAGGGCCGTTTGAAGAAAATTCTATATACGGAATACGTCTTAATGCAGGGTATAGCGATAATATAGTTGACTATACCATTGTAGGGAAAATAACGGAAGAAGAACAATTTAAGGCCTTTAACGATTTAGCTCATTTCCACGGGCTTAAAACCGGATTCAGAACGGTAATCTCTGCCGACCAGATCAAAATAGCAAGGCCCGATTCACCTGATGAAGGCTTTAACTGGTGCAACCCTGAACATCAGGAAATTTTTATAAATGAACATGTAAAACTTATTAACACCGGATTTGAGTGCATATTTTTTGACTCTGCAAAACATATAGGCGGATATGAATGTGAAACTTACACCGGAGTAGGTGCTCTTCCTGAGTACGGTCAGATGCAGTATATTCTAAATGAAATAAGATCACGCAGCGGTTCAACAACATTAAGTTTTGTTGGAGAAAAAAGCAGCGGGGATTTTGAAAGGTATAAAAATCTGGGATTAACAGCCGGAACAGCGTTTATATCTCCTGATAATTATGAAGAAGTAAAAAAATGGTCTGAAAAGCTTAAATACTTGAGAAAATATGCTCCCGGAATTGAAGTATCCAATGACAATGATGAAGGCGGTTCACGTTATGAAGACAGATTAAACAGAATAAATACCTGCCTTTTCGGATATGAATATCCAAGCGATAAACTTCCAAGTTTTATGCAAATGGAAGATCTGTTTCCACTAAGGTATGACACATCAACCCATCATTTGATGATGACAAATCCTTCATATTCTACGGACGGAACAGAGCTTAGCCACTGGAAAAATCTCTTTACGACCGATGACGGACGTAGTTATAACGCCAAGGCAGCCGAACTTTTTGTTCATGCACTTAATTTATAATTGATAAACCATAGGGCAAAAATCTCTATGTTTTGCGGAAAGATAATTAAACTAATCAGATATCTTAATTGCAACTTTTTATAAAGTCTTACGTCAAAATTTGTGTAAGGGGAATTAAGAATAGAGGGAGAGTTTTTAGATGAGCATAAAGACTGAGAATGTACTGGAAACCTTATACAGCGATTTTGAGACAAATATAAATGAAAATCTTGAAGTTCAGACTGAAGAAGTTGATGAAGACTTAATCGTAAACAATGAACCAAGAACATTTAACTCTATAGCCAAAGATGATGATATTTTACAAATGTACCTCAAAGATATCGGAAAAATTAATCTTCTAAATTCAAAAGAAGAAAAAGTGTTGGGCAAAGAAATCAAAGAAGGTAAAAAGAACGAATCAGATATAGCAAAAAGAAAACTTATTCAGGCAAATTTGCGTCTTGTCGTAAGTATTGCTAAAAAATATATTGGCCAGGGTGTGCTTTTCATGGATCTTGTTCAGGAAGGCTCGGTAGGGTTAATAAAAGCTGCCGAAAAATTTGATTATTCAAAAAACTGCAAATTTTCAACCTATGCAACATGGTGGATCAAGCAAACAATAATGCGGGCAATTGCAAACAACTCAAAAACAATAAGAATACCAATTCATATGTCCGACAAAATAAGAAAATACAAAAGGGCATATTCAGAGCTGAATTTTATGCTTGGAAGAGAACCTAAGGATGAAGAAATTGCACTTAAGCTTGGGCTAACAGTAAAAAATATTACGGCAATAAAACGTGCACTTATAAAAGAACCGATAAGTCTTGAAACACCGGTTACAGATGATCTGTGCGTCGGAGACTATATTGAAGATAAAAGTTACAATTCTCCGGATACGCACGCTAAAAACAAATCACTTGAGGCAAATGTTTCATCATTACTTGACACACTTACAGAAAGAGAGAGGAAAATTATTAACTGTAGATTTGGAATAAACGGGGAAAAAACACTTACTCTTGAGCAATTGGGGAAAAAGCTCGGCTACTCAAAGGAGCGGATACGGCAATTGGAAGACCTTGCTATCAAGAAGATGAGGGATCAAAATATAAGTCATTTTAAAGACTTTATTGAGGACTAACTGCACACACAAGACCTGACAAAAATAAATCAGGTCTTTTTTTTTTTTACTTTAACAACCAGTACTTCTCCCCAAAAAATCAGCATTAATAAAAAACTCTTGCCAATTAATCAAAAGTTTCCCGCAAACCGAAAGCGCACGCCCAAACTTAAACCTCCAGCAAAGAACGTGCAAACCCCACAGACTGATCATTAATCTCACCACCTGCAAGTTCTGCAAGAGCCTTAACCCTATTTTCTCCGGTGAGAACATAAACCTCAACTTTAGTCTCATCTTCCTGAGATTTTCTAACATAGAAATGCTTGTCCGCTTTTGAAGCAATAATAGGCTGGTGTGTGATAAGAATAATCTGGTGGAATTTAGAAAGTTCTTTTATTTCTTCCGCCACACTCTGAGAAGCCTTCCCTGATATTCCGGTGTCTATTTCATCAAAAATTACAGTGTCAATATCATCAGATTGAGCAAAAATAGACTTAATTGCAAGCATTACCCGGGAAATTTCGCCCCCTGAGGCAACTTTTGCCAGAGGCCGCAGATCTTCCGAAACGTTTGTTGAAATTAGAAATTCAACATTATCAGCCCCGTCAGCAGAAAGCTCCTTTGGTGTTACGGAAATTTCAAAACGGGCTTTTGGCAGCTCAAGTTTCTCAAGTTTTTCCTGAATATAAACTGAAAGTACTTTTGCATAATTCTGCCTGTTTTCAGTTATTTGGGAAGAAATTTCAGTAAGTTTACTATGAATTTTATTTAAAGCATTTTCAAGTTCTTCAATATTTTGTGTGGAATACTCTATTCCTGCAAGCTCTTCCGAAAGTTTTTTATAAGATTCCAGAACAGAAGAAAGCGTTCCTCCGTATTTGCGCTTAAGCTTATCAAGCAAAAAGAGCCTTTCCTGAATTTCGTTTAATCTTGCCTCGTCATTGTCGAGATTTTGGCTGTAATCACGCAATTCAGAGGCGCAATCCCGCAGATTTTCAACAGTATCTACAAAACGCTGCTCCAACTCTTCAAGTGCCGGATCCATTGATACGGCTTTTGAAATATTTTGCTTAATTTTACCAAGCGCCTCAATTACCGATCCGTCGTCTCCGTTAATTGTCCAATAAGATTGACCGGTAAGCTCCTTTAGCCTTTCCGCGTTTGCAAGAACTTCTAATTCCGCATTAAGCTCCTCATCTTCAGTCTCACTTTGAATTTCCGCTTCTGCAATTTCATTAACCTGAAATTTCAAAAATTCCAGCTGATTTTCAGTAGTATCCGCAGAATTTTTTGCTTGTTCCAAGAGGTTTCTGGTGTCAATATATTTTTTATATTCTGTTCTATACTCTTCAAGAAGACTTCCATATACATCTTTTGCATAATTATCCAGAAGATTAATATGATACTTAGGCTGCATAAACACATAAGTCTGGTGCTGTGAATGAATATCAAGGAATAATGATTTAATCTGCTTTAAAAATTCCTGATTTATTAAGGTTCCGTTAAGTCTTGTTCTAACACCGTTTTGTGTAATTTCTTTGGATAAAATAATCTCATTTCCAAAATCATCAATCCCGTTTTCCTTAAATAATTCAGAAAGATTGTGCTTGGTATTTTCTATGGTAAGCTCTATTACGGCCTTGTCAGCCCCATGCTTAATAACATCTTTTGAAACCCGCGGAGAAAAAGCAAGATCAACAGCGCTAATTAGAATACTCTTCCCTGCCCCGGTTTCACCGGTTATTACATTAAGTCCTGAGTGAAAATTCGCTTCAAGTTCATCAATTAATATATAATCTTTTAACTTTAACTGCTTAATCATAACTATAGAATAGCGCAACTATGAGCCGTTAGCAATATTTTAAAAAATTTTAAAATAAATATATAGGTTGAAATATTGAATCTCAACTGTTCTAATAAAATAGAAATTATAATTTGAAAAAATATAATATACGCAAAAACATATATCTATACAAACAAGCTATACGAAATGCTTAACTATTGAAAATTAGCTTCCGATATGGTATAATAAAGATATAACATATTAAGGAGGATTACATAATGCTAAAATTCAATCATAGTGATGATTTCAGTCAAGGGGGGGGGGGGCTAAACCTTACCTAAAACCATTGTCCCATGGTCATTATGGCAGATTTTTTGTGTCGGGACATCGGTATAGACACATTTTTGAATATTTTAGAGTGACTGAGGCTCTGCAGAACCAAAAAAGTAAATCTACAAAAGATAATGTAGGTTGGGGGTGTCACACAAACAAAACTAATGTTGAGCCGAAAGTCCAACCTACAAAAAATCTGTATGAGATGCATCGAAAAAAGTCAATAAATAACTCTATATGTCATCCTGAACTGGTTTCAGGATCTGTCCGCCGTCATGAATATATAGATTCAAGTATCAATAAATCCAATGTTGGGGTGGAAACCCCAACCTACTTTAATTTTAATACTATTTCTTATGCATCTCGGAATGCGATGTGGCATGTTAGAGGGAACCTATTCCCTAAGTCCGCGTTTACTTTGGCTGATGTTCTTATAACCCTTGGCATTATCGGAGTTGTTGCGTCTCTTACACTTCCGGGATTAATCGCCGGATATGAAAAAATTGTTATCGAAACAAAATTAAAAACCGCATATTCGTTAATCGTAAACGCATTTAAAATGGCCGAAGCTGAATATGGCATCGGGTTTGACTTTTTAGAAAATACGTGGAAAAATGACGATACTCCAAATGGATATAATTTTGAATTTAGTGAAGCAGTATTTGAAACATACTTAAAACCGCATTTTAAAATCACTAAAAGTTACAATAAAACAGACAGTGTAAATAAATTCACGTATAACAATGGCACTACAATAAACGGCAGCCCTAAATGTTATAAACTTGCAAACGGTATGGCAATATGTTTCATTGCCTCTGGCAATATTGACTCCACAGCTTACTTCTACATATTTTTAAAACCGAATAATAAAAATAAAATAGCCGGACGGGATGTTTTCAATTTTACAGTAAGAAAGAAAAATAAAAATTCATATTTTGGGTATCAGATGATGTCTGAAGTTTACAAAGAAAATAATCGGCAACAATTTATTGATGGTTGTGTTTCTCCGGAAAGATATCCCATTACAATTTATGATAAGCCGTTTATCTGCACAACATTAATATGGCTTAATAACTTCAGAATACCGGATGATTATCCGATTAAATTTTAACCCTTACGATGAGTCAACTAACCTTGCTAACTTCGCTATACTCTTACGCCTGTCATACTCTTGAGTATGACATTTCTTACGTAATCGTAATAATCACTCTTATATCCTTCTATATTTTTAAGAATCTGCTCTCCGCTGATAAATCCGTGGAGATAAGCAATCTCTTCTAAGCAGGAAATCTTTTCTCCTTTATTAAGTTCCATAGATTGGACAAAGTTGCTTGCCTGAAGCATTGAATCATGCGTTCCGGTGTCAAGCCAGGCAAAACCCCGGCCTAAAATTTCAACTTTCAATGTACCCTTTTCAAGATAAATTTTATTTAAATCTGTTATTTCTAATTCTCCGCGTGCAGACGGTTTAAGCTGTTTAGCGTATTCACAAACATGCCCGTCATAAAAATACAAACCAGTCACCGCATAATCAGATTTCGGATGCTGCGGTTTTTCTTCAAGAGAAAGAACCTTTTTATTTTCGTCAAATTCAACTACCCCAAATCTTTCCGGATCCTTTACTGTATAACCGAAAACTGTTGCACCGATATTATTTTTAATAGCTTCTTTCATCAAAGTGGAAAAGCCATGTCCGTGAAAAATATTATCTCCAAGAATAAGAGCAACATCTTCTCCATTCACAAAATCCTCGCCAATCAAAAAAGCATCAGCAATTCCTCTTTGGACATACTGGATTTTATATTCAATATTCAAACCAAAATGTGAACCGTCACCAAGCAGTTTTCTAAAATTATCATAATCGGTTTCATTGGTTATAATCAAAATATCTCTGATATCCGCCAGCATAAGAGTTGAAATCGGATAATAAATCATAGGCTTATCATAAATTGACAATAATATTTTAGATATAGGCTGAGATGCCGGATATAAACGGGTTCCTGCCCCTGCCGCAAGTACTATTCCTTTCATGCTACTCCTTATTTAACCTTTCTGCTTTTCTCCCTACTTGATAGTATTCAAATCCTTTATCACGCATAGAATTATAGTCGTATTGATTTCTGCCGTCAAAAATAACCGGATTTTTCAACAGTTTTTTTATCCGTTCAAAATCAGGTCTTCTAAATTCATTCCATTCTGTAATCAGCAACAAGCAATCAGCATTTTCTAATGCTTCATAGGATGAATTTGCATATGAAATTCTATCATTCCATATAGAATAAGCATAATCATACGCCTTAGGATCGTATGCCTGAATTTTTGCTCCGCGCTCAAGCAGTGCATTAATAATCGTAATAGAAGGAGCTTCCCTCATATCATTTGTCTTTGGCTTAAATGCAAGCCCCCAAGCAGCAAATGTCAATCCGGAAAGATCTTCTCCAAAACGACTTATTATTTTATTAATAAATAATTGTCTTTGATGTTTGTTAGTTTTATCCGCCGCATTAATGATGGGACATTCCGTTCCATATACAGATGCCGTTTTTAAAAGCGCCTTGACATCTTTAGGAAAACAGCTCCCGCCATAGCCAAGCCCCGGATATAAAAATTTTGTCCCTATTCTTGTATCAGCACACATCCCAAGCCTTACTTTATTAACATCTGCCCCGACTGCCTCACAAAGATTTGCAATCTCATTAGCATAAGAAATTTTTACAGCAAGAAAAGAATTGGAAGCATACTTAACCATTTCAGCAGATCGAGTATCCATCGTGATAATTGGGTTTTGATTCCGGACAAAAGGCGCGTATAAATCAAGCATAATATCCCGTGCCCGTTCTGAATTTGCTCCGATAATAACACGGTCAGGCCTCAAAAAATCATCAACAGCGGCCCCTTGCTTTAAAAATTCCGGATTTGAAACAACATCAAATTCCTCATTAGTATGCGACCTTATAATATCCGCAACGATTTCTGCCGTTCCAACCGGAACAGTCGATTTATCAACAATAATTTTATATCCGTTAATAGACTTTCCGATACTTTCGGCAACCTGCTTAACATAATGTAAATCAGCCGAACCGTCCTCACCCTGTGGAGTTCCGACCGCAATAAAGCAAATCAGAGACTTCTTAACCCCTTCATCAAGATCAGAAGAAAAATGAAGTCTGTTCTCATTTACATTAGATTTAATCAAATCTTCAAGCCCCGGTTCGTATATAGGAATAATTCCATGACGCAATTTTTCTAATTTTTCAAGATTATTATCAACACAAATTACGTCATTACCCATTTCCGCAAGACAAGCACCCGCAACAAGCCCTACATATCCGGTACCGATTACACAGACTTTCATTAACAGTTCTCCCTGATTTTTCTATCAAAATATTCAATAGTTTTGCTCAAACCTGCTTCAATATCAACCACCGGCGTCCATCCAAGTTTTTCTTTTGCAAGAGAAATATCAGGTTTACGCCTTACCGGATCATCCATAGGTAAAGGCTTGTATACTATTTTCGAATTTGAATTTGTAAGCTTAATAATAAGTTCTGCAAACTCTAGAATAGTCCGCTCAGAAGGATTACCTAAATTTACCGGGCCAATGAAATGCTCTTGATTATTCATCATCCTAATCATTCCGTCAACAAGATCCGACACATAACAGAAAGACCTTGTCTGCGAACCGTCTCCGTATATAGTAATATCTTTTCCCTGCAAAGCCTGGATAATAAAATTAGAAACAACCCGTCCGTCATTCATTGCCATATTAGGCCCATATGTGTTGAAAATTCTGACAATTCTTGTATCAACAGCGTTTTGACGATGATAATCCATCATTAATGTTTCAGCACAGCGTTTTCCTTCATCATAGCAGCTTCTTATTCCTATCGGGTTAACATTTCCCCAATAATCTTCTTTTTGGGGATGAACTTTCGGATCGCCGTAAACTTCACTTGTAGACGCCTGCAAAATTGTTGCATTGCAGCGTTTTGCAAGTCCAAGCATATACATAGCCCCTAAAACAGAAGTCTTGATTGTCTTTATAGCATTATACTGGTAATGCGGCGGGCTTGCAGGACAAGCAAGGTTATAAATCTGGTCAACTTCTGCATAATATTCTTTTGTAATATCATGCCTGACGAGTTCAAAGTGATCGTTATGCAAAAGATGTCTGATGTTATCTTTTGAACCGGTAAAAAAATTATCCAAACAAATTATTTCATTACCTTCATTTAAAAGTCTTTCACATAAGTGGCTGCCAATAAACCCTGCGCCGCCTGTAACAAGAATACGCTTCATACTACTCCCTTATTATTCGTTTAATATAATTATAATACTCGTTATTATTGTATTTTGCAACTATTGAAGATAAATCATCTTTGGATAAATACCCCATTCTGTATGCGACTTCCTCCAAACAAGCAATTTTAATTCCCTGGTTTTCTTCTATAGTCCGGACATACTGGCTTGCTTGCAGCATAGAATCATGTGTTCCGGTATCAAGCCAGGCAAAACCCCGGCCAAAAAGTTCAACCTTTAAGCCGCCCTGTTTCAGGTATATATTATTCAAATCAGTTATCTCAAGTTCACCGCGGGCCGATGGAGTAAGTGATTTTGCGTACTCACAGACTTTATTATCATAAAAGTATAACCCTGTAACAGCATAATGAGATTTTGGCTTTTCAGGTTTTTCTTCTAATGAAAGAACCTCCCCGGAAGCTCCAAACTCAACAACACCAAATCTTTCCGGATCTTTTACCGGATAGCCAAAAATAACAGCACCTCCGTTTTTAACACAACCGGCCGCATTCTTCAGCATGCCGGAGAACCCGGAACCATAAAAAATATTATCACCAAGAATTAGTGCGGCAGGCTCTTTATCAATAAAATCCTCGCCCAGCAAAAATGCTTGTGCCAAACCCTCAGGGCGGGGCTGTTCCTTATAAAAAAACTTTACACCGAATTGCGAACCGTCGCCTAAAAGTTTCTTAAAATTAGGAAGATCATGAGGAGTAGATATAATCAAGATTTCCCGAATTCCTGCAAGCATTAAAACAGATATCGGATGATATATCATCGGCTTGTCATAAATAGGCAAAAGCTGCTTGGAAACGGCCATTGTTGACGGATAAAGCCTGGTTCCGGCACCTCCTGCAAGCACTATTCCCTTCATACACAAACTCTCCTTTCAAAATATGAACATAATTATAAGCCGAATATTACTTTTTTGCAAGAAAAATCCGGAGACTTTTAACGAACTAAAAAAATTAAGAGATACTATCACATTTATTAATAATCCATTTGAAAAAAATCATGTTCTTGTTATACTCATAAGTATGAAAGATATGTTAGATAAAATTTTACAAATAGAAAAGAAATATATTGAATTAGGCAATACACTTTCTGATCCCACCGTAATTCAAGACTATAAACGATTCAGGGATTTATCAAAACAGAGAAAATCAATGGAAGAAACCGTTCACCTTTATTACGAATGGAAAAAAACAACGGATGCAATTGCAGACGCAAAAGAAATGCTTCACTCTGAATCAGATGATGAAATGCGTGCTTTTCTAAAATCGGAAATAGAAGCAAATGAAGCAAAAATTCCGGAATTTGAAGAAAAAATGAAAGTTCTTCTTCTTCCCCGCGACCCTATGGATGATAAAGATATTATGCTGGAAATCAGAGGCAGCGCAGGCGGTGATGAAGCAAATATTTTTGCAGGCGATCTAATGAGAATGTATCTGCGCTATGCTGACAAAAAAGGCTGGCAAACTCAGATATTGAGCAAAACCGACTGTGAAGCGGGAGGCGTCTCTGAAGTTATTATCTCAATTAAAGGTGATGCTGTATACTCACAATTAAAATATGAGTCAGGTGTTCACCGCGTACAAAGAGTTCCTGCAACAGAGTCCCAGGGACGAGTCCACACTTCAACCGCAACTGTAGCTGTTATGCCTGAAGTTGATGACGTTGAGGTTGAACTTAACATGAATGATGTGGAAATTACAACGGCACGTTCCGGCGGTGCCGGCGGTCAAAACGTCAATAAAGTTGAAACAGCAGCACGCGTATTCCATAAACCAACAGGGATTATGATCTTCTGTACAGAAGAACGTTCCCAGCTGCAAAACAAAGAACGAGCTCTCCAAATCTTAAAAGCAAAACTTTATGATATGGAAGTTCAAAAACAAATGCAGGAAATAACAGATCTAAGAAGATCCCAGGTAGGTTCAGGAGACCGCAGTGAACGTATCCGGACTTATAATTTTCCACAAGGCAGGCTTACAGATCACAGGCTGAATCACAACCTTAATGTCTGGACCGTAATTGACGGGGATCTGGATGAGTTAATTAAACTCCTTATGGAGTATGACCAAAAGCTTAAACTCGAAAAACTGGCCCAGGTGGAATAAAAATAAGATAAGGATGGTTTATGATAGAAAGAAAGTGTGTTGGATGCGGTAAGCTGACTAATCGGGAAGATTTAATAAAAATTACCAAAGAACATTCGTCCAACACCCTTGTTATAAACGGGAATTCAAGAATATTTGGCAGATCCGCATATCTTTGTTATAATAAATCTTGTATTGAAAACGTTTTTAAGAAAAATAAATTGCAAAAGATTTTAAAATCGCCGGTTGACCCGGAATTGAAAGGGAAATTAATAAATGAGTTATGATACAATAAGAATAAATGAATTAGCAAAAGAATTGAATTTAACAAATAAAGAATTGATAGAAAAACTATCAAAAATTTCTATTGTAGGTAAAACTCATTCAAGCACTCTTACACCGGATCAGGTAAGACGCATAAAAGAATTTATAGCAAACGGTGAAAAAGAAGTAAAACCGGCTAAACCCAAAGCTTTTATTGTAAAAAAATCAAAAGAAGCAGAAAAAAAAGAACCGATTGAGGCAGAAGAAAAAAAAGAACCGGTAAAAAAAGAACCTGAAAAACCCCGTATTGAAATCGTTAAACCAAAATCAAGATTAGAAATAGTAAGACGGCCGGTGAAACCAGCCCCTAATACTCCGGTTATAGTTCAGCCTAAAACAACCGGAACACAATCAGAAGAAGGTAAAAAGTTCGCCCCTAAATCCGGAGAAAAGTTTCATAAACCTTACCAGAAAAATGAAAAAACAGAAGGCTCAGATAAGCCTAAACGGCCGGAAAAGTCCGGAGACGGCCCTAAAAAACCAATACAGCGGCATATAATTTCCCAGGAAATTTACGAATCAAAAGGTTCTTCTAAAAAACGCAGCACAAATAATGCTCATAAAAAAGATAAAGAGTTTAATAAAAAAGAAGAACAAGAACGGATTTCACTCGAAAAAGCTGCAGCTCAAAAGCATAAGAAAAGAAGCCACAAAGAAGAAGATGTAGAAGCTGTTACACAAATTGTAGTAACGCATGCGATGACTATAAGTGAGCTTTCCGAAAAAATTAAACATACTCCGGCCGAAATAGTAAAATTCCTTATGATGAATGGAATTATGGCTACAGTAAACCAGCTTATAGATGTTGATGTTATCAAAAAAATATGCGCAGAATATAATCTTGAAGTATTAGAAGAAGATCTTGATGCATATATAGAAGAAGAATTGGAAAAAGAAGAAGAGAAAAAGGCTCTTACAGAAGTCGATAAGAAATTGTTGAAAAAACGTGCCCCGGTAGTAAGTATTATGGGCCACGTTGACCACGGTAAAACAACTCTTCTTGACAGCATCCGTGCCTCAAAGCACAAAATTGTAGCAACGGAAGTTGGCGGTATTACACAATCAATAGGTGCGTATACAGTTTATCTTGATAACAATAAAGAGAAAAAGATTGTATTTGTTGATACTCCGGGCCACGAAGCGTTTACGGAAATGCGTGCCCGCGGAGCAAAAGCAACAGATATAGCAATTCTTGTAGTAGCCGCAGATGACGGGATTATGCCTCAGACAATTGAAGCTATAAATCACGCAAAAGCAGCGGATGTACCGATTATTGTTGCTGTTAACAAAATTGATAAACCGGGAGCCAATCCTGATAAAATTTTACAGCAGCTTACAGAACACGGACTTGTTCCTGAAGAATGGGGCGGTGATACCATAACCGTAAAAGTTTCCGCACTTCAAGGAACCGGGATTGATGAATTACTTGAATATATCCTTCTTGTTGCAGATGTTCAGGATCTTAGAGCAAATCCAAAAGCTGAAGCATCAGGCGTTGTAATTGAAGCAAACCTCGACAAAGGTAAAGGGCCGGTTGCAACATTACTTGTTCAAAACGGGACATTAAGAATTGGAAATTGCGTTGTGGTGGGCACAGCTTGCGGCCGTGTAAGAGCCCTGCTTTCAGACAGCGGCGAAAGAATTCAAAAAGCTGAACCGTCCACCCCGGTAGAAATCCTTGGTTTAACAGAGGTTCCACAAGCCGGCGACAAGTTTGAAGTTGTAAAAAATGAAAAAGAAATGAAGGCAATCGTTGAAAAGAGAAAAGAAAAAGAACGCAATAAACGATTAGAAGCACTTCTTCCGGCTCATATCAGACGTGAAGCCGCCGCCGGAGAAGATGATATTCCTCAATTAAATTTAATTATTAAAGCTAATACTCACGGTTCGGCAGAAGCTGTTTCACAAGCGATTGCACAATTAGATTCAAAAGAAATTAAAACAAAAATCATACACGTTGGAGTCGGAGACATTTCCGAGGCTGATGTAATGCTGGCCTCTGCTTCCGGAGCGTTAATTTTAGGATTTACTGTTAAGGAAGATGCAAATGCACTTGCCGCAGCCGAAAAAGAAGGTGTAACTATTAAGAAATACGATATCATTTACCAAATTCTTGAAGATATGGAAAAAACAATGTTATCGTTGCTTGAACCGGAAGTTAAGGAAGTTGAACTTGGTAAAGCTGAAGTAAGACAAGTATTTACAATCGGTAAAACCACAAAAATTGCCGGCTGTTACGTTACAGAAGGGAAAATTGTAAGATCTAAAAATGCTGTTTTGATTAGAAACGGAGAAACTATTTTTAGAGGCACAATTGATCAACTGAAACGATTTAAAGATGACGTAAAAGAAGTTGCACAAGGATTTGAATGCGGAATATCTTTTGCAAAATGGAATGATATTGAAGTTGGCGATATTATTGAAGTATCTACAACAGAAGAGGTCGAAAGACAAAGTTTATAAACATAAGCCGTAAAGGCCAGAGAGAGAGAAATGGAGACTTTGTTGAACACCGGCTCCGTAAAAAGATAATAAACCTAAAAGTTATTCAATATTATCCAAAATAAATTATTAACGGTGATTAAAAATGAGACTTTTTATTGTATAATTAATTTCGCTAAGGAGATGATTATGACTTTAAGAAATGAACGGGTAAGAAAAGAATTAATGCGCGATATTTCTGAAATTCTAAGAAAAGAAATCAGAGGTCTTGCCGGAGTAGTATCAATAGTAGATGTAGAAGTTGCGAGTGATAATTCTTTTGCAAAAGTTATCTATAGTGTTTTAGGCTCAGACGAGCAAATAAATAAAACAAAAGAAATAATTGAAAAAAGCACACCGAAAATAAGATATGAAGTTGGGAAAAGAATTAGACTCAGATTAACGCCTGAATTAAAATTTGTATATACAGACTCTCTTGAAAAAGGCTCAAAAGTTAACGAAATAATTAACAAAATATCAAAAGGAGAAATCTAAAGCTCCAATGTTTGGGATTTTAAACATATATAAACCTTGTGGAATGACATCGCATGATGTGGTAAATATTCTCCGTAAAATTTTAAAAATTAAACAAATAGGACACACCGGAACCCTTGATCCTTTTGCAGAAGGAGTTTTGCCGGTATGTATAGGAAAGGCAACAAGATTAATAGAATATCTTGATGATGACAAGGAATATATAGCCGAAGTACAATTTGGTACCTCTACAAGCACATATGATACCGAAGGCGAGGTTACCCAAACAAGCAATAAAAAAGTTAGCAAAGAAGAAGTTCAAACAGCTTTAAAAAATTTTGAGGGAGAAATTTTTCAGTTACCGCCAGTATATTCAGCAATAAAAGTTAACGGGAAAAAACTCTATGAATACGCCCGTAAGGGAGAAAAAGTAGAAATAACCAAGCGCAAAGTTACAATATTCAACCTGGAACTAAAAGATTTTAATGAAGAAAAACAAACAGCAAAAATTCTTGTAGACTGCTCTAAGGGAACCTATATACGATCTCTTGCAAATGATTTGGGAGAATTATTAGGCTGCTGCGGGCATTTAATCCGCCTGATAAGAACCAAAGCCGGAAAGTTCCGGGTGGAAACAGCAATGAAACTTCCGATTACTATTGAAGAAAATACCGGCAGCGAAAAATACCGTAAATTTACAATAAATGACGGAGCCGAAGAATTTGTGAAAAATTTAATTATAAATCCTATAGAAGTTTTACCCCTGGAAAAAATAGAGATTACAGCAGAAGAAAGAGAAAAAATCTTCCACGGACTTCCGATTAATAAAAGTGTTAAAGAAATAAAAAGTGGTGATTTTATAATTTTGGTTTATAATAATCATGTCGATGCAATAGGTCAGCTCGACGGAGAAAAAATTAAGGTTAAAAAGGTGTTTTTGTAATATGAAAAAGATGTTATTAATTCTTGGAATTCTGCTAACGAGTGTATATCCGGCAAGCGCCATAGACTGCGGTTCGTTTCAATGTCCGCAAAATCCATACGACAGCGGAGTTTCAATAAGCAATATTACCGGAATGAACTTTTTTTCTGAGAAAATTGCCAATATTATACTTACAAGGCAGATAAAAAAAGACTCTGAAGGGAAGTACAAAGTTAACTTGCAATCATACAACTTATCAGCACTTAAATCCGGGAAATTTAAATCGCTTGAAATAACCGGTGAAAACACCGTAACAGATGGAATTTATGCTTCCTTTATTCATCTGAAAACAATTTGTGATTACAATTATATAGAAGTAAACAACAAATTAAAGACAACAACTTTTAAAGAAAACTTTGGCATGGCATATGCGGTTACATTTACGGAAGATGATTTAAACAATACAATGAACAACAGCGTATACGGTGAAATGATACGAAAAGTTAACAGTATCGGAAATACCTATAAACTGTTTAATATTGTTTCTTCATCTGCCAAAATAACCGGCAACAAATTATTTTATATTATGAATATATCTGTTCCGCTGCTAAATATCAAAAAGGATATAATCGTACAAACAGATATGAAAGTTAGGAACGGAGAAATAATACTGGATGACGCAAATGTTGTTACAGAAAACTTTAAATTTGATGTAAACAAACTTGCAATGATAATCAATTACTTAAATCCACTTGAATTTTCCATGAACTTGTTTGACAATAAATATGCAGACATGCAAGTAAAAGAAATAAATATTAACAATAACAAAGTTAATGTTAGTGGAATTATTACCATAGATAAAGATGTTGTAACACCGCAATAAAAAGGATTTAAAAATGAACAAAAATCAGCAGCAAATAGTATTGGCAATATCCGGAATAGTAATTGTCGTAATCTCAATATTGGTAGGTATTAAAGTTCTAATGCCGGCAATGCCTTCTAATGAAGAGCAGCCGGGCGTAGTTGCAGAAATTCCACAAGACAACAAAGATGCACAACAAGATCCAGAAGTTACTGAAGAGCCTAAAGAATATGTGCCAATCGTCTTTATAGGCAAAAGCGATACCGGAGAAGAAGTTTATAAAGTTGTAAAGAGAGAATATGATAAAGACATTGACGGAGATAAACTAAGATTTGCGCTAACTTCATTAATAATGGGGCCTAAACAGAATGAAAAAACTAAGGGAATTTATTCTGAAGTGCCGACATCAACAACTGTACTGCATGTATATGATCAGGCAGATAAAATTATAATTGATTTATCCTCAGGATTTGTATACGGCGGAGGTACTGACAGCGTTTACAAAAGACTGTTCCAGCTTATCAAAACGGTTGTAAGAAACACAGATAAACCGGCATATCTCTATATTGACGGTAAACAGGCTGATGTAATCGGCGGAGACGGAATAATGATTACGCAGCCTCTGAGCGAGAATTCTATTGGTGAATAAATTAATGAATAAAGATTTGGATTATTACCTAAACCTTAATTGGACATTAATTGAAGGTGAAGATTTGGATTTTGAAGGGAAACTTTATCATTACATAATGATAGAGGAAATCCCAAGTTTTTGTTTCTGCGCAAGAACAGTCGAAAAGGCTCGTGAAAATTACAAAAAACAGCTAAAATTAATCCTGACAGTGATGCTTGAAAGCGGTGAACACATAAAAGAACCAGGAGAAGATGATGAAGAACCTGATTGGGAAGCACTTTGCCCGTAAAATTTACAATAATAAATTTTAATATTATAATGTAATTAAAATTGAATTGAAAGGTAACAATAATATGATAGAAATGAAAGTAATGGGCATAGCCCTTGATACAAGAACCGGTTCACCAATTGTAGTTCTGCATGATAAAGAAAACAGAAAAGCTCTCCCAATCTGGATTGGATCGGCCGAAGCCAGCGCAATAATCAGAAAAATAGAAAATTTAAGCGTATCACGTCCAATGACCCACGACTTAATTATTAACGTAATTGAAAAGACAGGATATAAGTTAGAAAAAATAGAAATAAATGATGTTGAAAAGGATACATATTACGCAACTTTATACCTAAGAAACCAAAACGATGAAGTGTTAGAAATAGATTCCCGTCCGTCAGACGCGATAGCACTTGCAATACGTGTGGATGCACCAATTTATGTTACCGCAAATGTTATATCTAACGGCTCAGTTTCTACTGATACGGCAAAGGACGAGGAAGAAGCCCAGGAGTTCAAAAAATTTGTCCAAAGTATCAAACCTTCAGACTTTGCAAAATTAATGAAAGATAATGATCATCACGAAAGCGATCAATAATTTTGTTCATTAACACTATAAGCATAGAATAAGCGGGCAGTTTTAAATAAATAATTATTATTTGCAAGGCGGCGGTCAAAATGACCGCCGCCTGCTTTCCTCACTATTTGAGTGAAAAGAGGATTTAGGCAATATTTTTCTTATCTTCCTTTTCTTTCTTTTCCTCTTTTTTCATTTCAGCTTTTTCATGAGCCTTTTCTGCTTTAGCCTTGATGTCTTCTTTTATATCGTTGACCTTATCCTTAGCTTTTGTCATACCTTCTTTGACATCTTCTTTCACATCTTCAGCTTTTTCTTTAATTTTTTCAGCTGCATGTTCGGCCTTTTCCTTTAAAGTTTCTTTTTCCTTTTCCATATTTACAACACATCCTTTCCGGTTATATACGTATCCATTATAAAAATAATTTTATCCGATTAAATTAGCCAAAAGTGTAATGTTTTTGCAGAAGGAAGTCAGATAAAAGAATTATTAAGAATGTAACAAAATTTACAGAATTTGAAAAAGTACGCTAAAATACGTTTTTATATAAGAGAAGAGAGCAAAATCAAGAGGTCAAGATGTTGGAATCGGTTAAAGCAATTCAGGCTCAGCAAATCTACAGAGTGCAGCCTGTAAGCTTGGATGAAAAATCAAACAACAGAAATAACCAGCAGCAGCGAACAGCCGGAGTAAACTTCTTTACCGGAAAAACTTACACTCCGAATTATCCGTCAGTTGAAGGAAGTCCGGTTTTGGGGCGTTCACTGGATCTGCTTGGATAAAAGCTTTATTTGCAATAATATGCGGCAATACTTAATATTTCTTAAAAATTACTCAAATTTGAGCAATTTTTCGTGTTACAAATTTTTTATATATATGTAAGGAAAAATTAAGGGGTAAAAATTATGCCGCCACTTTCAGCAATAGGTGCATTAAATGTATATGATTTAAGACGAGCCCAAGCGGGGCAGGGAATAGTTACAACTCCAGAACAAGCTGTAACTGCTCCGAAATTTTTAGCATTTACGTCTAAAAATTATTCATTGACTCATCCAAGGGCAAATGATTCAGAAGGTATTACACAAGGGACATCACATCTTGCTCGCAGGCTGGATGTTATTGGATAAAATTAATACAACCTCGAAAAATAAGAATGACGGTTTAAAACCGTCGTTTTTTTTTTGGGGGGGGGAAGATGAATGAGAAGGACGGAGTTATATAACAAATATCCAAGAAAACATTGGATTAAGATAGTTTATTTCGAATAATTTTTCTACTTTGCTTATGCTAAAATTAAAATATAAATAGGAGAAAAAATTCTATGCAAAGTGAAAAGCAAAAAATGATAGCGGGGGAAGATTATTTTCCAATTACTGACGAACTAACCCAAGAAAGAACACGAGCAAAAGAATTGTGTTATAAGTTTAACAGCCTTCCAAATACAAAACCGGAGGAACGAAAAGAAATACTTAAAGAACTTTTCGGAAAGTGTGAAGATGATATAGCAATAGAATCAAATTTCTTTTGTGACTATGGATATAACATAACGGCGGGTAAAGGATTTTACATTAATCACAACTGTGTTATTCTTGACTGTGCCCCTGTAACATTTGGGGATAAAGTATTAATAGGGCCTAATTGCGGTTTTTATACAGCTATACATCCAATATTAGCTGAAGAACGTGCTACTTTAATTGAATCAGCAAAACCAATTACAGTTGGCAGCAACGTATGGATCGGCGGGAATGTTACAGTGCTGCCCGGGGTAACAATAGGTGATAATACAGTAATCGGAGCAGGAAGTGTTGTAACCAAAGACATTCCGTCAAATTCCGTCGCAGTTGGGAACCCGTGCAGAGTTATAAAAACACTAAAAAATTAAAAAAGCCGGATCTATTTATAAATATAGAAAAAGGCAATTGCCAGAGACAATTGCCTTTTTATCAGTATAAAATGTGTTATTTGCATTTATGCTTACCACTCCAGCTTAAGCCATCACACTTTAAGTAATCCATATTTTCATTAAAGATTACCCAGGCTGTACAAGCATAACCATTGGCACTTTGGCCATTGCTTGTTCTGGAACATAAGTCTTCAAACTTATATCTATCTTCAGCATATCCCATCGGCAATATACGATCCTTAAATACCCAAAAATAAAATATATCACGGCCATATGTATTTGGGGCTGCTGTTCCGTTTATGTCTACAAATATGTCACCACAGGATTTCCGTTTATCTGTATTGCAGTCTG
>CALUYU010000014.1 GCA_944325075.1 Candidatus Gastranaerophilales bacterium
CTTTTTGTGACTAAAAATATTAAGTCCCAGTTCATGTTGTTGGTCTGAATATTTTTAACGGTGGCTAGATCCTGAAATACTCTGCGAGCACCCTCCCTTGTAAGCCTCCTTTTCGTCGGCAACAAGAGGAGCTGCGAGTTCAGGATGACATGGGAAATTTTTTATCGACCTTTTCTCTATGCGTCCCACACAGCGAAGCGTTATAGGGAAGTCCCTCAGGGACAAACCACAACCTACATCTAAAGAAAATTCGTTTTAAGTCCCGAAAGGGTAAATCAAATCTCACGACTAATAGCGCTTTCTTTTTGCCTGAGGTCTTTGACAAAATTCCCGATAGAAAAACAAATTCTATTCCTGGTCTTGCTCTTGCTCAAGCAGGAGGCGTTCGTATTCAGCTCTTACTTCTGGATTTTTTTCAAGAAATTCACCCAAAACAAGTTCATAATCAGCCTTTAACGCATCTAATTCTGCAAGCTGAGCATCAATTTCAGGACTGGAACCGGCCGAATTTAAGACCAAAGTATCATTTTCTATTTTTTGGGCAGCACGAGATATAAGATTAGCCGCAGACTGTTGGTTATGTTCAGCTTTAAGTGCGGCCAATTCCGCCTGCTCTTCATCATATTTTTGAAGCTCACTTTTTCCCATCATTGAATGAGCGGCTTTACCAATTCCCCAGCTGAGAAGTCCGCCGATTATAGCTCCGGCAACGCATCCAACAACATTGCCCACGCCCGGAACAACAGTTCCAATAGCAGTACCCAATGCCGCTCCAGCTTTCATACCTGCCATAAAGCCAACACTTTCAGCAACAGCTACTCCGGTTGATTTTAAAATTTCTTTTTGCATAGCCTTTGTACCAACCTTTTCTTTAGTCAGCACAAACTTATCATAATCAGCAGCAACTGAAATTAAACTAAATGCGGCATTTCCCTTTACAAACTTTGATGCAGCACGAATTTTAGATGAATTTGCAGACAATATTTTTAATGCAGTATTTCCGGCCCGCACACCGGTAACCGTTTTTACTCCGTTTGAAAGTTTACCTGTAAATTTGGCAGGTTTTAAGTTCCCGTTAAATTTCGCTTTATATGCTTCAAGTTTTGCTTTTGCAAAGGCCTTTTCAAATTCCTTAAGCTTTTTAGCCTGCTCTTTACCTCTTAGGCCTTTTGCTTCTTTCAAAAGGCGTCTTGCTTCATCGTAATAAGCGGATTTAAAAACATTTTTTTTATATTTTAATCGTTTATTGTCAGAAAGCACGTTATATTCTCTTAAATCAAATCTTTTTTCAGGCGGAAGTTTTCTTTCATATCCCTGAATTGTTTCATAACGCCATGCATTTTTTAGAGTTTGGGCGGGATTTGTCCCCTTTAGCTGACGTATTTCAACTTTTTTACGTAAATTCCTAATTTTAGCGGATTTGTCTTTTGAAAAAATATCCTTAACTTTCGAGGCACCAGCGCCCGCAAGGCCAAGTCCGGTTCCAATGGCACCTTGTATAATAACGCCTTCCTGAAAAGACATATAATCATTATTTAAAGCTACTGTATTAACAGTTAACGCTAATTTTGATAAATTATTCAAATACTCGTGGCGTGACATATTTTCCCCGTATTAAAAATTTCCCCTTGTAAATATATAAAGTATTTTCAGGTCAAAAAAATTACCAGTTTTACACAAATGTAAAGAAAAATTAAGAAGAAAAATCCGGCAACAGAACCATTAGAGTTACCGGATTTAAACGTATTATTTAATTTAGACGTATATTTTAAGATTTTGTGTCAAGGCCAACTCCACCGGCAGCAAGATTTTGTGCGAACAATTGCGGATTACTTAAATAAGCCTGCTGTAACTGATACAACATATACTGGTCAGCCGACATACCACCGTTAGCAATCGGGTTGGTAGATCCGGTATCAAAACCGCCTTTAGCTTGAGCAATTTCTTCTTTTGCTTCTTTTTTCATATCGTTCTTCTGTGCAGTATAGCTTTTTCCAACAACCAAACTTGTTAACATATCACCAAGCATACCGCCGACAATACCGCCAAGGAAAGGACAAACCGGACATAAAGCAGCACCTAAAGCAAAACCAACAACACCGCCGGCTGCTCTTGCCCCAGCTTTTACAACTTCACCGGCACCTGTTACCAAACCGCCTTCCCAAGTTGCTGTCGCAATATTCGGGAGTTCAGTTGCAAGAAAAAGTAATGAACCTATTAAAGGCATTTTTCCTGCCAGGGATTTTCCTACACCTTTAACACTACCCCAAAGACCTGACTTACCAGCAGCCTTTGCAGCATCTCCTCCGGTTTTCCAGGCAGTTCTTGCATCAGGAAAAATATTCTTTATATTTTTCCACATCGCTTTGAAAAATCCGCCTTCCTGATTAATCAACACTTTATTATGATTTTCTGAAGCGATAAAAGCATCTTTAATTTTACTTCCTAAATTTTTATATCCGGTACCGCCAACATACTTGCCGGCTGAATTTTTTGTCCCTTTAATTGAAGACTTTAAAGTATTGCAAAAAACTTCTCCGCCAGTTCCTAAAGCGAAATCCGGAGCCATTTTTAAACCACGTTTTGCATAATTCCATACTTTACCTAAAGTAACAGCACTAATCATAATTTACCTACCTATAAGTAACCTTTAACTAACCTTATATATAAAAAGAAATTTTGTTCTCTAAAATTGCCATAAAAAAATAAAAAGTAACAAAAGTTTACAAAATTAATTAACCGACCATTTACTTTACTAATAACTTTTTTCTGGTAAAATACACTTAAATAAAGAGAGGGATATATGCTAAAAAGGATTTTAACATACAAAAACATTATTTTTATAATACTTGTTGTCGCATTACTGCTTATCATACCGAAGATTGTAAACATACTGCTGTTATTTTTTGCGGCATTTGTAATAGCATGCGCGCTAAATCCATATGTTATAAAAATGGAAAAATATATGGGAAGAAAACTTGCTTCATTAATAGCGGTTTTAGTAAGCTGTATTGCAATATTTGCACTATTTTTACCAGTACTGATTATGACTTTTAAGGAAGTTAAAACATTTTTAATGAACATTCCTCAAAAGGTTAGCGCGCTCATAGCATATATTAACTCAACTACAATATTCGGAAAAAAACTCTCTGACATTGTAACATTCGATAGCATATTGGCAAACAAAAACGACATAGCCGGAAACCTTGTAAACCAATCCTGGAGTATAACCCTTGGACTGTTTGAAGTTGCAGTGATAGCAGTTGCATTAATGATGATTGTATATTACCTCCTTGAGGATAAAGAGCATCTTCGTAATAAATTTCTTGAATTTTTTCCTCAGGACATAAAGGAAAAAGCAAATAATATATTAAGAACTATAAGCAGCAAAGTCGGCGGATATGTCAGCGCCCAAATTCTTTCAATGGCCGCAGTTGGCCTGATGACCATGATATTTTTAATATTCCTTGGAGTTGATTATTCCCTTTTGCTTGGGCTTATAACCGGGATTTTAGATATTGTACCAATAGCAGGGCCTACAATTGCATTGGGCATAATATTCCTTGTTGCATATCCGTTCAGTTTAGGAAAAGGTCTGCTGATTTTTGCTCTGTTCTTAATAGTTCAGCAATTATCAAACTATATTGTACGCCCGATTGTGTTTGGGAAATGGATGGAATTACATCCGCTAATGATTTTTTTAGCTTTATTTCTTGCCCAACAGTTCCTTGGTTTTTGGGGCGTAATTTTATCTCCGGCAATCGCCGCAACTGTTTGCGTTTTAATTGATGAACTTTACCTAAAGCCAATGAACGAAAAAACCGAGGCCAAGAATGAATAATACAGAAATTCTTCTCTACATGCCCAAAACTAAAAAAAAAGCAGAGGCAAATATATGGATGATATTTCCGGGGCCGGAAGCATTTGCACTTTCATCATTAGGGTATCTGTGGCTGTTTAAAACTATTGACGAATTGGAAAATATTAATATAGAACGGGTCTATACTGATACCCAAAGAACACACTTTAATGCAGAAGATATTGATTTAGCAGGATTTTCTTTCACATTTGATACAGATTTTATAAATATTTTCTCAATACTTGAAAAGCAGAATATTCCTATAAGAAAATCTGAACGTCAAGAAAAATTTCCGCTAATATTTGCAGGCGGGCCGGTTGTAACAGCCAACCCAACTCCATATGAGGACTTTTTTGACTTTTTCATTATAGGAGACGGTGAAGAGGCAAACCTAAAAGTTATAAACCTCTACACCCAAAATAAACATTTGAATAAAAAAGAATTATTAAATCTGATATCTGAAGTAGAAGGGGTATATGTTCCGCAAATAAATAAAAGTGTAGCTAAACTAACCAAACGATTAGATGAATGTATTTACACGCCGGTTCTGAGCAAAAAAGCCTTTTTCCCAAACACTTTTATAATGGAGGCCGCAAGAGGCTGCTCAAACAGATGCGGATTTTGTCTTGCCTCATATCTTAACCTTCCGTTCAGGTTTATGCCGTATGAAGACTTGATAAATACCATTGAACTAGGTTTAAAATATACTAATAAAATTGCGCTGCTGGGTGCACAATTAAGTGCTCATCCTAATTTTGCAGAAATATGCAATTATGTGCATAAAAAGATACAAAACGGTAATAAAATAGAAATGAGTGTTTCGTCACTGCGTGTAGATGCAATCACTCCGGAAATAATGAATACTCTGGTAGCCTGTGGACAAAGAAACGTAACACTTGCTATTGAGGCAGGGAGTGAGCGGTTAAGAAAAGTTATTAATAAAAATCTGACAAAAGATCAAATATTTAAAGCCGTTGAAATTGCCAAGGATTGCGGATTAAAGGGCTTTAAATTTTACGGAATGCTCGGACTTCCAACGGAAAATTATGATGACCTAAATGAAATGATTATGCTCGCAAAAGAAATTAAGGATCTATACAAAGGTTTCGACATTTCATTTGGTTTTTCAACCTTTATCCCAAAGCCAAATACTCCGTTTCAGTGGTGCGGCCGAGAAAAGACAAAATTGCTTGAAGAAAAAAGCGAATATATAAAAAAAGAAATGCATAAAATAGGGATTAAGGCTGGTGTATCAAGTGCAAAATGGGATTACTGGCAGGCCGTTTTGTCACGCGGAGACCAAAATCTGGGTGATTTTGTTGAAGATGTTTACAGAAACGGCGGGAAACTCGGAGCTTATAAACAATCCGCAAAAAAATACAATATAAATACGGATTATTATGCTTGCGAAAATTGGGAATTTAATCAACCGCTTGCCTGGGATTTTATAGAAATTAAACCCGGAAAGAATTTTTTAATAAAAGAAAACCAGAGACTATTATCTATATCCACCAATAGAGTTTCTGAGATTTAGACAATGAAGTTTAATAGTTCTTTTATGTCATCTTCAAGCGTATTGCCGGTTGTAAAGTTTGCATAACCTTTATAAGCAATTGTACCATCTTCCCTAAGCGTATCTTCATTATATGCCATATTTTCTTCATGGCCATGCTCTAATACACTATCTTTATAAGGATCAGCGTCCTCGTCATAAGCCTCTAAATCGTGAAAAGATAATCCGCCTCCATCGCCGGTTGGAAGGTATATATCTCCATAAGTTAATTGATTTAAGTTCAGATCCATAAAAATCTGGTCAACCGCAACTTGTGTTGAAGAACTCCAGTTTGCAGAAATAATCTGATCTCTAAAATCATCTTCAATCATTTCGCAAGTATTATAAGTAACGACTTCATTTGTAATATGTGTTGAGTGGATAAGCTCATGGGCAAGAATTGAGGCAAAATAAGCAGATGAAAAATTATAATAAACCTCATCTGATGCCAAAACCATTGCGGCGTAAGCCTCATTTATATCTGCCTGTGTAATATCGTCTTCAAATAAATAATCAAATTCACCGTTATTTATAGCATTTCTCAATTGTGTTTCATTTGTATAAGGGCGATCAATCATAAAGACGCTTGCATTAAAAATAATGCTCCTGTTTGTCTGCTGTAGAGCCCCGACATTTTCATTGGCATGATCTTCCGGATTTAGATAGTATGAAGTGTTATAAGCACTTGAATATGCCCCGAGAACAACATAGCCGTCCTCGGACGATTCCTGAAAATATTCATCGTTTCCAAAACCTATCGGGAAATCACAATTTTCGATTGATTTACGTAATCTTAATAAAAATGACAACTTAACTTCAGACTCACCATTTGCCTTTCCTTCGGCAACTCTTTCGTCATAATTATTAATATAATCATCAAGCCAGTTTACAAGTAACTGAATACCTCCTTCGATGATTTTTTGTTGAACTTCCGTATTATAATTATCACTATATTGAATTGATTTAAGAATATTTGTTGTATCGGTTTTTTCGCTAATATTTTTGCCGGATGACACACTTGCTGTAGAATTAAGTGTACTAAGAGTTTCTTCATAGCTGACAAATCCAATGTCTTTTGCCTGGAATGTATTACTAACGCTGGCCACGACAAGATCTGATGAAGCAGAAGTATTAGCTTGCAGCAGAGCATTTATCTGATCTTCTTCTGTTTGAAGTTTTTCAATTTCAGACTGAACATCTCCTGAAAGAACATCCTCATCAGCATAAACTACACCGCCTAACTGTGAAAAATCAAACCTGTTTGTCACTGTCAAAAAAGACGGCCCCGCCTGAACCTCGGTAGCAAGACTGCTTACAAGGTTTTCTGATAAGTTATTATAATACTTATTTAATTGTAGGGAATTAACTTCTGTCATATTATATTAGCCAAATGTTTTAAATGATCTTTCTACATTCTTATTAAGAACATTTTTAATGCTCTCTTCTTCTGCCAGATAGGCATTATATTGGGTATCAATTTTTTTCTGGTCTAATTCATAACGCTTATCTTTTGCCTGAATTTCCTGCATGCTTTTGTTATATTCAGCTTCTGCTTTATCAACAGCAGCCTGTTCAGTTTCATCTGTTATTGATGAACAAGAGCTTAACGCAACAGTTTCATAAAATAATCCGTTAATCGAAATAGCCTGTGTAGACTCGCTGTCTGATTCTTTAACCAGAGTATATGCTCCGCTTCTAAGACCCTGCTCTAAAGCAAGTGATGAGATAGAAAATCCCGGATCTTCAACAAGCTGCGTTTCATAAACATCAATTTCAGTATATACCGGCTTTTGCTGATAACCAATAGGTTCTGCATCAGTATCAGGAACGGATTCAGTGCCATCCTTGGTTAAACCTGCCGCCTGCAAGGCTGTAAGGTTTAAAACCGGAAGGTTATTATTTTGTGCACTAAGCTGGTTCTGCTCATCATAGCCGGCCGCCCCCGGATTTAACCAGGTATAAACCTTACTTCCATCCGGAAGAGTTTCCTCTGCATTTGCAATGGAGTCAGGCTGGATTCTTGAGCCGCTTGAAAAACTAGGATTTTCATCATTTTCCCAATACAACACGTCATTATTATTACGTGTATCCAATGCAATCATATTACTTACATTTGATTCAATAACCGGCCCCCAATTAGCAAGGTCGGATCCGTTTATCGGATCACCGTTAGCTGTCGTAATACTTCCTAAAGATATACAATTAGAGATTATTGTTTCGTAAGTATCATCTCCAATGAAAGCATTTATTGAATTAGAGTAATCTGTTCCTGTGCCAAGTGAAATATTAACATCAGAATAACAGTTCTCAATAACATTATCAGGGTCTCCGTAAGCCGGATTAATGTTTGCGCCAATAAAACCGCCAATATAGCCAAAACTATCATCCGCATTAGGAATACTGATGGAACCCTGAACAGAAGTATTTCTTATAGAGCCGTTGTTGTAACCCACAATACCGCCGACTCCGCATCGCTCAGAATCATATCCCTGAGTATAATCTTTGTTTTGAAGATTACAGGTCAAATTGAGATTTGTAACATTACAGTTTTCAATTAGACCGCCGTCTCCAAGGTAGCCTGCAATACCGCCGATTGAATCTGTTTCAGCAGAAATTACGGCTCCATCAATGTTCACATTTTTAACCGTTCCGTAAACATCTCTAAATAATCCCTGAGTCCCGTTTAATCCGGTAATTGTAACCCCGTTTCCATCAAAAATTCCCTGGAAGAAAGGTATACCGGTGCTGGTATATTTTGACATGTCAACGGAATCAATATCAAATGCATAATTTTGCTGAAGTGCATTATCAAGCGTTCCAGCAACAGCTTCATTCTGTAAAAGTTCATAAATAGCCTCAAAACCTTGTTGTGATTTAATAACAATTGAATTTAATTCTTTTTCTTCACCATTAATGGTGGTAGTGTATGACTGAACAGCCAAATCATCTTCAGTTAGCCCCAAAGAATCTACTATTGCTTGCATTTTTTCGATATCACCGGCTGCAGTTGCAGAGGGTTCTTCAAAACCCGAAACTTCAACTTCCTTTGTAGGATAAATAGGTTTTGTATAATCCGGTTCCCATCCGGTTTGAACTGTTTCCTTTTCACCTGTTGCAACTTTCTGCCAGCTGTATCCTAAAATAGAACTACCATCAGAGACCATAAGTCCCTGCGATTTCAAATTCGCAATAGTAATATACTCACTCTTAGTATAAGATCCATCCGCAGAAAAAATATTTGTATTTAAAAACAGTCTGCTTGAATTTAACGCTTTTATATATTTTTCCTGGATAGCCTCGGTATCCATTGCAAGGCGGGTCTTTGCGTCGGAAACACTCTGACCCTTTAATGATAAATTATTAAGTTGAGCTGTAAGGTATAATAACCTTGCCTGAGAAGCAGACATTCCCATAATATCTATTCCTTTTGTTTTTCCTTATACTTTTTATCGGAATAAACAAAGGAATACTTTAGCAATGGTTAAAAAAATTTAAAAATTTGTTACATTTTTTTATCAATAAGTTTTAACTTTTCTTCTCTGGATAAATGTTTTATACGATATTCTTCTTTTTGAGCTTCTGATTTAGTTAAAAATTCTTTTGTATAAACAACCTTAAGAGGTTTATTGGCCCTGGTATATTTTGCCCCATGCCCCGAACAGTGTGCCGCAAACCGTTTTTCAACATTATCGGTATACCCGCAATATAGTGTACTATTCTCTGTTAATAATATATAGACATAATACTTTTTATCCATATATAAATTATAAAATAAAAAGACGGATTAGTTAAACCCGTCTTTCCACATCTTTTATTTCGCTTATTTATATTAGTGAAGGGAGAATAATTTGGTTAATTAACCAACAGAAGTAAATCCGCCGCCAACAGAGCAGGAACCGCCGCCACAGCCTGCTGATGCAACTGACACAGCTGAACCGCCACTGAAAGATGCTCCGTTAAAGTTTGAAATAACAGACATTGCATTTGCAAACCCTTGCATAAAGCTTGAATTATTTGCTAAATTCTCGCTGCCTTCTGCTGAATAACTGCTAAAATCTATATTTAAAGAGAAAGGATTTGTTGGTACAAACATATCGTAATTGTAAACCGGCACACTAAATAACGGGGCATTATTCATTGCTAAAGAACCGGTTGTTTCAACATCATTTTGATTTTTTGCTGATGCCGTCTTTGTTAAAGAACCTGATTGTTGTGTTAATATACCGTTCATCTCAATCTCCTTAATATCATCTCGTTACATCTATATAAAAAAAAATTTTTTAAGCCAATTTCAGCATGCACTATTTTTGTAACATTTGTTAATATAAGAAAAAATTAAAAAGGCATGCGCCTGCACAAGAAAAAGTTACCATTTTTATATTAATCTAAGCCAAATAATTGCAAAATCTCAATCTATAGATCTATAAACCCAAGCCTGTTGGTTGATGACTTATGAGTTTTAAAGATTTATGCTTAAAATGTGAAAAAGATTGGGGAAAGTAAACAGATGAAAAAATTCGTTTTAACAATAATCACAATATTACTAACAAGCTTTATTCCAAGCTTTGCAGCAGAAAATTTTCTAAATACTGTTGTTCTGGAAGGTACAGACAATGGATCCTATAACATTGTATTGAGATCTGATGCAATTGCGTCGGTTAAAAGAACTGTAGAAAACAACAACAAAATTGTACTTGAAATAAGAGGTCTGGCCGTATCAGAAAATCTTTCTACAGTTTATAAAAACACCTCAGCTGCTAACGGGATAATAGTTGAGAACAACGGCAACAACGGCGTAAAAATACAAATTCAAGGGAAAAATATTGCTAAGGCAAATATAATTTTTGATAGTCCTGCCTCAGCGCCAATAGTTGTACCTGATAAAGTTTCAAAACATACTATTTTCTGGAGTATATTTGCCGGATTAGCACTATGTATAATTTTATCAAAATCAAGAAATATTAAGGTTGATTCAAGAGATAAAATTAAAGATGCCGTACAAAAAAATATAAGAGAAAGAGAAATTGCCATGTTCAAGAACTACAGAAGAGAACTTCTGACAATTCCAAGCATAGATCATAAGATAACAAATCCACGAATGAAACGGGCAATTAGAAGAGCTGATACAATAAGGCATTTACAAAGAATTTCCAGAGGATAATCTTAATTCCAAACAACTTAAAATAAACCTTAATAATCCTTAATCATCCGCTCAAAAAATAGAGCGGATTTTTTTATATATACAAACTTAAAATGCATAAGTTAAAACAGCAAGGAATGCTTAAACAAACAACCTTATTAAGTCAGGCAATATACATTAGAGAAGAAAAAACTAGGTGAAATATTGTCTGATAACTTCCCGAATTTTCTTGGAAGAAGTGCCATCACCATATGGATTTTGGGCTTTAAGACGTGTATTTTCTCTGGAATTTGAAAGAATATCCTCACTCAATGAAACAATCTTATCATAATCAGCCCCGACTAATACAGAAACACCTGCATCAATTCCTTCCTGACGCTCAGTCTCATATCGCATAACAAGGGTCGGACAGCCAAAAGACGGAGCCTCTTCCTGAATACCTCCGGAATCTGTTAAGATTAATTTTGCATTTTTCATCAAATAAACCAGCAAAGGATAATCTAAAGGGGTTAAAAGTTTAACATTATTATATTTCCCAAGACGCTCATGAATCTTGTTTTTAACATTAGGATTTGGATGTACCGGAATAACAAAAGTATGATCCGTATATTTTTCAGCCAGATATTTAATTGCCTCAATAATCCGGTCAATTCTCTCTCCATGATTTTCCCGTCTGTGGGCAGTTATCAAAACAAGTTTATCATTAATATCAATATTATGCCCTTCAAAAAATCCGGCAGCATACTGCATTGTTTCATCAGAAAGACAAAATAAAGCATCTATTACAGTGTTACCGACAACATGAATATGCTTATCATCAATGTTTTCCTTTAAAAGAGCAAGCCTGTTTTTCTCAGTAGGCGCGAAATGAAGTACTGCAACTCTTGAAGTCATCTGACGCATAACCTCTTCAGGGAATGGTTCATAAATATCATACGAACGCAAGCCTGCTTCTACATGGAAAACCGGGATTTTATTGTAAAAACTTGCAAGCGCCCCGCACAAAACAGTCATTGTATCGCCCTGAACAACAGTCGCATCAATTGTATTATTTTTATAAACTTGATCAAGGGCTGTTAAAATTCTTGATTGAACCTCAAGAAGAGATTGATTAGGCTTCATACAATCAAGATTTATATCAGCTTTTAAGTTAAAATAAGCGAGTGTCTGATTGGACAACTCCTTCTGCTGTTCTGTATTACATATAATAACCTTATACTCATCCGGATAACGCTTCAACTCCAAAATAACCGGTGCCAGTTTTATAACTTCTGGTCTTGTCCCAAATACAAATAAAATATTTTTCATATTTTAGATAATATATGAAACAAAAAATATTTACAAGAATTAAATCTAATAAACAATAATAAGAAGATATATTATCCCCCGTGTTACTAATGACAAAAAGTAACTTTATCATGATAATATTAAGGGAAAAGGAGGCAAAAATGCTAGAACTATTTTACTCAGATACATGCCCATACTGCAAAAAGGTTATAGACTTTTTTGAAAGTAACAATGTTAAATTCATTCCAAAAGAAATTCACCAGAGCCCTAACTATGACGAATTAATGACCATAGGTAAAATTGCTCAGGTTCCTTTTCTGGTTGATAAAGAAAATAATGTTAGTATGTATGAATCAGACGACATTATAGAATATGTAAAAAATTTAAATAAATAAGGTGAGTTATGCTATATAATTTTTTTTCAGATAATTTTGAATATGATGAATGCACTGCCCGCGGTGCTTGTTCCGTGCCGCCAAGTATTTCTGCGCTGCACGAGATTTTACTTACCACACTAAGACAAAGTGCATTTTATGTACTTAAGCTAAAAGATATGAGCATTGACTCTCCCGAAACTGAAGAAAATATTATAAACACATTTGCAAACGTTATATCTACAACTGATTACAGTGATGCTCAGCTGCTGAGTCTTGTATCAAACGCATATTATGGCTTGCTTAAAATTAGAAAAAGATACATGGATATTTGCAATGAACAAAATATTGACTGTACCGATTTAAAGTCAATACTTAACCTGACACCGGAAATGAGCCTATCGCAGATTATAGCGCTTGGAGAAAAATCATTCCTACACAAGTACAAAACCTCCTCCCAGGATCAAAAAAATTTAGGGGATGTTTTATTGCTTGTTATAAAAAGCGTTTGTGCAAATATTTCAAAACTTATAAGCTTTAGTATAAGGCCTGCCGAAGCAGTTAACGAAGTAATGAACGGACTTAATTTGTTGAATTTTGAGAAAATTACACTTAATAAATGCAAAAATCAGATAAAAAAGCTTGCTCGAATAGATAAGGAAATAACAGAAAAACTTTATCAAACGCAAATTGAAGAATACGGAAATATTCAAAAAGTCGTGGTCTCAAGAAGTACTGAAAAGTCAAAGGCCATACTTGTCTCCGGCTCAAACTTGCAGGATCTTATGAACCTTTTGAAATTTTCCCAAAATGAAGATATTGATATATACACTCACGGAGAATTACTGATTGCACATGCATTTGAAAATTTCAGGAAGTTTCCAAATCTTAAAGGCCAGTTTGGAAGCTGTAATGAAAACTGTGTTCTTGATTTTGCAACATTCCCGGGAGCAATTCTCTTATCAAAAAACTCCAATATAAATACAGAATATTTGTATAGAGGAAGATTATTCACAACATCGAACATACTTCCTCATGGCGTTATTGCAGTTAAGGACAATGATTTTAGCGAGTTAATTGATTCCGCTAAAAATGCAAAGGGGTTTGCCAAAGGCCAGACAAGGCAAAGTGAAGAAATAGGCTATGATCTGAATGAACTTACTATAAAATTTGATGAAATTACACAAAAATTTAACAACGGAGAAATTAAAAATATCATTGTACTTGGACTTATAAACAATCCTCGCTCGCAAATGGATTACTTTGAGAAACTGGTCAAAAAAATTCCGAAAAGTACCTTTATACTTAGTTTTTCGTACAATACTGAACGAGAAAATTTTCTCAAAATAAATCTTGTAAACAACCGTCCGTTAATCTACAACGTTCTATACAGATTATTCAAAAATATTCCTATAAACTCGGAGAATATCTCCTTTTTCCTTGCAAAATGCGATGTTACGTCTATCTCAAATATAATTAACATGAAGGAAAACGGAATAAAAAATATCTATCTGACAAACTGTTCGCCAAATGTAATTAATCCGGCAGTTCAAGCCTTTCTGGAAAAAGTCTACAAAATTAAAACCGCTGTAAATCCGGAAAAAGATCTTGAAAATTTTGGAATAATTTAACCCAAAATCAAAATCTTATAACACAGCAATTTTATTTATATTAAAATTATACAGAAAAAAAGTCCCCGATATAACCAACGGGGACTTTTTTATATAAATACAAATTAGTATCTGTAGTGAGCAAAAGCTTTATTAGCTTCAGCCATTTTGTGGGTATCTTCACGCTTTTTACAAGCAGCACCGGTACCATTAGAGGCATCAATCAATTCATTTGTTAATTTATCAATGAATGATTTGCCGCCGCGCTTTTTAGCAGCTTCAATAATCCAAGAAGAAGCAAGTGCAAATCCGCGATCAGCCTTAACTTCAATTGGTACCTGGTAAGTAGAACCACCGATACGGCGTGCTTTAACTTCCAAAAGCGGAGTTGCATTAGTCATTGCTTTTTGGAAAATTTCAAGTGCTTTTTCGTTAGTTCTTTCTTCAATTCTTGTTAAAGTAGCATAGAAGATTTTTTCAGCCAGAGACTTTTTACCACGTCTCATAATTCTGTTGATAAATTTTGATATATCAACGCTGTTATATACCGGATCAGCTAACGGTACACGTTTAACCGGTTTAGAACGTCTTGACATTACTTCTTACCTCCTTTAGCATTTTTCTTAGCACCGTACTTAGATCTGCTTTGTGCTCTGTTAGCAACACCTGCAGTATCAAGAGTACCTCTTACAATGTGGTAACGAACACCAGGAAGATCCTTTACCCTACCGCCTCTGATAAGAACAACACTGTGTTCCTGGAGGTTATGACCTATACCTGGGATATAAGAAGTAACTTCAAATCCGTTTGTTAATCTTACCCTGGCAACTTTTCTAAGTGCCGAATTTGGTTTTTTAGGGGTTGTAGTGTAAACCCTTGTGCAAACTCCGCGTCTTTGAGGACAATTCATCAACGCCGGAGATTTAGTTTTGTCTGTAAGCTTTTTACGTTCATTACGTACAAGCTGGTTAATTGTAGGCATTGTTTTCTCCTTTTTTCTTTTCTTACCGGTAAAGACCACAATCCAAAACCCTTACGCATTCTGATTATGACCGGAACTGCCGGATCAGATTTTATAAAAACCAAGATAGTTTTTTACTTAATCAAGATCCCTACGTTCCTGCTTTACCTGTTAACTTAAACTCTTAACCGGATTCCAGCACGAAAATTCCGGCATTAGTGTATACACAAATTAAACAACAATAACAACTTAATGTCAACAACTAATATTCTGCTTATACCAAGAAAAAAAATCAAATTTACAGCTTAAAACCGCCGTTTTTCTTAATATGCTCGACCAAACCTCCGTCATTCAGCATCTTAATCATAACCGGAGGAAGCGGCTCGATAGGAATTATCGCCCCATTTGTAAGGTCAGTAAGAATACCCTTTTCAATATCAAGGTCTAACTCATCTCCGGCATTAATTCCGTCAGTATCACATTCAATAGCCAGAAGTCCAATATTAATTGCATTTCTGTAAAAAATTCTTGCAAATGATTTTGCAATAACAGCCCCGACTCCGGCAATTTTTATAATTTGCGGAGCATGCTCTCTTGAAGAACCAAGTCCGAAATTTGAGCCAGCAACTACAAAATCCCCCTTATTCATCTTTGATGCAAAATCAGGATCAGCATCTTCAAGAACATGTTTTGCAAACTCCGGCAGGTTTGAGCGCAAGTGAAACAAGCGTCCGGGTGCTATATGATCTGTAGAAATGTTATCCGGGAATTTAAAAGCTTTACCTTTCATAAATCGTCTCCTATAAATAATACATTTATATTACAACAAAATTAAATTTTGTGTTATTATATTAACAAGAGGATAAAAATATGTATTTTGATAGAAAATGTAAAATTACTTTTATAAGCCACGGGGCAACAATTTTCAGTGAAGAAGGGAGATTTTCCGATATGGAAAATCATCCGCCGCTTAGCGAAAACGGAGTTGAAGAGATTGGTAAAATTTGCGATTATTTAAAGAAAAGACGCGTACAGAATGACCGAATTTACTCTTCATCTGCAACTAGATGTATTCAATCTGCAAAATACGTATCTAAAGTTTACAAAAAGGATTTCGAAATTATAGACCTTAAGCCAAGAAAATGCGGGGGATTTAGCGGATTAACATTTGAGCAAATTGAAACAAAATCTCCGGATCTTTTAAACAGATTAATAAACGACCCGGACAAACCTACCCCTGAAGATGCCGAAAGTATCACGGAATTTATTAATCGGGTAACAGAAGTTGTTAATAAAATTGTTGAAGAGAATATCGGGAACAGAGTTATTATAGTCACCCATCCCGACGTAATTAAGGCCGCAATCTGCGATGCACTTAACATTCCGCACTCTTCGCTTCAGCATATTTATATGAAAACCGGCTCTGCTACACAAATAAGCTACTTTGAAAGCTGGAAAAGTTTAATTTATTCTGACTATACTCCACTTTAACGAATCAACCAAAGTAGTGGGGAGTAATCAAAGAACAACTCTTAATTCCTGGTGAAAACAGTGCAGCCAAAGGTTTTCAGGCGCGGTATCCCCATGAGTAATAAGTTCGTTTAAACCGGGCAAACATTGCTTTTTAAACTTATAATACCTTCAAAATTACTAAAATCAGTTATAATCATATCAACTGAAGGCATTTTTCTATAAAAATCAACCGGTTCCATAGATGCAATAGCAACAATCTTCCCTATTCCTGCTGATTTAGCCGCCTCAATTCCGGATACAGCATCCTCAACTACAACGCAATCACAAGGATTTAATCCTAATTTTCCGGCAGCAATTTGATATATATCAGGAGCCGGTTTTCCTTTAATTTTTCCGTCAGAATACACAATTTTATCTAAATCAAACCATTTTGCCAGATTAAAGTGTTCAATATAAAAATCAACATTATCCTTTTCTGACATAGTCGCAATTGTCATAGGCACATTATTTGACTTCAGATAATCCAGAAATTCAACGGCATACGGGGCAAGTTTACAATCTTTACCCATTGCACGGCATCTGTTTCTGTACAATTCTTCTTTTTCAAATGCAAGCCTTTCCACCAGTTCGGGAGAAGGTTCTTTGCCTATCGCATATGCAATTATATCATGGTTAGTTCTCCCAAACATATGATGTCTCATTTCTTCATCCGAGAAAGGCGTTCCTCTTAGTTTTTCAGAAAACTCGCGCCAAGCCTCAAGATGCATTTCCGAATCAAAAAATAATGTCCCGTTAAAATCAAAAATTATACCTTTACATTTTTCCATAAATAAATCCTAATTATTGTTTACAATTTTATTATAGTAATCTAAATATAATTGAGCGCTTTTAGTGTTATTAAGCTTTTTATAAACGTAAGCAAGATTGTAATAAAAATCTGCAACAGTAGGCTTAAAATATATAGCATCCAAAAAAGCATTTTTAGCTTTTCTAAGTTCTCCGGCCTTAATGTAGGCACATCCTAAATTATAATAAGCATGAGCAAAGTCCTTTTTATATTTTAAAGCCTGCTTATACTCCTGAATAGCCATATTTGTCTGTCCGTTTTGCAGATGAAGGTTTGCCAGGTTATAAATAGCCTTATAATATTTGGGATCCACATTTAATGCAGAATTATACATAAATTCAGCATCACCCGCCTTATCAAGATCCATCATAATGTTACCCATAATAAGCCACTGCTGGGCTGATCTTTCCTCCTGGGGAACGCTCAAAAGGAGGTTAAACGCATCATCAAGTCTGTTAGCAGCATATAAAGAATTAACTCTCACATCAAGATCCGTATCTGTTTCCGCAAAAACCGGAGATGAGAGTGAAACTATTATTAATGCTGTTAGTACCAGTAACTTTTTCATAACAAAATTATAAACTAAATAACACAAAAATCAAAGATTAATCAAAAAATTTGACAATAAAAAAAAATATATAATAATGTTGGTGATGTCTCTTTTACTGGTTAACCTCTGTTTCTCCTCCTTGAAACAGAGGTTCTTTTTATTTTATTGAGGAAAAATTTTAACTAGAGTGCAAAATAATAAATTATTCTGTCTGATATCAATAAGCAGGATAGATTTATTCATACATAAATATTTAAATATAAGTAACAGAAAGGAGTAATTTATGTACTACAACGTTTTAGAAGCTAAAGAACTTGCAGATCTGGGCGATAGCAAATTTAACAAAGAAATTCTAATGGAAAACAATGAGTCCTGTTTGTCTGTAATATCAATTAAAAAAGAGGAAATAATTGATACCCACACATCAAACTGTAATACTGCCGTATACGTAATTGAAGGAAAAATAGAAATACATTTCAGTGCAGAAAAATTTACTCTTGATAAAGGTGAAATAATTATGTTCAAACGCGATGATGAGCATAAAGTTGTTGCGCTAAAAGACAGTAAATTTTTCTTGATAAAAATATAATCCCGAAAAACCAGAGGCCGGAATTAATTCCGGCTTTCTGTCTAAAACAAATTCTGCTGTTCCGAAAAACCTTTACATGAACAGCCAAGATGCTTTAGGGCATACGCTGTAATTTTTCGCCCTCTTGGAGTTCTTTGAATAAACCCGGCTTGCAAAAGATAAGGTTCACAAACATCCTCAAGCGTTCTTGTATCTTCGCCAAGTGCAGCTGCCAATGTTTCAACCCCGACCGGGCCGCCGTTATATTTATTTATAATAAGTTCCAAAAGATTTCTATCTGTAGTGTCAAGCCCGCAGCAATCTATTTTCAATATATCAAGAGCCTCATCTGCAATATTTTTTGTAATTTTTCCGTCAGCCTTAACAAGTGCATAATCAGCAACGCGTTTTACCAATCTGTTTGCAATACGCGGAGTTCCTCTTGATCTCCCGGCAATAGCGTATGCTCCGCCTTCATCAATATCTATTTCCAAAATTCCGGCCGTACGTTTTACAACCATTGCGAGTTCGTCTTTTGTATAAAATTCCAGTCTGTGAATAATTCCAAACCTGTCTCTTAGCGGGCCTGACAATGATCCCGCTTTTGTAGTAGCCCCAATTAAGGTAAATTTAGGAAGAGGAAGTCTTAAAGTTTTTACAGTCTGAGCCTTGCCGGTTGTCATATCAAGGAAAAAATCTTCCATCGCAGGATATAAAATTTCCTCAGCAACTTTATTGAGCCGGTGAATTTCGTCTATAAAAAGAATTTCTCCACCCTTCAGAGACATCAAAATCCCGATAATATCACGTGGTCTCTCAAGCGCAGGGGCAGAAGTAATCTTTATATCAACCCCCATCTGTTTGGCAATTACTCCAGCCAAGGTTGTTTTCCCAAGTCCCGGAGGGCCGTAAAACAACAGATGATCAAGCGGCTGTTCCCGCTTTTTGGCAGCTTCAATAGTAATTTTCAGCGTCTCCTTCAAGGCCGATTGACCTATATATGCATCAAAACTTTTTGGACGAATACTGTTTTCAAATGTTTTGTCACTCTCATTCGTCTGAGGCTCTATAACCGGATTTCTGCTGTTTATGTCTACTCTTTTAAAATTATTTTTTTCGTCAGATATTATACTCATAGCCGTTCTTTTTCAAAATTTAAACTAATATCATATCCCAGTGTAAAAATTTTATCACAGAATACTACATGGTTTAGCATTTTAACTATTTTCATGTTATCATATAAATCAAAGTTAGGGAAATTATTAAGTTTAGATAACAGATTGGAGAGAAGATGAAAGTATCAGAACGCTTAGAAAAAATACCTCCGTATTTATTTGCTGAGATTGACAGAAAAATTGCCGAGGCAAAAGCCGAAGGGCGTAATATAATAAGCCTTGGAATCGGGGATCCGGATACACCTACCCTTCAGCCGGTGGTGGATGAAATGCATAAGGCCATAGATGATCCAAAAAATCATGACTATCCGCCTTACAATGGAACTGCACAGTTCAGGAATGCTGCAGCTGAATGGATGAAAAGACGTTTTGGTGTAGATTTGGATGCGGATACAGAAGTTCTTTGCAACATTGGATCAAAAGAAGCAATCGCTCATGTATTTTTTGCATTCGTAGACAAAGGAGATTATACACTTGTTCCGGATCCTGGATACCCGGTTTATAAAAATGCAACAATTTTTGCCGGTGGGACTCCTTATGCTATGCCGATTTTAGAAGAAAATAACTTTTTGCCTGACTTTGAAAAAATTCCTGAAGATATTGCTAAAAAATCAAAAATCATGTTTTTGAATTACCCGAATAACCCTACCGGAGCAGTAGCAGACATGGATTTTTACAAAAAAGCAGTTGATTTCTGTAAAAAATACGACATATTGCTATGCTCTGATATGGCATACTCAGAAATGACTTATGACGGATATAAAGCTCCGTCAGTTCTTCAGGTAGAGGGTGCGAAAGATGTAGCGCTTGAATTTTACTCCCATTCAAAATCATATAACATGACCGGCTGGCGTGTAGGTTTTGTATGCGGAAATGCCCAAGCAATTAAAGCTCTTGGCACAATCAAAAACAATATTGACAGCGGAACGTTTAAGGCAATTCAGCAAGCAGCAACAGCCGCATTTACTATTGATCAGTCATATATTGACAAACTGAACGGAATGTATCAGGAAAGACGTGATGTGATGGAAGAAGGATTAAGAGAACTCGGATGGGATATAAAACCTTCTAAAGCAACATTCTACATATGGATTCCAACACCGGGGAACATGTCCAGTGAAGAGTTCGCTACCCTCATGCTTGAAAAAGCAAATGTAGTTGTTCCTCCGGGAATTGGATACGGAAAATGCGGAGAAGGATACATTCGTATAGCTCTAACAAAAGACACTGATACTTTGAAAAAGGCTATTCAAAGAATGAAAGATGCCGGCATTCGCTACAAAAAATAAGACTTTACGTAAATATGTTTTGCGCCAAGGCCGGAGACAGACAGTGTATATGCCAAAATCCGGCCGCAAAACAAATTATTACCAAGTATTAAGTTTTGTATAAATAAGAGTTAATATGGTATAATTCAGGTATGGAATGTCCTAAATGCGGTTTTGAGATTGACGAAAAAACAACAGTTTGCCCGAATTGCAAAAAAGTTTTAAAAATTGTTTGTCCGAAATGCAAAACCATAAACAAAACAAATACATGTAAACGGTGCGGTTATGTTATTTTAACGAAATGCAACCGGTGTGGAAAAATAAACCTCACCGGGAACGGGAAGTGCAAAAAATGCGGTTTTGATCTTGAAAAAAGCGTTATCCTCAATGAGGCAAACAGCGACAAATTTGCATGTCTGGTTATAAACTTTCCAAGTATGGGAGAAGTTGCGCAACTGCTCGGCAGTGCAAAATTACTGAATAAATTTAAAGATAATATTGATAAAATCATCGTTGAACAGGCAAAAAGTGCTTTAGTTAGAAGGCAGCTCATAGACAAAAATATTGTAATACGATTTGATAAAGAGTATTCATTCAAGTCTTCAGCAAGGACAGCAGTTAAAACAGCAATAAAAATTTTAACTGAAATAACTAAAATGAATTATCGTCTGACAAACAAAAAAAATACCACAGTAAAATGCAACATGCTCCTTATTCAACGTACTATCAACGACGATCCGTACGATTTTAATTCAGGTTTTAACATAAACCTTGTAAAAAGTGCCGAAAATAAAAAAGATAAACTAATGAGTACATTCCAGCTTCTGGCTGATAATTTTGTTGAACAGTCAATCGGGAATGACTACCGTTTTGATCCTTTAAGCTCTATTTCTGTTAATGGAGACATGAGGACACTATATGATGTAGATATCTCAAAAGAGATAATTATTGATTTTGATGAACTTGATGATAAAGATGAAGAAGCGCAAATACCAAACTTTGTACAAAATATGCTTGTTGAGCAGGATAAACTTGACGGGGCTGCATTAGATAAAATGGAAAAGCCATTTGATCCTGACGAAATTTATGATATAGAAACAATCAATTTCAATGAGATCCAATGCGAATTTATCAGAACAGAAAATATTGATGTTTTCTACCACGTTGCAAGTAAATTACAATCAATACCTAAAGGAATTTTAGCAATAAGAACCGCTCCTTTGTATGTGCCTTATTCAATAAAATTATTGTCTGCAATTAACGATTTGGGGTTATATTCAAATATCATAACAGTTACCTGCTATGACGAGATGAAGTATTCCCCGTATTCATTCTTTAGGAACCTTGTGTCAGCAATTTTTGAATACACTGTTTCACAAAAATTATTTAAAAAAAATGACTTTTCTATGTTTGCCTCAATAGACACAACAGGAATGATTAAGGATCTTATTACTTTCACTCAGAGAAATGATAACCCGCAAGACACAAGATATACATATTTTGATATATTTCTTACACTATTGCAGGCAATACCAAACACTCTGATATTTATCGAAAACTTTGACAAAATTGATGCAAGTTCATATGATGTGCTCCAGTATCTGTTTGAAGCATTCGAACAGCTTGATATAAGTTATCTTGTGCAATATGATAAAGACTTTGGACTGCACAAAGATATGCATTTTCTTCTCACTAAACCTTATTATACAGAAATAACTCTTAAACCAACACCGTTTGAAAGGATGGTCGAAGAAAATAAAGATTACTATAAATATGTTATGGACAGCTTTTATTTTCAACGAATAGCCAAATATTCATACGGAAGTATACTATTTTTGGATATTGCAATCCAATATCTTATTGAAAGCGGCGTTTTTGTAGAAGAAGATGATCATATTAAACTCCTCAATCCTAAAACGCTTATAATCCCTTCAAGCTTAAGTAAGCTAATAAAAAGAAGACTAAATTTACTTAAGGATTATCCTGAAGCAATCAAATTCCTTACAACAGCTATTCTTCTAGGTACAAGGGTGGATGAAGCAACTATAAAGAGTCTTGGGTTTAATAATCTTGGCGATATACTGGATAAGCTTACAGAAATGGGTTATATATATTACTACAACAATTGTCTGTATTTTCCAAATTACAACCTCTTAAAAACCTGTATACTTGAAACAATTGATTTGACAGTGCTTAAAGAAATTTCAAATATGCTTTTTGAAAGAGTATTTGATGAAAATATGCCTTGTCCTGAAAAAGCATACATTTATAACCTTTTAAAAGATTACAGATCTGAATTTTTGGAATGGGAAAAACTTGCGAAAATAAATCTTTCTCTCGGTGATTTTAATGCTTACCTTAATTGCGCTGACAAAATCCTTAATATTCTTGATATGAACAAAGATGAAGAGGCGCAGGAAGATATTGAAAAGTACAGGCTTGATTTGTATGAAAATATTGCCGCAAATATGTTTGATTTTGTGCCGCAGAAAACATTTGAAATTGCAGAAAAAACATTACGCTATCTTGAAAATACAACCAATACAGATAAAATTATTGATCTTTGCAATAAACTTATTCAAGGATGCCTCCAAACCGGGCAATACACGCACGCATTGGAATTAACGCATAAAGTTCTTTCACTTCTGCCAAATTGTTCTATTGATCCTGGAACAACAAATTTTAACAAATACTTTTTCCTGATGACAATTGTTCATGTTGAAATTCTGTTTAATATAGGGAATTGGGAAGACTGTATTGATGTTGGGTACCGGGTTTTAAATGTAGTAAATCAGGAAAATCTCTCAATTATGCGCCCGGATTACATGACGACCGAACAGTTTGAAAAAATTATAATGGATACAATTGGATATGTAGCTCTTGCAAACATACTTCAACTGAAAGGAAACGTAAAAGATTTCCTAAATATTGTCCGCTCGGATTTTAATAATGTTCCCCATGGATATGACGCTTTTGCAGCACTGGAAAGTTTTATCTTTGGCGAACAACCTAAGTATGATAACTCACTCTTAGAAGAGAACAACAAATTTTCAGGAATAATATATCATATTATAGAAGCATTTAGCCGATGTAGACACGATTATAAGATATTTGCAGAAGAAATATATCAGGCAAAAATTCTGGCAAAAAAATATCATCTATTCCAAATCGAGTTGTTTATTGATCTTATGATGGGATATGCCTATTTAAAATTATGCTCTTTCAGAAAAGCATCTGCCATAATCTACCATATTATAAAAACTGCAAATGAATGCGGGCTTACAAACCTGCTTTACATTGCCTGGTATGTTATGAGCGAACTGAATCTTGCAGAGGGGAAATACATTGTTACAAAAGGAATTTTGAATAATGCGCTAATCCAATTAGAAAAAGGAGATGACTCAAATCCTTATATCTTAATGCTTTATAAATATAACATGTATAAAGTTTTAAGATTTAAAGGAGAGATTGAAAATTCGAAAATATGTCTTGCTCAGGCAAACTATATTGCCCATAAATACGGAATAAAATTTGAATTTGATATGAATCCTGGCCATTTTGTACCTTTAGTTGATCCGGATGACGAAAATACTGCCGGAGATAATGATAAAAACTTCAAAATGGGATCGTTAGATGAACTTGCGCCGATGAATAATGATACAATAGCAACAACGGCAACAGATAACAATGAGTCTAAGGGAAAAAATGAACAAAACGATAATTTTAATGGATTTAAAATTATTGAGTGAACCAGTAATAAGAATACAAAATAAATAGGAGAATAAAATATGAAAGTTCTTTTTGCAGCAGCGGAAGTTGCACCTTTTTCAAAAGCCGGTGGGCTGGCGGATGTAGTCGGAAGTTTACCGAAATATCTGGAAAAAGATGCCCAGATTGCAATCTTTACGCCGTTGCATGGGCTAATTGATGTTGATAAATTCGGGATCAAAGAGCTGGAAAATTCGGAAATGTGGCTTACGTTCGGGAATCAGGGGCATAAATTCAGATTATTTATGTGTAAACTTCCGGGAACTAATATTAATGTATTTTTTGTACATAATGACTGGTATTTTAGCTGTTTCAAAGATGTTTATCCTAAATGGCTTGACACAAGATACGAACACGAACGTTATATTGCGTTTTCACTTGCTGTTATGGAATACGCAAAGCTTTTAAACTTCAGAGCTGATGTTATCCACGCAAATGACTGGCACACAGCAATGATACCGGTTTATTTAAAAAGTAATTATAAATACGATGATTATTGGAAGAATACAAAAACTGTTTTTGAAATACACAACCTTGCATACCAAGGGGTATGGTTTGAAGATGTTCTTGACTTTGCCAATATGAGGAAGGACATAGTCTATAACCAGTGGGGAGTTGAACATTACGGAAAAGTTAACTGGATGAAAGGCGCGATAAATTATTCTGACCGCGTTGTAACAGTTTCCCCTACATACGCCAGAGAAATTCTAACCGGCGAATACGGTGAAGGCATGGACTACACACTCCGCGGCGCAGAATATAAATTACGAGGAATATTAAACGGAATTGATTATAATGTCTTTAATCCTAAGAAGGATAAATATATTGCAAAAAAATATGATATAAAGACAATTCAAAACAAAGAAGAAAACAAAAAAGTTTTGTGTGAAAAATTCGGGTTAAAGTACAATCCAGAAAGGCCTTTAATAGCTAGCATTTCAAGACTTGTAGATCAAAAAGGATTTGATCTTATCAGGGATGCAGAAAATGCTATGAAAAATACAGAGGCCGATTATGTATTTCTCGGAAGCGGAAACAAAGATTATGAAAACCTATTAATCTGGCTTTCCAATAATTCATCAAACATAAGAGCATATGTTGGCTATAATGCGGAATTAGCAAATCTTATATACGCAGCAAGTGATTTTTACCTTATGCCTTCAAAATTTGAGCCTTGCGGCCTGAGCCAGCTTATTGCAATGAGATATGGCTCATTACCAATAGTACGAGCTACAGGCGGATTGGAAGATACTGTTACCGGTTATCCGCTTAATGACAGCACAGGGTTCAAGTTCTGGTCATACAACGGTTTTGACATGATGCAGGCCGTTAATTGTGCTCTTGAAGTATATAAAGACAAATACACATTTAATGCAATGAGAAAAACCGCAATGGAAGCAGATTTCTCTTGGAAGAAAAGCTCTCAGGAATATCTTAAAATGTATAAAGAATTAACAGGAAAATAATGGGAAAATATATTGGTTTTATAATTTGTATTATAGCAAGTATAGGAATTTTCTCGCTTTCTCTTGTTAAGGACAGTTTTCACTGTACGGAAAGCATATGTGAAATTAAATCCAGCATATCTTTAGCAAATATTCAATTAAGTAAAACTCAATTTCGCCCGGATCAAATCAGTCAAATACACTGTAAAGCACAATATCAGCCGGCAAGATCAGGGAAAAAGCGATTTTATATTCTTGAACTTAAAACCGAAGATAAAAATTATAACCTTGGAAGCTTTAAAAATTATAAGCAGTGCATGTACAGCGCCGGCCCAATAAAAGCTTTTATTTCCGGGAAAAGGAAGAATGTAATTTATGAATCAGGCATAGGAGTTACAAATGCAATAGGACTTCTGATGGGTATCTTAATGCTGGTCATTGCAATCGTAATAGTAACCTCACCACCTGAAAAAGAAGAAGATGATGAGTGGGATGAAGATACATAAAATTAATCCTCCGGAAAATATCTTTGTGATAAAATAATTACAAAAAGGAGCTGATAAAATGGGGCAAACAATAGCGGAAAAAATAATTTCAGAACATACCGGTCATAAAGTAAAAGCCGGTGAACTTGTAATAGCAGATGTTGATGTAACAGCGGTTCAGGACGGAACCGGACCTCTAACTGTGCAGGAATTTAAAAAATTAGGAATTCCAAAACTTCATAATCCGGAACGAACAATACTTTTCATTGACCATGCTTCACCAAGCCCGCGTAAAGAACTTTCTAATACCCATACGGTTCTTAGGGAATTTTCAAAAGAATACGGAGCAATACTATCAGATGTCGGCGCCGGAGTATGCCACCAAAGATTAATAGAAACATTTGTAAATCCCGGAGACATATTAGTCGGAGCAGATTCTCACACTTGTACTTCGGGGGCGCTCGGAGCATTTGCAACCGGCATGGGTTCCACAGATATTGCAGTTGCTATGGCTTTAGGCAAAACCTGGTTGAAAGTTCCGCAAACATTTAAAATAGAAGTTACCGGGGACTTTAGAAAAGGAATATGTTCAAAAGATTTAATGCTTTATCTGATAGGTTTGATAGGTGCAGACGGGGCAACATACAAAGCTCTTGAATTTTGTGGAGATACAATTGAGAGTATGAGTATGTCTCAAAGATTCACACTTGCCAATATGGCTGTAGAAGCAGGAGCCAAGGCAGGTTTATTTGCAACTGACCACAAAACAAAAGAATATTTAAAATCAAGAGGCAGAGAAGAAATGTTCAAGCTGATTGAACCTGATGAAGATGCGGAATATGAGCGCGTGATAAAAATTTATGCAGAAGATATTCCTCATACTGTTTCTTGTCCACACACTGTTGATAACACCAAAACTGTTGATGAGTTAAAAAAAGTTAAAGTTGATCAGGTCTTCATCGGGACCTGCACAAACGGAAGGATTGAGGACTTAAGAATTGCAGCAGAAATTCTTAAAGGCAAAAAAGTTCATCCGGATGTAAGACTTCTGATATCACCGGCTTCTAAAGATGTTTACACCCAGGCTCTTAATGAAGGGCTTATAACAACATTTGTAGAAGCAAATGCAGCTATACTTCCGCCGGGATGCGGGCCGTGTGTAGGTGTTCACGCTGGTATACTTGCAGATGGTGAAGTCTGTCTGACAACGCAAAACAGAAACTTTCAGGGCAGAATGGGGAATACTAACGGATTTATTTATCTGGCTTCTCCTTATGTAGCTGCATATACAGCACTTAACGGCTATATTTCTGCCGAATAATTTTCTGATTTGTAAGATTAAAAAATAGCCCGGTAATAATATATGTTGGCGTAAGCAATTATTGAAAAATCTCCTTATTATGTTAATAAGGAGATTTTTGTTATGTCATCTTCTAAGCTGCAATATAAAAAAATGTCAACAGAAGAACTTGTCGTGCTTGCACAGCAGGATGATTTCAAGGCGCTTGAAGAACTTATAAAAAATGAGCAGAAAAATGTATTTGCGACATTCTCATACCTGACAAATAAGAGAGAAAATGTTGCAGATTTAACTCAGGAAGCACTCTTAAAGCTTGCTAAAAACTTAAAAACACTAAAAAATCCTAAAAATTTCAGGGGCTGGCTTAACCAGATTGTTACAAACCTTTTCTATGATGAATTGAGAAAAAGTTCCAGAAAGCCTGATATTCTCTCTATTGACGATGAAAAAGATGAAGATACACAATTTTCCATAAAAAACATTATAGCAGACAAGAAATGCAAACCTCCGGAAAAATGTATATCATCTGAATTAGAAGAAATAATAAAAAGGCAGATAAAAAAACTTCCGGAACAATTTCGCATAGCCATTGTACTTAGGGAGCTTCAGGGACTAAGTTATGAAGAAATTGCCGAGGCAACACAGGCAAGTATCGGTACTGTTAAGTCAAGAATAGCACGTGCCAGAATTAAGCTCCAGGAAGAACTTAAAGCTTATATTTAAATTTTTATAGAAAGGAGATTAACGCACATGCAAGAACTTAATTGTAACCAGGTTATTACACTTATGACATTTTTTATTGAGGGAAAGTTAAGCAGCAAGCTTATGGCCAGTGTTGAATACCACCTTAGTATTTGCGCTGACTGCAGGCAAAAGTATATGAAGTTAAAAAAAATTCTGGATAATTTTTCCGAAATTAAAAATAAAATTGATAATGACTGTGCAGAAATTGACGAAAAATTTTACGATAATCCGCAATACAAAGTCTTTAAAGAAAATCTCTCCGCCTATATTGATAACGAACTCAGCGATGAAGAAAATATTAGAATAAAAAAAATTGCAATAGCAAACCCACTTGCCAGGAAAGATCTTGAAAATATTTATGCATTTAAACAACTATTGCAATCATCCTTTTCCAGAACAAAAAATTCAATGAAGAATGATTTTGTGAAAAAGACACTTAATAAATTATCAATAAAAGAAGACTCAGACAACGACCACCAATTCTACAAAATTATAACAGTATTTGCCGGAATAATGACATTTATACTAGTAGGGGTAATTAATCTGCTAAACTTTTAAATTTCCGGAAGGATGAATAATTTTTGAATAAGCATTATTAGTAAAATTATTAATTGACACCCGCGGAGTCACAGGAACATTATCATGCGATTTTTCCCCTCTCATCTGGGCAATCATATCTTTTTGGCGTTTGGATGCGTAATAATTTCTTGCAAGAGGAGTAATCAGGTTGCTTGAAATTATTGAACCGGTAAGCCCCGCAATAACTTCTGCACCATTGTTAAACGGTTTAAACTTATTTTCGATATCCGATTTATAATTTTTTAACTTTGTAATATCAAAATCCCAATCACCGGCATATACTTTTCCTTTAACACGTTGTTGGCCCTTTTCAAGAATAAGTCCTCTGTCTTTGAGTAATTTAGTTACCTCGGCCGTTCTAAGTTTACATGTTTTTGTAAGTTTTGCCCCTATATATTTTATTCCGCTTGTAAAAGCATAGAAGGAAAGAATATTTACCCCGCCATCGGCTATTTCCTGCGGAATAAGAAACATCTTTTGCTCAGTAGGAATTTTATCGTTTAAAACTATAGCAAAAACCTGGGCAGCAGAAGATAAAATCCAGCCTATTACGCCGGTATGAACAAGCATATTGCCGGGGTCTTTACTGTACTTTGTGTAGATATTCGCTTTCCACTTAGAGAATGAAAACATTATTTATGTTCTCCTTTCTCCTGGAGCGCTATAAATTTATTTGTTAAAAATTTTGTTAAAGGCGCGTCAATTAGGAAATTTGTAAATACCATAGCTACAAGTGAAAGAATAGTTCCCATAGCATTCCGGTATTGTTCAAGTGCATCTTTATCATTAGGATTAAGATTATTAGGCGTCAAGGAGTGCATTAACTTCTTAACAAACGGTTTGGCATCTTTAGGAATTTCGCTTGCCGGCCTTGATAGAGCCTTTATACCTTTAATAAATCCATATCTAAGAGCAACACCGGTAGCAGTACCGGCTATAATCTTGGCAAATGTACGCGCTACAGAAACTTTTCTTGTTTTTTCGTCAACGTTTTTATTTTTCCAGTCAATAACAGGCTGCATAACAATTGCAGTCAGCCCCATGATTGCACGTTGATGCGGGGAGGTCCATTTTTGACCTATATAAGCAACGCGGTCTATAACTTTATTTTTTGCAATAACAGCAGACGGAATCCGGTTATATACGGCCTTACAAGAATTTGTTATTGGAGATATAAAATTTAAAGATACCATATTCCTACCCGTATCAATAAAGACTGTAAAGGAACAAAATTGCCCTAATAGCGGGGTATTTTAACAATTATTTACAATCAAATATTGAGGCAAGAAAATCATACTACATCTTTAGTTATTTGTAAAGAAGTAATATTATCTTAAACGGAGAGGTATGAAGAATTATAAGATAGAACCTTTCGGTACAACAGTAACACCGCCGGCAGATACATGGAAGCCGCGTCTTAAATCCTCATCCCTGTCATATCCGATTTTGATATTAGGCGGAATTACAACATTTTTATCAATAATTGCCCGCCGGATTTTTGCATAACGCCCCACCGAAACATTTTCCATTAGTATACTCTCATAAACCTGGGAATAGCTGTTTATACGGACTTTTGGAGATAAAATACATCGGGAAATACTCCCTCCGGAGACAATACAGCCTTCAGACACCATTGAGTTTGTAGCCATTCCGACCCTGTCACCTTCCTGCCAGATAAATTTAGCAGGAGGATAATTGTAATTAAAAGATCTTAAAGGCCAGTCTTTAGAGTATAAATTCAACTCCGGATTAGCCGAAAGTAAATCCATGTTAGCCTGCCAATAGGCATCAATACTCCCGACATCACGCCAGTAGCCGCGTTCAGTATCGGTTATTCCAGGAAATTCATTCGTTGAGAAGTTGTAAATATAGATATTTTTTCCCTGATTTAAAAGCATAGGAATAACATTTTTTCCAAAATCGTGATTTGAATTTTCATACGATTCGTCTTGCTCCAATGCGGATAAAAGCACACCTTTATTGAAAATATAATTTCCCATTGAGGCCAGACACATATTGGGATTGCCGGGAATTGATTTTGGTCGTTCAGTAGGTTTTTCCACAAAGTTTACTAACTTCCAGTTATCATCAATTTCAATTATACCAAATTCAGAGGCTTCTTCAATCGGAATTGGGATTGCAGATATAGTTAAGTCGGCATTTTTAGCTTTGTGAAAATCCAGCATTTGGGAAACATCCATCTTATAAATATGGTCACCGCCAAAAATACAAACATAATCAGGATCTTCATCAGTTATATGAAAAACATTCTGATAAATAGCATCGGCAGTTCCGCGATACCAGTCCTGACCGGTCCGCATTTGAGCAGGAGCAAGATCCACATATTGGTTTAAAAACGGGGACAATGCCCATCCGCGCGTAATATGTTTGTTCAAAGAATCTGACTTATATTGTGTTAAAACCTTTATCTTAAAAAAGCCCGAGTTAATAAAATTATTCAGGACAAAATCAATTATTCTGTATCTGCCTCCAAAAGGTACAGCCGGTTTTGCACGATCCTTGGTCAGCGGAAGAAGTCTTTTCCCCTCTCCTCCGGCCAAAATCATTACCAATGCATCATCTATAGACATATCTTCTCCCTTATCAACTTTATATATAAATTATACACCAATTTTTTTATTATGTGAATTTATTAACTTTTTTTATTAATAACTTTACAGATTTAATCTTTGAGAACCATGGGGAAAAATTTTCAGCGGAAAATTAAATAAAAAAAAAGGGTTGAAAATTATTTCAACCCTAAGCACAACGTATTACCTTTCTTAAACTTACACACTAATGAGAAAATTTTTACTAAGCTTTAACCTTACTTGCTCCGTTGGCTCCCAAATATCCGGCAATACCACCGATAATGGTACCAAGTAGTGCCAGTTTTCCGCTTTTAAATCTTCCAAGAATTGTTCCGAGAGCCAAGCCCCAAGATGCGCCGCCTGCAACATTTCCTGCAATTTTCTTAGTTTTTTCTTTTCTTCCTACCGGCTGACCTGTAAATCCTGAGATATTCTCTTCAGCAGTTATACCATCATACAGACCGAAACTTAAAGTCTGCCAGAAACCATGCTCAAATGAACCGTCACCATGAGCTCTTATATCTTCTCTAAGAGATTTTCCGGTATATTGCTCATAAAGCGATTCAGCTTTAGCCATCAAATCTTCTTTATCCGCAGTTCCGGTCGGATCATAAGCTGATTGAACACTGTGAACATATGCATCTAAAGCTTCTTTAAATTGTTCCTGCTCATTTTGTTCAATCTTTTCATGCAGAAGTCCGGCAGAATGCTTAACTCTTTCGAGCGGAGCATTCATTTTCAAGTCACTTTCACGCCACTTTTGAGTTTGGTGCAAATTATTATCAATTATTCGATCCTGATTTTCTCTCATTGTAGAATAGAATTGATCATAATCTATCGGCGCCCCTGTAAAACTAGGGAATAAACTTCCGTTCATACTCATCATATCGTTATAACCTTCAAGACAAGCAACCTGATTCTGATAGTTATTAAGAAGAGGATACATCATCATGTTGTTCATCCCGATACCACCAGGGCCAAAACTATAAGGACCTATTCCCATTAATAAAGGATCCATTACCTAACCTCCAATTGAGTTATTAACCTACCTTACTTATATAAAAAAATTTAAGCCGCAAAAATTGCATCAATCATAAATTATATTAACAAAACTTAATATTCTGATAAGTAAAGAAAGTTGCAAAACAGCTAAAAAGATAGTACAATACAGATCAGGAGCATTCCCGTGGCAGCAAGAGCAAAACAAATATTCAGAAGACTTTTTACATTTATACTATTTGCGGCATTTATAGCCTCAATGTTTGTGTACCCCGCCTGGTACAGAAGACAGGTTAATAAAGTCAAGGGGATGTATTATGTTGCCCAGGGTGATAAATACCTAAGAAAAGCAAAATTCCAGGTAGCAATAGACCAGTACCAAAAGGGATTGGAATTTTACCCGGAACATTACGGAGCATGGTTTAATCTGGGGAACTTGTATGTTGCCTATGAAGACTTTTACTCTGCAATTGATGCATATAAAAATGCAATAAAATATAATCCTGATTACGTACTTGCAAGAATGAATTATGGAATTATATCTTCTGAAAAATTAGGCGATTTTGACGGTGCAATTGAGCAGTATGATAAAATTCTTGAAATACGGCGTAAACTTGTTTATATCCCGTTTGTGTTCAACAATCTCAGAAGCTACAAAACGAATATTGGCTTGGCATATTATAACAAGGGGGTTGCATACAGGCAAAAGTCCACATATATAGATAATGACGATGAAAACAGAGAAGAATATCTGCACAGAGCAATAGAAGCTTACGAAGATGCTGTTAAAATTTTAAAAGATGATTATGATGCAAGATATAACCTTGCGCTGGCATATCATCTTAACGGGGATTATAACCTGGCCGGCCTGACATACTGTAAGGCCATAGAAATTGCCCCGACAAATTATGAAGCGCATTACAATCTTGCCGTTTTACTCAACCACCTCAAATACTATAAAGAAGCGCTCACGGAAATGCATAAGGCAAATACTTTAATATCCGCAGATGACGGAGATTCAAACCAATCAAGATATGTTTTTGATGTTATGAATGATGTAACCCGCAGGATATTAAGCAGTGACGGCGGAAGGAATTTTTTATCAGAACAGTTTGATATGGGAGAAAATTCGTCTACAAACGGGCTTACATATGTAAACGGAAAAATTGTTGCCTCTGAAGAGTTAGATAAATCAATGATGAAAAATTTCCAAACTTGCTCGGCAAAGTCTATTTTCAGAGATGAAGAGAATTTAGACGATTAAAACAAGATACGGTTAAACAAAATAAAAATATCTTTTGTTCTGAAAGTAAAAAGCCGTACCTGCCAATAAATAACAAAAAAAGTAAAAAAAAAACGTGCTGAATAAGCCTGGCGATAATCCCAATGTTCTGCAAATATGAAGCCGGAGTGTCCCTAAAAGTTTAGGCATTTAATATTGCTTAGGGTGGCGCCCCTCCTTGCACAAACTATCCTTTAACAGCCCCTTCATTTTCTCCGGAAATAAAATATCTCTGCATTGCAAGAAAGAAAATTAATATAGGTATGGTTGCAAGGATTGAACCCGCAGCAATAAAACGCCAGTTAGAACTAAACATACCCTGCAAATTATTTACACCAACAGGAAGTGTATACATACTTTCCTTGGTAAGCACAATACTAGGCCATAAAAACTCGCCCCAGGAACCGATAAAAGTAAATATTGCAAGAACGGCAAGCGAAGGTTTTACCATTGGAATAAGAATTTTCCAAAACAATTGCCAAACAGAACATCCATCGACAATAGCCGCCTCTTCCATTTCCTTAGGAATTCCTAAAAATGCCTGACGCATCAAGAATATTCCGAATGCGCTGACAGCAAATGGCATAATTAATCCGATAAATCCGGCCGCATCACCGTAACCATCCACAAGATGAAGCTTTAGGGTAATAAGATATACAGGAAGCATAATTGCCTGAAAAGGAATCATTATAGTTGCCAAAACAGAAAAAAATACAACCTTTTTACCCATAAATTCCATTCTTGCTAACGGGTAGCCAGCCATCGCAGATAATATAAGATTTAACAAAACAGTTCCGCCGGCAACTATCATACTATTTACAAAATATCTTATAAAATCAACTTTTTGCCATACACCTGAATAATTTGCGAATGTAAAATCCTTAGGAATAATTACCGGAGGATATGCAAATATATTCTCCGAATTTCCCTTTAAGGAGGTTGAAATCAACCATATAAAAGGGAATATAGAGATTAACGATACAATAATAAGCACGCAATGAGATCCGGCATGCTTTAAATTAATTTTCATAAACTTTGATATGGAATACAAACATTGCGAAATCTTCTTTTTCATAACTGATACTTATTCCTTTCAAAGCAAAAAACATTTATAAGAGAAAATACCAAAACTATAACAAGAAGTACAACAGACATAGCCGAGGCATACCCCAAATCCAAATTTTCAAATGCCCGTTCATAAATATAATAAACTATAGTTTTGCTTGAATTTAGCGGCCCACCCTTTGTCATAACATAAATTTCAGCAAAAACCTTCATAGCAGAAATGGCGCTTATAGTTGTAACAAGTGCAATAGTAGGCATTATATGAGGAATTGTTACGGTCAAATGCTTAGTAAGAAAATTTGCACCGTCAATTTCGCAGGCCTCATAAAGTTCTTTTGGAACAGTCATTAATGCCGCAAGATAAATTATCATATAATAGCCTATTCCCTTCCAAATAGTAACAATTATTACCGAATATAGGGCAACATTTGGATCAGTCAGCCATCCCACCGGCTTTCCACCCAAAAGAGTAACTATATAATTTAAAATTCCCTGATCAGCATAAAGCCATTTAAAAGCAATTGCTGCAACAACTATAGAAACTATAACCGGAAGGTAAATAAGAATTTTATATAACGTAACACCGCGAATTTTTTGGTTGATCAGCACAGCTATAAACAATGGAAATATCACCAGTATCGGAACTGCAACAAACAGATAGATAAAAGTATTCCAAAGAACTTTATAAAACAGCGGACTCTGAAAAAGATCAACATAATTCTGAATGCCAACAGCCGTCGGAGAATAAATATTGTGAGAATAATCAAAAAAACTTAAATAAAGAGTTTGGAAAAACGGGATAAAAAAGAATACCAGTAAAACAATACCGGCAGGCAGTATAAAAAGATATGGAGAAAATTTCCCATAATACTTAAACATAGTGAAATTGTAACGAAAATAATAATATCGGGCAAGTTTGTGAAAAAACATTAACTTCTTTACCAGGCTTAATACAGCAGAATACTTAATCCATGAAGATAATCAAGAGGAAAATTCTAAATAAACAACTTGCCCGAATTACGTAGAAAATATATAATAAAATATACTGGAGAAAAAAATGATTACAATTGGCATACCAAAAATAACAAAACAGAGGAAAAAAATAAAAATTAGCTGTTCAATTGAAATGAACAATGAGACAAAAGAGTTATGGCTGGAAACTGAAGAAAAATACGGGAAGTATTTTGTTCAAGACCGATGTGACGGTTTTTTAATAGCAATGCTTCCGATTGCAATGCGTGGACAGAAAGATATAATATGCAATGCTCCGGTATCAGAAGAACTTCTGCATAATATCTCAACGCAGCTTATACCATCTGTTGTAAAAAATTCTAAGAATTTATATAAAACAAGGATTTCGGCCGAACCTGCAAGAACTCCGACAAAAAACACCGGTGCAGTTGGAGCCGGGCTATCCAGGGGCGTTGACTCTATGCATGTCCTAAGTCAATACTTAAACCCTAAATATCCCGATTTCAAACTAACCCACTTGCTGCTTCATAATGCAGGAGCATTCAGCATTGCAGGTTACAATGAAAAAGAACAAAAGGAAAGAGTTGAGAAGGAATGTTTTGAAAAATCCCAAAATCTTGCACAAGAACTCGGATTACCAATCATTCTTGCAAACACTAATCTTGCGGAAGATTACAACATACAGTATCATTTATATTCCGAATATTATAATTTATTTCCGGTATTTGTAATGCAAAAATTATGGAAAACATATTTCTATGGATCAACATATGACTTTTCAAATTTTAAGCTTAAAAATAATGACCTATATGACTGTGCACATTATGAACTTCTGCTTGTAAACTCACTCTGCACTTCAAACCTCAAAATTTATTCAGAAGGCGGAGAAAAAAACAGACTCGAAAAGACAGCTGATATTACAGAATTTGAACCTGCTCAAAAAAATCTTCATGTTTGCATTACTGACTCCAAAAACTGCAACGCTTGTATAAAGTGTATGAGAACCCTCTTATGCCTTGATGCACTGGAAAAACTTGACAATTTTAAAAATGTATTTGATATAGATCATTACCGCCATAACCGTCCGGTATACATGAACTATCTTGAAAACTGCCATAAGAAAAGAGATGAAATTAACGAGCCGACATATCAGCTTTTTAAAAAACAGGGAAGACTATATAACAGCAGCCCGAAATGTTTTATTGAGAACATTCAACTGCCGTCGGTCACAACATCAGCGCTAATTATAAAAAATCTCAGAACAGAACAGATTCTTATGGAAAAACAACCTAAAGAATTTTTTAATGCAGTAGGTTTTTCTAAAATTTTAACGGCACTTATTGCCTTGGAAAGCGGAAAAACCCAAATGCCGGTAACTATTTCAGAAAAAGCCTATAACGGGTTAAAAGCTGCAACACTTTATGACCTGGTAAATATTATGCTGATTACACAAAATAACGTTGCAGCATTAAATATTGCGCAAGCAGTGGCCGGCTCGGTTGAAGAGTTTGTTAAATTAATGAATAAAAAATCTGCACAAATCGGAGCGCTAAACACTCTATTCTCAAACCCTACCGGAGTAAGCGGAGTAAATTATACAACAGCAGAAGATGCCTGCAAATTAATGGAATACGCAATTCAAAACAAACATTTTTGCGATATATTTAAGCGAAAATCATACACGGTTAAATTTAATGAAGAAGACAAAACATTTTCTACAACTAATCCAATGCTTACAGAAGGCAATAATTTCTATATTAAAGAATGTACAGCCGCTAAATACGGCTTACGTGGGAATTATAGCACTGTATCTGCCGTTATCGAAAAAAATTCTGATATATATTTAGCAGTATTGCTTGGCGTGATAGAAAAAGATTCAAAAGCAAATAACTGCTTTAAAGATACACAAAATCTCATAAACTGTATTCTTGAAAAAGCTCCGGTTATGAGTTAAAATAAAGATATGAAAAGGGTTTTCATAATTTTTTCATTACTCATTATAACGGCCGTAACGTCATATGCATATGAATTTCCATACTGGCAGTATTTTCCTTTGAGTGTTTATATTGAAGCTAACCCGAAAAAGCCAATCGTTCAAAAAGCATTTAACACTTGGCAGTCAGCAACAGGATTTACAAAATTCAGATTTGTAGATACAGAAAAGAAAATTCCTCATATAATTGTAAAATTTTCAGACAATAATCCCAACACCTCTGGTAGCCAGTTTGAGAATGCAGTTGGGTTGGCGCATTCATACACCCCAACCGGATATTATGCGAAAGCTGTCATTACAATATGGCTTACCTACCCGGGAACGGATAAGTTTATGACTGATACACAGATATACAGTATAGCACTGCATGAAATCGGACATGCTTTAGGGCTTATCGGACACTCCCCTTACAAAAATGATATTATGTACTTTCAGGAACACGGGCAGACAACTCTTTCGGACAATGATATTGCAAGATTAAAGAAAAAGTATTCCCCATAGCTGCGTCTATTTGAGAATTATATCGTCTCCAAACCACCCCCTGATCTCTTCATTGTAACCGGCCTTTATATTAGCCCGTACCTTTGGATTAGGAAATTCTGTTTCCATATGCTTAAGCCCGCGTTCATACAATTTCTGAGCCGACTTCAAAATCTCTTTTGGAATATCTCCGTCATATATTTTGCAGGCATGATATATTTCAAATAAACGGCGTTTAGCCATACCAGCAAGATAAACTTTTTTACCATTCTTAACAGAGTAATCGATATTCATTAAAGATATAGCTTTTTCATAATCGCCATCCTGAAGCGCTTCAACAAAACCGGGATGATTTTGTATAGTCCCTTCACCGCGGCTGAAAGTAAAATCCATTACAGCATCTTTTAATGCTGCCGGTAAATTATTGTAAGTTTCGGCTCCAAGAATTATCTTAAGGTTCTCGGCTCTGTCTAAAATATCCTGGGCAAGTAAAGTACAAACCTCCTCTTTAGTAAGTTCATCATTTTTGTAACGACTAATTTCATCAGGCTTAATAAGGTGACCTATACCAATAGTTAAATTGCCGTTTTTATCATGGTAAGCTTTTTTGTGAAAGTCATTTTCTCCAAACCCCGGGGCATCTTCGCTTTTCTTCAAATCTCTTATATACTCAAGACTTAAACCGACGGCCTTTGAAACATCTTTTAAGTCATCAATATTTTTGGCCTCAATGCGCGGAGGGATTTTAAGAACCTGACCAACATCAAGGGAATCAGATTTCATCCGGTTGAGTTCTTTAATTCCTCTGACCTGAACTCCATACTTTTTAGCAATAAGAGAAAGATTTTCACCGGATTTAACAGTGTGAAAAGGATTTTCCTCTACATCTACATATTTCAAATTAAATGTTTTTCTTATATCTTCAATCGTTAATTTCTTTTTCTTTGGTGCTGATAAGTAATCAACAATACTCTTATTTAACTTTTCAGCAAGACTATTAACATATTTTTCATCAGTTAACCTTTCAACATCTTTAGGATTTTTCAAATTTCCAGTTTCAATAAGAATATCAGGGCCTTCATATGCCCTGCCATCTGTCCCCCTTAACACGGCAAGCCCTTGTGTTTTAATTTTTGAATACCCTTTGAATCGGTCATCCTGCTCCAGATTTTTTTGAATAGTTTCAGCTAAATCAGCATCATCATCATCAGGAATCAAACTTTTTCCTACCCTTGAAGTCGTCGGAATAATCATAATTCCTTCCTTATCGCCCACTGAATTTGCATGAAGACTTATCACCATATCAGCATCTTTTCTATACTTTTCAATTGTTTTGGGAACAACATATGCAGATCCGGTAATATAAACAACTTTAGCGCCTTGTTTAGTTAATTTTTCAGTCAGGGCATCCCCGAATTGACGATTGACAGTCCACTCCTCAAGGGCTTTTCCGCCATTTCCGATAAACTGGCTTTTGTGCTCGATTTCAATTGTTTTTTTACCTTGTTTTCTCTTAACAACAACGGCATTGCTTGCACCGGGGTCAAAATTTACGGAATTATTTTGAGTATCGGCCATAATTCCACCATGCCCCGGATTTACTATAATAGTTTTACCGCTTAGAACGCCCTTACCAGCGGGTTCATAAACTCTCACATCAGCAACTGGATTTCCATCTTTATCTACAGAAGGACGAGGTCGAACTTCTTCTCGATTCCATAATTTTGCATTTTTTTGCCAGTCCTCATACAAGCTATCGACAGTGAATCCTGATTTATTCCCGTTAATAACAACCTCAGTGTTGCCAGGGACACCCGCACGCTCAATACCATCCGGATATTTGCCGTCAATCAACGAATTAACTATTTTATCAAGTTTTTTGGTTGAAACTAAAGTAAACCACTTATCAAACTGTGCATCAAGTTCTTCCTTAAATGCCTTCCGGACATTTTCGTCTGCTAGACCTGAACCTGCACGCTTTTCAATCAGATTATATAATTGCATAACTGCATCTTTTCGCGGATTTCCCCGATTAAACTTATTTGCTACTTCAGAACAAATCATCTCAATAAGCGATTCTTTTGGAGAAATCTTATCATAAGCCTTGATAACCTCAAAAACGTTATCTTTATTTACTTTTGCAAATGCAGTCTTAAAATTCTTTCTTGTTATAGCACCAAAATCAGAAGCCGATTTTTTTAATTCCTTTGCAATATCTTCAGGGGTATAAACAGGAACTCCCGCTCTAACTTCCGATTCCACATCATTGTCAACGGAAGTAGAAATATCATTACCGTCTGTAGAACTATCAGCTTCTATAATATCATCTGAAGGAGGAATAACAGCAGGTGTTTCAGGAATTTCCGTCTCTGATGCAGCAAAAGTTACTGTATCATCCTGCTTTTCAAATGCCCGATAAGGAACATTTATCAAAGTTCCCTTAGAAATCTTGTTTACATCTTTTATTTGAGGGTTTAACTTTGCCAAATCCTTTATTGACATATTATACTTTCTGGCAATGGCTGCAAAAGTTGTCTCAATTTTAACTGTAGGGAGATTCAGCACTGTCCCTTTCTGCAATTTAGCAGTCCCTGACATCTTTACGTAATCTCGAAACTCCTTTTCATTTTTAAAATTAAATGCATGCGTTAACCCGTAAACAGTATCGCCCGCTTTAACAGTATAATTTCCTGAAGGGCGTTTTTTCTTATTATTATCCTCTACAACTTTTATATCAGATATTTTGGCAGATCCAATTCTAAAATTCATTATTACCTCTCGCACACATCTCAATCTATTAGAACGTAAATATTTAGAAAAAACTTTAAATATTTTAACAAAATTTTACATTAAATTTTCATATGCACATATAAAAATAACGCTGTAAAATAAATACAGCGTCATAAATATTTACCTAACAGCGACCAATATAATTATCTTCCAATTGCAATGTCTTTAATCATCTCGTCGGTTGTCTTGCCGCCTTCTTCTATTGACCGTTCCGAACCGAGACCACGAATACCAACCCAAGCACTTCCTTTACCATCACCAACTATTTCAAATTTGAAGATGTCATAACCAAATTTATTAGGCCGTGCACTTCCGTTAATATCAACATACCATAAAGGCATACTAAAATTATTTCCATATGGCATTAAAATCATACCATTATCAAGAACTTCCATCGCCTGCGTATTTCTTAAGGAGTTTACAGAATAATTTTTATTGGGATTCGGATTATCTCCATTGTCTATCGTAGTATCAGTCCCTGAAGTGTATAGCGGGGAGCAGCCGTTTTGATAAGCATGATCCTCACACCTTTTAACAATTTTAAGATTTTTCTTCAACTTAATATAAAAATCTTTACAATCACTCATCGGTCCATTGTAATTAGCAACAAGAGCACTTCCATCCGGCATTGTCCAAGATGTACACTCTCCATATGAGTTATAAGAGGAACAATGGGCAGATCCATAAGGATTTTTCCCCCAATAATAACAGGCAACATCATATCCTTCTTGATTTCTTGTCAAATTAACTGCAGTCGTCAAAAGGTTATAAGCTTTTTTAAACTGTGTTTTTAGAATATTTTCCTGAACCTTTGTAACAATAACTGGCAAGGTCATCGCCGCCACAACACCGATTATGCCCAGGGTTATAAGAACCTCTGCGAGGGTGAACGCGACTTTACGAGGCGAATAGGGCCTGAGATACTTCATTACAATGCTCTGCCAACGGGATGAAACGGGAATCAAAGTAGGTTGGGCTTTCAGGTGCCTGAGGCACGACACTATTATGTTGCGCTCATCAGTATTCAACAAAATATTTATGTCGGTTGGGCATACTTGACCAACATTAGATTTTTGTGTGCAGATGGCCGAACATTTTTGATGGTGGCCAGATCCTGAAACTAGTTCAGGATGACATGGGGAATTTTTTATCGACCTTTTCCATATGCGTCCAACACAGTTCAATGTAGGTTGGGGTTTCACCCCAACATAATATTTATTTTCGTTTGATACAGAAAACTTTGTTTTGGAGAAAAATTTGAAGACAGGTATTTTTGACAAAAGCCCTTGTCTCCCTTGAGGTTTGTTACCCCCCCCCCCCCGTATACCCTACTATACTTGGCTTTTCCATGTGTTTACCCTCCTTTTCTTTTATTATATACTATTTTTTCAAATTTTCAAGTAGCTGTTTTTAATTTATGTCTCACGACTCATAGTGCTTTCTTTTTGTGTCTGATGCCCTGCATTATGACGCTGCGCTGTCTGAAACGCGTAGAAATAATATTAAATTTCTTATTTTTCAAGTCCCATTTTG
>CALUYU010000015.1 GCA_944325075.1 Candidatus Gastranaerophilales bacterium
ATCAAACGTAAATAAATATTATGTTGGGGTGAAACCCCAACCTACATTGAACTGTGTTGGACGCATATGGAAAAGGTTGATAAAAAATTCTCTATGTCATCCTGAAATTGCAGTAGGTTGGGCTTTCAGCCCAACATTAAAATATTGTTGGGGTAGAAAACCCAACCTACAAAAAGCTATATCTTATGCATCTCGAAAAGCGACGCGTCATGTAAAAGGGGACTTAGTCCCCACGTTTACTCTCGCTGAGTTTTTTTCACCATACTATTTATCGCCTCGTCGAATTGCATTTACTCTGGCGGAAGTTTTTTTACCATCCTACCACTCGCCTCGCAAGGTCGCGTTTACTCTAGCGGAGGTTCTTATAACCCTAGGCATAATCGGAGTAGTAGCGGCAGTGACCTTGCCGACCTTGATGGCAAAGCTTCAGCAGAATGTGACGGTAACAAAGTTAAAGAAATTTTATTCAACAATGAACCAAGCCGTAAATCTTTCTGTTGCGGCTAATGGTGAGACTCAATACTGGGTTTTCCCGGATCTTTCAGAAGATGATCCGGACCTTATGTTAAATTCAATTTTTGATTTTTATAATAAATACTTTAAAAATTACCTAAAAGTTTTAAAAATTGAAGACTACAATGGTAATTTGGTTTTGTACTATGCTGATGGAACCGGTGTTTATTTAGCCAATTTGGGAAGAGATTGGATATTTTGTATTAATGCAAGTGATATAAAAAAACTAATTGATGGAGGCAGTGAAGTGAAAAATTCTTTATATGGTAGAAGCTGCTTTCGATTTGGATTTTATCCTAAAGATGGAATGGCTTGCTATTCGGGCTCTTACTCAAATAAAAATTTCTTCAATAAAGGTATAGAACCTTATGTAAGATGTGCATCTACAGGTGAAGATGGTTCTGTTCATTATACTACAGCAGATGATTTATATAGCGATCCGCTTTTATACACAAAACTGATTCAAATTAATGGCTGGGAAATTCCTAAAGATTATCCAATAAAATTTTAAATTAATTTATAAAGTTATTATAAAAAGCGAATTCCCATTATTATAAGGAATTTCGCTTTTTATATCTTGCAGGTACAACTTTTACATTGGAGGTAAAAGTAAACTTCTTTTATGGTAATGCCGCCTGCCCCTCTGTTGTCTATATATTATTTACAATATAGATAACAAGTACACTCTCTTAAAACTTTTTAAGTGAGTCTCATTCGTATCGCTAATTATATACTTTCCTAGTCAAATCAGCTTTTCTTATACGAATATTTTGAGGAGTTATTTCTACAAGTTCATCATCTGCAATATACTCAAGGCTCTCCTCCAGTGATAAAATCTTAGGTGCCTGAAGTGTTACCATTACGTCTGCCGTTGCACTTCTCATATTGGTTAATTTTTTTGTTTTGCAGATATTTACCATAACATCTTGGGGTTTGTTGCATTCTCCAATAATCATGCCTCTGTACACTTTAGTTTTTGGGGTTATGAAGAACGTACCGCGGTCTTCAAACTGAGCCAGTGCGTATGGAATAGCTTCACCTTCTTCAAATGCTATGATAGAACCGTTTCTTTGACGAGGAATATCGCCTGCGTACGGTCTGTAGTGAAGAAATGTATGGTACATAATCCCTTCTCCGCGTGTCATTCTTATAAATTCACTTCTGAACCCGATAAGTCCTCTTGCAGGAATGTGGAATGTCATTGTTGTACGGCCTTTTGAATTTTGCATATCTTTCATTTCAGCTTTTCTTCCGGCCAATCTTTCTATGCAGCCGCCCGCGTTACTTTCAGGAACATCTATGATAAGATTTTCGTAAGGTTCACAGTGTTCGCCGTTAATTGTTTTATAAATAACTTCCGGTTTCGATACCTGAAATTCGTAACCTTCACGGCGCATTGTCTCTATTAAAATTCCAAGGTGTAGTTCGCCGCGCCCGCTTACTCTGAATACATCGGTACTTTCTGTATCTTCTACACGTAAACTTACATTTTTTTCTAATTCATTGTATAGACGTTTTCTCAATTGACGTGAAGTTACAAACTTTCCTTCCTGACCGGCAAACGGACTGTCATTAACTGAAAAGTTCATCTGTAAGGTAGGTTCATCAACATGAATTAAAGGTAAAGGCTTAGGATCATCAAGGCTGCATATGCTTTCACCAATTTGAATATCGGAAAATCCCGCAATACCTACTATATCACCTGCGCTTGCTTCTTCTATTTCAATTCTGCCAAGATCGTGGAATCCAAATAATTTTGTAATTTTCCCGCGTTCTTGCGAGCCGTCTGCGTGTACTACACAAACTTGTTCCTGAGATTTTACTTTCCCGTTTACTATTCTTCCGATAACAATCCTTCCGACATATTCGTTATAGTCGAGCGTTGTTGCCTGAAATTGAAGAGAAAGGTTTTCATCTCCGGAAGGCGGTTGAATATTTTCCATTATACAATCAAGCAGTGGAACCATATCTTTTCTTTCATCATCAAGGTCTTTTACAGCAAAACCGTTTAAGCTGCTTGAGAAGATAAACGGAAAATCAATCAGGTCTTCTCTATCAGTCAATTCCGTAAACAAATCAAAAACTTTATCTAATGCAGTAAGAGGTTCTGCTGCCGGTTTATCTATTTTATTAATTACAACAATTATTTTCAAACCCAACTCAAGCGCTTTAGAAAGAACAAATCTTGTTTGCGGCATCGGTCCCTCTGCGGCATCAACGATTAATAGTGCGCCGTCAACCATTCCCAATACCCGTTCAACTTCCCCGCCAAAATCTGCGTGTCCCGGGGTATCCACAACATTAATTTTGCAGCCTTTGTAATTGATAGAGATATTTTTTGATAATATTGTAATACCTCTTTCTTTTTCTAAATCGTTGCTGTCGAGAACGCGCTCCTGAACTTGTTGATTTTCTCTGAATGCTCCGGTCTGTTTCAGCAAACAGTCAACAAGGGTTGTTTTTCCGTGGTCAACGTGCGCAATTATTGCGATATTTCTGATATTTTCATTTACGTTAGTCATAATTCCTGCCATTTATTTTTGTACGTCTGTCAATTTAAAGATTATTATTTATTAGTAATTTTTAAAGGGTAAATACCAGATTAAAGCATAACTCACTTAGAAAAATTTTTCAAGTTATGATTGCGAATTATTAATGTCCAAAATTAGTATTTGACCATGAGGTATTATTAATAAATTTAATAATAAGGTATGAATTTTTGCGACTGTCCGAAAACCTGACATAAAAAAAAAGGCCGACTTTCGTCAGCCTTTTTAAATGGTCGGGATGACACGATTTGAACGTGCGACCCCCTCGTCCCAAGCGAGGTGCGCTACCAAACTGCGCCACATCCCGATATTCAATTTTCAATTATGTAGCGCACCCACGGTGCTACCTCTCACAAAACAATACTTAATTGTTTTGTTCGGCAGAGTCAAACTGCGCCACATCCCGGTATTTAGTTTTCAAATTATGTAGCGCACCTACGGTGCTACCTCTCACAAAACAATACTTAATTGTTTTGTTCGGCAGAGTCAAACTGCGCCACATCCCGGTATTTAGTTTTCAAATTATGTAGCGCACCTACGGTGCTACCTCTCACAAAACAATACTTAATTGTTTTGTTCGGCAGAGTCAAACTGCGCCACATCCCGATTATTATCGGTCACAAGTTTTATTCTATGCAAAACATTTTTTTTCGTCAAGAGGCTTTATTATTTTTTTTTATTTTTTTACATTTTATTTCTTTATTTCTTACTTTCTTTTTTACCTTTTATTCCTGCTTCCAAGTAATTTTATTATTGTTTGTTATAGACTAAGAATTTACAATCATTAACCCAATTCTTGACTTGACATGGCTTTTATAATACTCTGTACTGAGTATTATATTTTATGAATAAAGAAGAGGATTAGGGAATTGGATTTTGTAAGTTTAACTATTCATTTTTTAAAAATATTAGCTTCATATGTCGGAAGTTACGGTGTTGCAATTATATTGCTTACTCTTATTATGCGGGCTGCTCTGTGGCCGCTTAATGTTTCACAGCAGCGAAATATGCGCGCGATGCAGTCGCTTCAGCCTAAGCTAAAAGCTATTCAGGATCGTTACAAAAGTAATCCGCAAATGATGCAGCAAAAAATGATGGAGTTCTATAAAGAACATAAATTTAATCCTATGGGCGGGTGCCTGCCTTTGTTAATTCAAATGCCGATTTTTATTCTTTTGTATACATCATTGATGAGTCCTCAGTTTATTCAAATTGCTGGTGATTCAAAATTTTTGTTTATAAATAGACTTGATACAACTCTAAGGGCTAATGCAGGTATTTCTAATGACGGTGTTATGGGCACTTCTAAATATGATGTGTTTATGCCAGGAAAAACTGCAAGAGTATTTATCGGGGACGAAATTTTGAATAATGTTAAAATTACCAACCCTAAAAAAGCGCTCGAAATTCAGGGTGACATTGTTCCCGGTGAAAATATTGATTTCAAAATTAGTCTTGACCATTTGGATTTGAAATTTTCACAGCTGGAAAAAGTTACTAAAGCCGAAATTACTGTGACAGATGTTAATACTCGTGAAAATGAACTTATTACTTTTGACAGACACGATGGGCTTTTAACGGCCTCTGTTCCTACTGTTGAAATTAAAAAATCTTTCCATTGGGATATATTTGCTTTAATTGTAATTTTTGCACTTACAATGCTTTTGTCTCAACATCTTATGATGTCCATGAACAAGCAAAATACTAAAGATATGGATCCGACTCAGCAGGCTATTCAAAAATCTATGGGAACTTTTATGCCAATCATGATTATTGCCACTTTCATCATGATTCCTATTCCGGCCGGTGTCTTTATTTATCTTATTGTAAGTAATATTGTTCAGGTTATTCAAACTGTGGTTGTTAATAAGCAAATTGATTTAGAAGAGGCTAAAAAAGCAGCCAAAGTTAGTGACATAGATCTGGCAAATGCTAAAAATGTAACAAAGGATAAGTAATTATAATGTTGTTGTCAGAATACGATTATAATTTACCCGAAGAGTTGATCGCCCAGCAGCCGGCTGACCGCAGGGAAAATTCTAAGATGATGGTTTTGACAAGAGCTGACAAATCAATTAAGCATATGCATTTTTATGATATTGTTGACTTGATTGATGAAAATTCCGTTCTGGTTCTTAACGACACAAAAGTTTTACCGGCTCGCCTTATCGGGTATAAGGATACCGGCGCAAAGATAGAAGTCTTTTTACTAAAGCCCCTGAAAGATGGGGATTGCGGCCCTGACTGGCAGGCATTAATAAAACCGTCAAAGAGGGTTAAGCCGGGAACTATTGTATCAATTAGTGATGAGCTTTCCGTCGAGGTTATCCAAAGGCTTGAAGATGATGGCGAATGGCTGGTTAAACTTATTTATAACGGCGATTTGTTTGAAGTCCTTCACCGTAACGGAAATATTCCCTTGCCTCCGTATATTGAGAGAAAAATGCCTTCTGAAGAATTGAAACAGCTTGATTTTGAACGTTATCAAACTGTGTATGCCAGAGATGAGGGTTCTGTTGCGGCTCCGACTGCCGGGCTGCACTTTACCAAAGATATACTTGAACGCCTTAAATCCAAAGGCGTTGAGATTGTTTATGTGACTTTAAATGTTGGGATTGGGACTTTTAGGCCAGTTAAGTGTGAAAATATTTTGGATCATAAAATGCATGCTGAAACCTACAATATTACAAGCGAGGCTGCTGATAAGATTAACCTGGCAAAAAAGGCAGGGAAAAAAATTGTTGCGGTTGGAACTACTACTGTTAGAACACTGGAATCCGCTTTCAAAAAGTTTGGAGTAGTTAAAGCATGTCATGATAGTTCCGAGTTATTTATTTATCCGCCGTATAAATTTGGTGTGGTCGATGAATTGATAACTAATTTCCATTTGCCTAAGTCGACTCTTTTGATGCTCGTGAGTGCCCTTGCCGGTAAGGATTTTATTTTTAAGGCTTATAATCAGGCTGTCGAAAATAATTACAGATTCTTTAGCTATGGTGATTGCATGTTTATTCGTTAGTTAATCGTATTTATTTTTTATTCTATTGCGATATCGGGCGGCCCGAAATCCTTTTTACTTTTTGACAAATTGAAAAAAATCATTAATTTATACGATAACAATAGCAGTAGTTAGGTCTATAATAAAAATGCCAAGATAAGGGTAGAGTAGATATGTTTTCAGAAATGATTCAAAGCTTGTTGAATTCCGGCGGGAAGAGTGCTGCAATGCAGCGCTATGCAGCTTTAAACAATCAGGTTAATAATATTAAATCCAAGCTTCAGTCTCCTGTGCAGAATATCAGCCAAAATCCAATGGATACAATCTATCCTGCCAATAGACAAATCAGCGGGTTTGAAAGTGTTTTGCAATCTTCTTCTCCCGCCAATTTTGGAAATCTGCTCTTAAACTCTCCGTCAATGCAGGTAAATGCATCTTTAGTAAATGGTACAAATTATGAGAATTTTAATGTGTATGATAACATTAAAGATATCAAGAACGAGGATGCTGTTTCCCAGGCAGGGGCGATTTTTCAGGGAGGATTTGCTAATGCTTCAAGATCCCAGCTTATTGGTATGATTGAGCAAGTGGCGGAAAAGCATGGAGTTGATGATAAACTTGTAAAAGCTCTTATCCGTCAGGAATCCGGATTTAATCCTAATGCAAAATCTAAAGCCGGAGCAATGGGGCTTATGCAATTAATGCCTGCAACGGCCAAGGCTTTAGGAGTGAATGACCCTTATAATCCTTTGCAAAATGTTGAGGGCGGCATAAAGTATTTAAAATCAATGCTGAATAAATATAATGGAAACATAATTTTAGCACTTGCGGCATACAATGCAGGGCCAAATGCTGTTGATAAGTATTCCGGCGTCCCGCCTTACAAAGAAACCCAAAATTATGTAAAGAGTATCTTAGCGAACTATTTATAAACTTTTTGCATTAATTTGTTGTTTTTGTTACAATATTAAATGTGATTAAGCAACAGGAAGGTTTGTAATGAAATTTTCATCATCTTTTAAGGTAGGACTTTTAACTCTTTTATCGCTTATTTTGTTAATAGGTGTTGTATTAAAGGTTAAAGGACGTGCATTTTCATCGGCTCCAAGAGTTGAAATACAATTTAAAGATGTAAATGGCATGCGTCCTGGCGCCGGTGTTCAGATGATGGGGTTGAAAGTCGGCCAGGTTGAAGAGGTTTCACCGGTTATAAAAGATGATGACAGCTATGTTAATGTAAAATTCGTAATCACAGACCCTAATGTTCAAATTCCGCGGGCATCAGTATTTTCCATTCAACAATCAGGCTTAATTGGTGAATTGTTTCTGGAAATAACACCTCCTAAAACCAGAACTATATATATTCCAATGGTGAATAAGGATGTTTTATATAAAGATGATCCTGTTGAAATGAAATTAAGCGATAAATACTATGATGTAGGGATAATAAAGGATATTCAGGTTGTTCATAAAGATGCTCTGCCTTATATGGTTAGAGATAAGGTAGATACTAATTATGCTTATAAAATTGATTATATAATAAATCTTCCCGGCTTAATTATGCCGGAATTTATTAAAGGGGAAGCGGTCAGCAGCAAGGATGGAAAGAAAAAACTGAGAATTGCATCATTGGATAATACAGTTTTGCCTTATCCAAAACAAACTTCTCCGTATACAATTATAGAACCTATGAGAATTGCGGACTTTTTAGACTGGCAGTACAAGGCGGCTGAGAGTTTAACGGAAACCAATATGAAAGTAAATACACTGCTTTCTGATAAGGCTATTGCTGATTTACAGATGACAGTTAATAATATAGATGAAATTTCACGTAAGGCTTCAGTAACAGTTGATAAAGTTAATCAGCTTCTTGATGATTCAAGGGACGATATAGAAGAACTTATGGCTCTTGTAAATCATGCTACGGCTGACTTTAATGCGTTGTCCGGAAACCTTAATAATATAGTCGGGGACCCGATATTTAAGAAAAATCTTATTTCAACATCAACTTCCATTGATCAGCTTGCACGTAATTTGAATAAGATTATGGGTAATGAAGAAGAATCTCAAAAAATGGCTGAAGATATCAGGACTATAACCAATAACCTTGCAGAAATTTCGACTTCAGTCGAGGCCATGACCAAGGATGAACAGCTTAAAAATGACTTGAAAAATACTATAGCTAATACAAATAAGGCTTTGAACAGCGTATCAACAACGCTTGCCTCTGTTAATAAGATGACTCCTGAAAATAAAACCGAACTTGAAACTATTTTGGAAGATACAAAAGTTACTACATGTAACTTGAGAAAATTCTCTGAAAAACTTAATAAACGGTTCCTTATTTTCAGATTGTTATTCTAAATAATTAATTCTGCTAAGGGCCGTTTGCAGGTCTTTAAGTTGTGCGAATTATCTTTGACGCTGTGTATATTTTGTATGTCGTTTTAGTTTTGAGGAATATAAATTGAATTTAAAGACCGAAATAACAAAAATTCATTATAATAAAAATGCTAAAGGATGCATATTTTCTATATTAAAATTCGCATCACTATTTTATGGAATAGGCAGCGGATTGAAAAATTTGTTTTATGATAAAAAAATTCTTAAACCTAAAAAAGTCAGCGCATATGTTATTTCTGTCGGGAATATCACGACCGGAGGAGTTGGTAAGACTCCGGTTGTTGCAGAAATTGCCAAATATTTTATTCAAAAAGGCGAACATGTTGCTGTTATATCAAGAGGGTACGGCGGAAAACTTTCTAATAAAGTTGTAAATGTTATATCAGATGGCAAAAATATATTTTATAATGCAGAATTGGCCGGGGATGAACCATATTGGCTTGCTGAAAATACAAAGGCCGTTGTTCTTACATGTAAAAATCGTGTCAAGGCGGCTGAATATGCAATCAGGGAATTTGGAGTGAGTAGAATTATTCTTGACGATGGATTTCAACACCGAAAAATTCATAGGGATATTGACATTGTATTGGTCGATAGTGAAAAAGTTTTCGGAAATGAATGTTTGCTTCCGGCAGGGCCTTTGCGAGAGGGTGAGGAATCTTTGGACAGAATTGACAAGCTTGTTATTGTGAGCAAAAATACATCCCATGTTCGTGCAGAGAAATTGGCGAAAATTTTCGGTAAAAAACTAAAAAAAGATACTCTGGTTTGTAAAACAGAACCGGATTATGTATATAATATTTCTAACGGTTCTATTCTCCCGGAGGGGGCAGAGGCGGTTGCTGTTTGTGCTATCGGACAGCCGGAACAGTTTTTTCAGTTTCTTGATAAATACAAAATTACGGATAAAATTGTGTATGATGATCATCATCAATATACAGAGTCTGAAATTTCAGATATTTCTAAGCCGGTTATTACAACTGAAAAAGATGCTGTTAAATTGTCTGCTTTTAATTTTAATAATATTTATGCTCTAAAACTTAAAACTTCTTTTGATATGGATAAACTCTTTAAATAGTTTGTCCATTTTTGTGTTACTGCTGATAAAAGTTAAACAATGAAATTTTTACCTTAAGTATAGGTAATATGTGTATGTATAACGTTATACTTATAATTCATAATGAATTTTAAGCGTATAACGATATTTAAGAAAAAGTTATATATCGGTATCATATAAATGAGGTTAAATTAGAGTATGAAATCCGGTAATAAATCCTTTGGAAAAAGATTAAGAATTTTGAGAGATATCAAGGGCTATACTCAGGAAGAGCTTGCTGAATTAGTTGATCTTGAATATCAAACAATAAGCAGAATAGAAACCGGTACTTATTTTACTTCTTATGAAACTCTTGATAAACTTGCGAAAGCACTTGATGTTCCAATAAAAGAACTTTTTAACTATGAAGAATCAAATAACCGTGAAGAAGTTATTTTCCGGATTAAAAATCTTCTGGATTATTGTTCTGATAAAGAATTAGATTTTATTTACGCTACTTTATTAAATTTGAAAAAAATTTATAATTAATTTAGAATATTTTTATGAACGATAAAGATATAGATCAAGTAGTTAAGCTATTAAAAGATGCTAAGCAGCAAAAGAGTGATTTTGTCGGATTAATGGATAGTTTTCATGATCCTTATCTGGTGTTAATATCTTGTATTTTGAGCCTGAGAACAAACGACAAAACGACTTATCCTGCTACATTACGTATGCTGGAGCTTGGCAAAACTCCGGCAGATTTTGCCAAGTGTGATGAGAAAGTTTTGGCGGATGCTATTTATCCGGTAGGATTTTATACAAATAAGTCCAGGCAGATAATTCAACTTTCAAAGGAACTTGTTGATAAGTATAACGGTAAAGTTCCTGATACGATTGAGGAGCTTGTCAAATTCAACGGCGTTGGACGTAAGACTGCCAATCTTGTTGTTGCAAGAGGGTTCAATAAACCGGCAATATGTGTTGATGTCCATGTTCATAGAATATTTAACCGCCTCGGATATGTTAAGACTAAAACTCCGGAAGAAACAGAATTTGCTTTACGCAAAAAATTGCCGGTTAAATATTGGATAGATATAAATACACTGATTGTAACTCATGGTCAAAATATCTGCAAACCTCAGAAGCCTTTATGTGACAAGTGTCCTGTTAAAGATTACTGTTCAAAGTTAATATAACTTAATAATTTCCAATAATTTGGCAAAAAATAATGTTCATATTCTTTATTTTTTCAGTAAGTAACCGGAGAAAGAATTATGAAAATATCTAATATCTTTGCAAATGTTCAGAAAAGAATAAACGTATCACGTATTTTGAAAAGAGAAGCAGATATTAACAAATATGTCGGGCTGCACGATTCCGGAAGATTACCGGACGGAGTATTGGAACAACTTGAAACTTCCAGGGAAATAATTGCAAATTTTGCCAGAAAAAATTCAGTTAAGGTAGATATATATAATGCAAGAGTTCATCAGCAACGATTAGCCTCCGGTGGTATATCTAATTCCGGGAATGGTTTCCTTGGAAATTTGGAAGTTGTTGTTTCCAATTTAAAAAATGGTATTGTCAAAAGAGCATTTGTTTCTTCAAACACAAAAGAATTACACCCGAAAGTTAAGCAAACTAATATAATTGTTCCGATTAGAGAGGCAGATATAGAGCGTGTATGGAAGGCCCAATATTATACTGAAGATAATTTTCTGAGAAATTTATACAGAAATATTGAAGAGCTGACAAAATCAGTAAAATCTAATAGTTCTACATAATTATCACACTTGCTTTTAAAATATGATTATGCGATAATTTATATAGATTGTAGTAGTTTTTGGGTTAATTACAATCATAGTGTAATACATATTTTAACAGGAGTGCGAGATGAGTGTAGGAAATTCTCATAAGATCGACACATCCAGGTTAGACGAAATTATAAATTCGTATGATGCTAAAAAGTCTAACTTGATTGCGATTTTACAAAAAGTTCAGGAAGTTTACCGGTATCTGCCTGAGGAAGCAATGATATATATCGGTACAAAGATAGAAGGGCTTTCTCCGGCAACGGTTTTTGGTGTTGCAACTTTTTATGCCCAGTTTTCATTAGAGCCTAAGGGAAAATTTGAGATTAAAGTTTGTGATGGTACAGCTTGCCATGTCCGTGGTTCAATGCCGGTATTGAATGCTATAAAATCACGTCTTGATTTAAAAGACGGCCAGTTGACAACAAATGACGGTTTGTTTTCTCTGGAAACGGTTAGTTGCCTAGGTGCTTGCGGGCTGGCTCCGGTTGTTGTTATTAATGACAAGGTTTATCCGCAAATGACATCAGATGCAATTACAATTGTGTTGGATACCTTATTGAAAGAGGACAAATAATATGGAAAAAACAGCTTTAAATATAGATATAAAAGAAGAACAGAAAAAAGCTCAGGAAAGCCTTACCAAGCAAGGATTACGGGTTCTGGTTTGTGCAGGGACAGGCTGTGTTGCAAACGGATCTTTAAAAGTTATTGAAAAGTTCAGGGAACTTGGAGCTGATGTATCGGTTTTGTCGGATTATGACAAGATGACTATAGTCCCTACCGGATGCCACGGTTTTTGTGAACAGGGGGTTCTTGTTGTTATTCCTGATATGCACGTTACATACGTTAAAGTTAAAGTTGAAGATGTTGAGGAAATTTATAAAAGCCATATTCAAAACGGAGTTCCGGTTGAGAGACTTTTATACACTGACCCAAAAACACATGAACGGGTTATGGATGATGAACATATAAACTTTTATGCAAAACAAACACGTACGGCACTTGCTAATTGCGGAAATATTAATGCAGAATGTATTGATGAAGCAATTGCGGTAAGAGGTTATGAGGCATTGGCAAATGTGCTTGCTCAAAATGATCCTGATGCTGTTATTGCAGAAATAGAAAAATCCGGTCTCCGCGGAAGAGGCGGCGGCGGTTTCCCTACCGGCCGCAAGTGGCGATTTACTGCTGCAAACAGAGGCGGTAAATCTTATATAGTTTGTAACGGAGATGAAGGTGATCCGGGCGCGTTTATGGATCGTTCTGTTATGGAAGGTGACCCGCATAAGCTCCTTGAAGGGATGGCAATTGCTGCTTTTGCAATCGGGGCCGATGAGGGATATATATACGTTCGTGCAGAATATCCTTTGGCAATTAAACGTCTTAGAAAAGCTATTGCTGATGCTGAGGAAAGAAATTTTCTCGGAAAAAATATTATGGGAAGTGATTTTTCTCTTACCATACATATTAAAGAAGGCGCAGGCGCTTTTGTTTGCGGTGAAGAAACAGCACTTATGGCCTCTATTGAAGGTGAACGCGGTATGCCAAGACCTAAACCGCCTTTCCCGGCAAACAAAGGATTATTTGGCCGTCCGACCTTGATTAACAATGTTGAAACCTTAGCCAATGTGCCGGTTATTATGCTTAAAGGCGCGGATTGGTTTGCTTCTTTAGGAACAGAAACATCCAAGGGGACTAAGACATTTGCGCTTACCGGCGAGGTTAATAATACCGGATTGATTGAGGTTCCTATGGGCACAACTTTACGCCAAATTGTATTTGATATTGGCGGGGGTATCAGAGGCGGTAAGAAATTTAAAGCCGTTCAAATCGGCGGACCTTCAGGTGGATGTTTAACAGAAGAACATCTGGATATTCCGATGGATTATGACAGCTTGATTAAGGCCGGTGCAATGGTTGGATCAGGCGGACTGGTTGTTATGGCGGAAAATACTTGTATCGTTGAAGTCGCCAGATTTTTCATGAACTTTACCCAGCACGAAAGCTGCGGTAAATGCGTCCCTTGCCGCGAAGGTACAAAGAATATGCTTAGAATATTAGAAAAAATTGTTGCCGGTAAAGGAGAAATGAAAGATCTTGATACGCTGGAAGAACTTGCTAAATCCGTTAAGGAAGGTTCTCTTTGCGGGTTGGGAAAAACTGCTCCTAATCCGGTTTTATCTACTCTTAAATACTTTAGAGATGAGTATATCGCTCATATTAAAGATAAAAAATGTCCGGCAGGTGTTTGCGCAGCGATGAAGAAGATCGTTATTGTGCCTGAATTATGTAAAGGATGTACTAAGTGTGCCAGAACTTGTCCGGTCGGAGCAATTGACGGTGCTGTTAAGCAGCCTCACCATATTAATCAGGAAAAATGTATTAAGTGTGAAGCTTGTTTGACTAATTGTCCGTTTAAGGCGATTGTATTGGAGTAGTTGATTGTGAATTGTCCGGTGATCCCGTACAATAACTAATATAATAAGGATTTTAATTATGACAGATAAAAAAACATTATTTATAGACGGCAAAGAGGTAGAATTTAGCGATGAACCAAATTTGCTTGAAGTTATACGAAAAGCCGGTATGAATGTCCCTACATTTTGTTACAGACCGGATTTAACTTCTTTCGGGGCTTGCAGAATGTGCGTTGTGGAGATTGAAGGAAGAGGAATTCAGTCTTCTTGCACTATGCCTCCTGAAGCCGGCTTAAAAGTTCATTTGAATACGGAAAAAACAAGACGTATTAGGAAAACAGTTCTTGAACTGCTGCTTGCAAACCATGATAAAAAATGTTTGACTTGTGAGCGAAACGGAAACTGTGAATTACAGCAATATGCTGAAGAATACGGAATTAAGGATATCCGATTCCCTGATAAAGACCTTGAAGATTATCTTCCGGTAGATGACAGCAGTCCATCTCTTGTCAGAGATCCTAATAAATGTATTCTTTGCGGAGCTTGCGTAAGGGCTTGTTCAGAATTTCAGGGGCATGCGGTTTTAGGATTTGCAAACAGAGGTTCTAAAACTGTTGTTCAGCCTATGAATGGGCGTCCTTTGGGGCAAGTTGACTGTGTAAATTGCGGCCAGTGTGCGGCTGTATGTCCTACAGGTGCGTTGACTATTAAAAATGAAACAGATCTTGTTTGGGATGAAATTACAAATCCTGAAAAGACAGTTGTTGTTCAAATGGCGCCTGCAACCCGTGTTGCATTAGGTGAAATGTTTGGACTTGAGCCAGGTGAAAATACTATTGGGCTGATGAATGCCGCTCTAAGAAAAATTGGTTTTAATCTCATTTTCGATACTAATTTTGGTGCTGATTTGACCATCATGGAAGAGGCAAGCGAATTTTTGGAAAGACTTAAGTCTGGTAAAAATCTTCCATTATTTACTTCTTGCTGTCCGGCTTGGGTTAAATACCTTGAAACTGAACATCCGGAAATGGTAAATCATCTTTCTACTTGTAAATCACCGATGAGTATGCTTTCTCCGGTTTTGGTAGATTTAGTTCCAAAATATTTTAATGTTGCACGTGAAAATTTGGTTGTAGTTGGTGTAATGCCTTGTACTGCTAAAAAGTATGAGTGTAAGCGGCCTGAAATGTACAGAAACGGTCGTCCTGATACTGATTACGTAATAACAACACAGGAGCTAGGGAAAATGATTAAATCTGCCGGGATTGATTTCAATGCTCTTACTCCTGAGGATCATGATTCTCCGTTTGGAGAATATACCGGTGCAGGTACAATTTTCGGAGCATCCGGAGGTGTTGCGGAAGCTGCTGTTAGAACGGCTTACGAGTTCGCTACCGGTGAACCTCTTAATGATGTTGATATCAAGCAGATGAGAGGTACTTCAAACCGCTCAAGAAGCATTGAACTTGACCTTAAAGGAACCAAACTTGTGGTAAGAGTTGTTTCAACATTAAGAGAGGCAGAAAAGGCTATTCAGGAAATTAAAGAGGGTAAAGCTGATTTTCAGCTTTTGGAAGTTATGGCTTGCCCGGGCGGCTGCGTTAACGGCGGTGGTCAGCCTAGAAGCTGCGACGATTCCAAAATAAAAGCTGAACGTGCTGACGGGTTGTATAAAGAAGATGAGAACCTTCCTATCAGAAAATCTCATCTGAACCCTTCAATCCAAAAGCTTTATCAAGAATATCTTGAACATCCGGGTTCGCATAAATCTCATGAGATCCTGCATACAACATATACAAACAGATTTGCCGGATCTTACAAGGATGTATAAGCAGTAATACAACGATAAAGCGCCCGATTTAATTTTAAATCGGGCGCTTTTTAATTTAATGAACTTTTTAGCTATAGATAAGGGTAGTCATCTTTGATTTCCCAACCGTCAAATTCTATGAGTCTCCCGCATCTTTGCGCATAAAGTTTACAATCTTCCAATATATCTGTTCTGTTCTTATTTTCAAATCGCATCAAATTGGCTCCTCCGGTTAAGGTCCAGTTTTCGCACATAATGAATTTGGCCTTATTGGCAAATGGAATTTCTGAAACGAATATATCTTTTCCAACGGTATTTTTACCTTGTGGCCCGTTAATGTCCATATATAAGACCATCCCTCTTACAATCATTTTTCCTGTAACCGGATCTTGCGGGCTGGTATCCGCTGCTAATAGAATAACTGTCCCATTGTTAAGTCTTATAATCGGGCCGGAATTGTCTAAATTGAACCATACTGAACCATCCGGAAAAACAATAGGTGTCTTGTACCCTAATTGTTTAAGAGTTGTAGTTTCAGTAAGCTGTGCTCCTGTCAAATAAGGCATAATATATTTTTTTGCTATTTGAACCCTGAGTGCTCTGTTAGATGTTGTTTCATATTCTTGTTTGGCGTTACTTACTAAATCCCACTCCGCTATCTCTCCACTATGCGCTTCCGCCATCCTAACTACATTGCTCATAATATTAAAATTAACCTTAAGTCTGTTAGTAATGACGTGTTTTTCGTAATTTTGAATAAGTGTCGGAAGTGTCAGCGCCGCAACCACTCCAATAACACCTAAAGTTATTAAAACTTCAGCAAGAGTAAACGCCATTTTAGCCGCATGGCCAATAACACGCCGATTTGCAGTTCTGTACGCCACAAGAATATTAGTATCTTTTTTAATTTTCATATACCCTCCAGTTAAATATATTATACCATATTAAAAACCTTAATTCAATATAAGTCATAAATAAAATTCCGCAGTACAAATCTGTGAAATAAATTAATTTCACCAAAATCAATTCTGCAAAACAAAAAACTTCTTAAATAATGATACAGCAAAGCGTGAAAAACGTTACTAAAACTGCTAAAACCGGAGCTGTAACAAGTGCAAAGTCTCTTATACCAAGGGATTACACCCTTAGTCAGCCCCCCCCCCCATCGGGGAAATCCGCACTATGATTGGGTTTTGCATATATAGCACCTCCACGGTAAATACTATAATTACTTTTTTATTATACCATATATGTTTAAAATATTCAATTGTTTACCACCACGGGTAATCGTCTTTGATTTGCCATCCGTCAAATTGGATAAGCGCCCCGCAATATGTTCCGGTCGTTTTACAACTAGTCATTAAGGTGTTTCTGTTAACGAGTTCTAATGTTATTTGTTGCGTGTTACTATCAAATCCATAATTTTGGAAAAATATTAATTTAGTGTTATTAGCATAAGGTACTGTTGCCATGAATACATCTTTCCCTAAAGTATTTGAACCATTTGGCCCGTCAATATCAATAGTGAAAGTCATTCCCATTAAGTATTGTCTTCCAGTATCAGGCACATTGTTTGTTGATATTCCGATAAGCATTACTGTACCGTTTTTTAGTGTTAATATAGGGCCTGAGGCTGTTACCGGAGCATATGTTGAACTACCTCTCTTCCACATAATAGGCCTTTTATATCCTAATTGAGCTAATGTTTTTGTTTCTGAATATTGAGCTCCGCTAAGGTATGGTAAAATGTATTTCTTAACAATTTCGCCAGCTTGTAATTTTGCGTTGGCTTTGTCATCCGATGAATAATCGGTATCATAATGACTACTTGTTTCTTCCCAAGATGTTATGTCCCCATATTCTGCTTCGGCCATTCTTATTGCATTACTCAAAATATTATAGTTAACTTTTAATCTGTTGACTGTAACATGTTTCTGGTAATTTTGAATAAGATTGGGTAGCGTAAGTGCGGCAACAACACCTATAACGCCTAAAGTAATTAAAACCTCAGCCAGTGTAAACGCGACTTTGCGAGGCGGGTGGTCGTGTTGTGAAAAAACTTCTCCTAATGTGAATCTGTTTTCATTTTTCATCTTTATCATTAATCCTCCAATCAAATATATTATACCATATTAAAAACCTTAGTTCAATATAAGTCATAAATAGAATTCCGCAGTGCAGAGCGGTGAAATAAATTAATTTCACTAAAATCAATTCTGCAAAACAAAAAACTTCTTAAATAATGATACAGCAAAGCGTGAAAAACGTTACTAAAACTGCTAAAACCGGAGCTGTAACAAGTGCAAAGTCTCTTATACCAAGGGATTACACCCTTAGTCAGCCCCCCCCCCCATCGGGGAAATCCGCACTATGATTAGGTTTTGCAAAGTTTTCTGTTTCACTAAATCCTCCAGACTGTCTTAATTATTATAACTTATTTTGTTATAATATTCAAGTATATTATCTATTCTGACTTATCATTTTTGAAAGCAGATTTTTTGCAGTTTGAAGCTGTACATCTTCTCGGTTTCGAATATTTTTTTCGGTAAATTGTACTTCAATATCTGGTTTTATACCTTTTTTGTTAATATCAGTTCCTGCTGGGGTAAGGTACTTTGCGACTGTAAGATTTAATCCGGTCTCGTTTTCAAGCGGGATAATTTTTTGAACCATACCTTTTCCAAATGTTTTTGTTCCCACAAGTTTTGCTCGCTTGTAGTCTTTCAATGCGCCGGATAGAATTTCACTGGCGCTGGCACTGCCTCCATCGACAAGTACTACTACCGGTTTTTTTATTTCAAGATCAGTTTCCTGAGCCTGAATGTCATATTTATAGCCGTTTCTTCCCACAATACTTACAATTTTCCCGTGCGGAATAAATAAATTTGCGATGAATATTGCGTTTGGCAAAAGTCCGCCGGTATTGCCGCGTAAATCTATTACCAGTCCGTCGGTATCTTTAGTTTTCTCTATTGCTTCCAAAAATTCATTTGGAGTGGTAGAGCCAATGAAACTGCTTATTTGTATATAGCCAATATTGCTATCTACCGAGCTTTTTACAGTTTTTATTTTTATTTCTTTTCTTACAACTTTTTTGGTAAACTTGTCTTTATTTCTAAGAATAGTCAGCTGTACAAATGTATTTTCCGGCCCTCTGACAAGGTTTGCTACCTCTGCAATTGATAATCCGTTGGCATCTTTTCCGTCAATATCAAGTATTATATCTCCGGCTTGTAAATTTGCATTTTGTGCGGGAGTTCCGTCAATAACGTTTATTATATGGATTTTCCCGGCTATTGATGAAATATTTACACCAATTCCGGAAATTTTTGAACTTATTGAAGTATTTTGATCGTTGTATTCGGTCTTGTTCATGAACCTTGAGTAAGGATCATTCAGACTGGCAAGCATTGTATCAATGGCTACTTTTGCGTCTTCATCACTTTTAATCTTGCCATCATACCTGTTTTCCCATCTTGACCAATCCTGATTGTTCATTGTCGGATCATAGTAGTTTGTCTTTATTACTTTCCATACATTATCAACAAGTTTTTGAGGAGAAATATGGTCATGGTTTACCATTTCCTCTGTTTCTGTGTATACCGGGTGATTAATGTTCATGAATACTTTGTTTAGAACAAACAAAGTAAAAACCATGACTATAAAAATATATAACTCTTTTCTCTTCATACAAGTATTAAACACCAAGATATTTTTATAATCAATATACTTTTTATGTAGTTTAAATGAGTAATTAAATTTTTATTGATTATAAATTACAAATCTTCAAACCCTGGTGATGTTTGTGGAAGATTTTTGTAGCCCTTATTTGAATGAACTGTTTTTTTTATGTATTTATTTGAATAATTTCCTTTTTCAAACAGCTGTTTTAAAGTATTTTCCCTTGTCACAAGCGGATGAAGATTTTCACTGCTTTCAGGGTATATTCTCAGGATATCGCACCAGACAGAAGCCTCCATTGTCCATGCATAAGTTTCTTCCGCTAATGAATTATACTCATCCTGGTGTAATGCTTCATGAGCCAGCAGCGCAGCAAGTGCTCCCGGAGGCGCGTCTTTATGTCTAGGATTTATGAATATATATAATTTTTTCCCTTTTTTCCACCCTAAAGCATCAAAACTACTGTAATCCTGATTTATTTCTCCCAGATTTTTAAACTGGATTTTAACCGGACGGCGGCTTAAGTTCTCTCCCAAAATTGCATTTCTCGAAAATTCTCCATTTGTACCTTTAAGCATATCCAGTGCAACATAAATTACGGTGTCATCTCCGACAGATTTATAAACCGGCGTTATTTGTTTTACATATTCTTTTGTATATTTTTTAGGAAAATTTGCAGGTATAACAATATCATCGGACTTTGCCAAAACCGGCATCATAAACAATGCCTGCCCAAGTGTAAGTGTTAATATGATTCTTCTTAAATCCATATAATAAGCTCTCCTCTAAGATTCACAGCCCTAATATATCAATATTATACTAATATTAATTTGAACGTCAAATTTTTATTTTCTGTTCAATGCCGCAAATTCTCTATATAAAATTTTATATTCTTCTGAATTATTTATACTTTCTGCTTCCTTAATGTATTCAAAAGCGGTTTTATTATCACCGGATAATTTGTATATTTCTGCCATTTTTGCATAATACTTTGCATTATTTACATCGAGAATTATGGCTCTTTTCATGCACTCAATTGCCTCTTCATAATCTTCTTCTTCCAGTCTTACAAGTGCAAGGTAGTAATAACCTTCTGAAGTGTTAATATCTACCGATATTGCCTGCTGTGAGAACTCTTTTGTTTGAGCAAAATCTTTATTTAAATATGCTGCCTGTGCTCCAAGAATATAGCCATATATATAATTTTCATTTTTTTCTAAAACGTTTTTGGCAATTTCTATTGCCTTTTCATATTTTTTTTCTTTAATATATATATCGCCAAGATCACATTGATATTTTAAATTTTCCGGTTCACGTTCCAATACCTGCTGCATATATTTTTCCGCAAACGAATATTTGCCAAGTTCACTCTCGATTTTGGCAAGTGAGCATAGTGTAAAATTATTATCACACCCCTCTTTTAGATTTGATAAAAGTATGTTTTCCGCTTCAAGAAATCTTTTTTCATGTAACAGCAGCAGTGCCCTGATTACTTTTGCATTATAGTACTTACCATTAATCTCATGAATATAATCTATTTCCTTTTTAGCTTTTTCGTATTCTTTGTGTTCCAGATATATGTATGCAAGAGAATATCTATAATCAAGATTATCAGGAGTTATACATATAGCCTTTTTATATGACGCAACAGATTCTTCATACCAGCCGTTTAAGTAGTAGGCATTTCCAAGATTATTAAGATATAATGGATTTTTAGTGTCCGTATTCGCCGCCTTGGAAAAATATTTAATAGCCTCAATGAAATTTAAATCCTCCATCGCAAATAATCCAAGGTAATTTAAAACTTCAGGAGCTTCTGATATTTTGGAAAGTTTTAGAAAGATTTCTTTTGATTTAGAAAATTCATTACGGTCAAAAAGAATTTTTCCTTTTAGAATTTCGCAATCTATGTTGTCGGGGTTGATTGATAGTGCTTTTTCAATAATTTGTTCTGCTTTATCATTATTTTGGCTTTTGTAATAAGCGTTTGCATATTCAAAAAGACACCTGTCACTTTTTTCAATTTCAGGCATATATTTTGATAATTCTTCAAACAATCCGAGTTTTCCATAAAGCTTGACAATATCAACAAGGTTCTTCTCTGAATTATCAATCGAATAGATTTTTTCAGCAGTATCTTTAGCAGACGCAATTTCGTTTTGATTTATATAAATATTTTTTAAAAGAGTTAATGTTTCTATGTGGTTTGGAGTTACCTCAAGAACTTTCTCCGCATATTGAATAGCTCGTGGATAATTTAAAAGCAGATAATAAAGTTCTCCTATCTGATAAAGTAATTCAGTGTTATCAGGTTCTATTGCAAGTGCCTTGTATAACATTTCAATTGATTGCTTGTAACATTCCTGGTTTTTTAATTCAAATGCTCGTTTTATATAATTTAAAATTTCTTCATTTTGAGACATTTATTTTTCTCCGGTTTTATTTTTCTTTTTCTTATGTTCTTTGGCTTTAGCTGATTCCTGAGATGTGTTATTTATTATGACAAGAACTTCCTTTTCTCCAGCCATTTTTAAATTATTTCTGGCAATTTCTTCCAGGCTTGATGTCTTAGAGAACAATTTTATATCACTTTTTAAATCCTTATTCCGTTGTTCAGCTTCATCTCTAACACGTCTCATTGTGTTAATTTTGCTTTTATAAGATATGGTTTTTGAAATGTTTAAAATAGCGCCAAATCCTACTTGAACAAGACAAAACAGCAGTACAAATGTTAAAAAGGAATAATAAAATCCAATTTTTTGTTTATGTTTTTTCGATTTTCGTTTGGATTTCTCTGCTATTTTGGGATTAGTTTTTTCAACTTTTGGCTGCGGAGAAATCCCATTTTTATCTTGTTCACTTCCCATTATGCAAGCTCCTGGTATTATTATATTAAAAATAACAGCAGGTGTCCAGAATTATTTTAAAAGTTACCATTTAAATTGTGTTGAAAACTTAAGTTGAGATTTTATGACTGCGCGATTTTCATCATATGTTTGACCGGCTCCAAATTCAAACCTTACGCGATCTGTTTTTGTAGGCTTTATAGAAAGGATTAAGGAATTTTCTTTTCTGTTTCTTGTTATATCAGAAGTAAGAACATCTTTTATTGATATGTGATCATTTAGTTTAAATTCCGGTGCAAATGAAAATTTATCAACCACAGTACTATAGGATACCCCGGAATTTTTGTCATATGACGAGCTTAATGAAAAATATTTTTTTTCATATTTTGTAAAGAATGAAGTTGTAAATCCAAGATCTGAGGTGTCAATACTTTCATTGTATGCTGTTCCAAATGAAAAATCTCCATATGTAGTAACTGCTGAAGTATCTAAAGGAGCTATATTATATGAAATATCATCAGTTTTTGAATATACACTCCGGGCAAAATTTGTTTGAGGAAGTTTATGTATTGCATCTGAGGCTTTTAATGTTTCAAATTCTTGCGGAACACTTAAATTTAAAACAAAGTCCTTATCAGGTTTTTTTAGTATTATGTCATTAGAGCCTTCACTGTATTCAATATATCCCTTTGCAACCGGTTCATCAAACAGTTCTATTACATCTCCTGTTTCTTCCGGAATTGGTTCGGCTGTTTCATCATCACCAATCCCTGAGTTATCTTCTAAATTTATTTCTTCTTGTCTTAGCGGTTTATCAGGAATTTCCCATATAAATATATTTTTTAAATGAGACTCTTCCGGTAAAGACTCTGTATTTATTGTATTCTTTACTTCTTCTGCATACTTTATTTGCAAATCTTCTGATGCTATAGAAGGCAGGCAGAATAAGCTGAATAATAAAGCTGTAAATAAAAATTTTTTCATACCCCTCTTCATATTGTTATTGTAGTCTTATTTTTCGGTTTCGTCAAATATTTTAATTATTAACCATGGGGATTATTGCCATAATTAATTTCCCCGTTTAAATAAACGGATTATCATTGTATGTTACAGTAAGAATGTTCTTTAACCCCAATTACTCAGTTTTTTCTTTAAGAACTTCTGCATAATACCCTAACTTTTCAAGAGTTGGAGCCATTCTTTCGTTAAGGCGTCCGCGGAATTCATCAATTTTGGCTTCATCCTGGCTTCCGTCAGGCATTGTTGCAAATCTGTTGCTAAAGTTGACTACATCCATATCAATTTTTGCCTGTACGGCCGTCTTTAGAATTTCAGGTATATTTAGTGCTGTTGGAGCTTCTCTTTCAAGATTTTTATAATATTCATCTTCAAAGTTATTGTTCAATCTAAGCTTCCAGTTATAAGCAGATTTAGTACCCTTTTCATTGTAGCGTTCTTCTATTCCAAAGAAATCATTGAATGGAATTTGAATTCTGTCTGCAGTAGTAAATAATTCTGCAAATTTTGCTTTTACTCTTTCCATTGGATTTTCTAAAAGTTTTTGTTTAAAAGCTTCTTTTTCATTTTGGCGTTTAGGATCAGAATTAAGGTATCCTGCCAGATAATCTATATGCCATGCTCCGTTGCCTTTATCCCAATTGTCTGTAAAATTCTTATCCTGGATAAGTTTGATGGCAGCCGGTTCATCATGGGAGCCCATTAATGCCCAGTTTCTTCTTGATGTTCCCTCGCCTCTTTCCCAATGAAGTTGTGTCATGCCGGGAATATTCAATTCATTTTTATATATTGATCTGAATACATCTGTTTGGTTCCCTAAATCTTCCCATACTGCTTTCTCAGGGGGTATACCATGCGACGCAAGTGTTGGAAGAACAATCTGCTCTAATACTTTTTGGTAATTACCATCAGGATCGATTTCTTTTAGTTTAGACATATTGTTTGCCCTGAATTTGCTCCAGTCAAGGTGTCCGTTAACATATGAAACACTTTTTTTATCGTAAACATAAGGGTCTACCAAGCCTAATACGTGGTCTATTCTTATATTTTCACAGTATTCCAATCCTGATTCAAGCTTTTCTTTTAGAAATTTTCCGGCCGGTCCAATGCTTCCGTTTTTATTAAACAATTTTTTAGGATCAAGTACCGGGATATCCCAAAGTTGCGGACCTCCGTCCAGTCCGCCTTCCGGACAACCAAGACGAAAATCTTTTAAGAAGATTTCTCTATGCATCCACTCTTCGCTTGTATCATTTCCTACAAGGTTATCATTTATGTATTCAAATCCTCCGATACTATCTCTGTATACTTTATTTTCTTTTAATTGTTTATCTACCAGAAATTGTCCGAATACATAACTATTTATATCTTCTTTGGATCTTGATAAAATTTGTCTGTATCTGTTAATTGCTTCAATATCATGTTTTTTCAGCAATGATATTAAGTTCCTGTCAATTTCACTTTCCCAAACATCAGTATCTCTTGTTCCGTATGTTCTGCTCAAAACCTCAAAAATTCCGGCTTGCAGCATTTTATTCCCTTTTCTTGCTTTGAAGTCATTATATTCTTTAAGAAGTTTCATTGCATTTTTATCTTTTACACGGACTTTATCTTTAAAGTTTTCGTATGCATCTTTAATTATTTTGTCGTAATTTTCAAATGCATCAAAGAATTTTGAATATTCAAAAGTATTTACATCATTGTAATATTTAACTCTTAATGATTTTAGTTCTTCATCGTTTATGATATTTGCATATTTATCTGTTGCAAGTTCATCCGCATCAATGAACATCTTGTTAAGAGCAAAAATTGAACCTGAGTATGGAGAAATATCGCCTCGTGTAATTTCTCCCATTGGTCCAAGCTGATTTGCGTTGAAACCATGAAGTCTTTCCAAATTGATTAATTGTTTTGCTGTTGCACTAACCGGAGAACCTATCCCGAGATCATTTTCCTTAACCGGGTTGCAAGGCCCATGCAGAACCATTGCCACTGACACTACTCCAAGGTAGTCTAAAGCACTTTTTATAGCATTAGTATTGTAATCTTCTTCTTCCTCTTTGTTTAATCGGCGTGTAAAGGCAGGTGAAGAGCTATATTTTCCTGTATTATAGTAATTATTAAATACGTTTATTTTCCCTATTTGCATGTCAATACTAAAACCTCAACAAAAATTTTTTTGCTATTACTTTGAAAAATTTTTTTATATATTTGTAACAATTTCTATAGGAAAATTGCAGCCTATTTCTTCTCTTGTTATTACGGTAATATCATTTAGGTAATTTGACAAAAGGGTAAAAAACAGATGCCGGTATTCCATTTGAACAAGTATTTTAGGACTTTGGATTCCATACTGTTTTGATTTTTTTGCAATTTTAGCGGCCAGTTTTTCTGCAAAGTCTCCGTCTACTTTTATTATATAGTCGTCATCTTCTTCAAACCTTGGCGTAAATGCTTCTAATGTTTTGTCACTTATTTCAAAGACCTGTATAACTCCGTCTTGATTTACTAATTTTTTGCATATATGTTTGGATAATGCAATTCTGATTTTTTTTAGCAAATCAGACTTTGGACAATCATCTGCATAGTCATTAAGTTTCTCAAAAATATATGTAATATCTTTTATTGATACTCTTTCTTTTACAAGATTAGATAATATGAATTTTAAATCAGCAGGAGTTATAAAATCAGGGATTACATTGTCGACCAGGAAAGGATTTGCCTGGGAGGCAATATTTATATATTTATCTATATCAGAGTAATCAAGCAGTTCGTCAACATATTTTACTGCATAAAATTCCAAAAGTCTTGCAATATATTCTGAGCCGGTAACACCTTTTTCCCAAAAATCTTTTGTTTGGGATTGTTCCAGCCAAATAGTTTTTTTGCCGGTTATTACATCAATTCCGTATATTGAATTTTTAGGCTTTTTCTCAAGATGAAGGTCTTCTGCAAAAAACATTGAATAAGACGGATAAACGCAGGATCTATGAACCTCCAGCCCTCTTATTTTTATTGAGAATTCGTAAGGATTAAGCGTTTCGTCATCTTTAAAAACAATTTTAGGAATAATATAACCGAGTTCGTCTGTAAGTTTTAATCTTGTTTTTACTGTTGCTGCCAGAAGTCCTTCTTCCTGAGGTTCTTTTTCTGTATTTAAGTAATCCAGTAATTCTTCACTCAGGTTTATTGACAGCTTATCTTCATGAAGCCTTGAGTACATAACATCAGGGGATGTTGCTTTTGATAATTTTTGTTTTAGATCATCCAGCTCCTTTAATCCCGCAGAAATTTTATCATTTAATTTTTTTCTGTTTACCGATGCCGGTGCTTCGCACTCTAGCTCAGATTTAATTTTTGATATTTTTTTCTGCTGGCTTACTATTTTTGATTGAATATCAATACAATTTTCATAAGGCGTAAGTTCCGGAGAAAGCATTTTTTCCATTTGGCTTTTAAATGATGTTATGTTGATAATATCTCCGTTTCCGTTGTCTTCCGGTGATTTCAGTTCAGACATAAAAATACAGTTATACTTGAAACCGTCATCTGTTTCAATTTCGTTCATACTGTATAATTCCCAGCCGTTCATAGACATTTCGTTTAATAAATTCTGTAACTCCTGAGGATTATCACTTGAGCAGCTTTTTATTATGTATTGCATTCTGTTACTTTTAAACATTTTTATATCCCTTTTTTTATGGTTTTATAATTTCATAAATTTGCTTGATTGCGGCAGGCTTTTCGGTGCAAATTTCAAATGCCTCATCCAAATATTTTTTGCATTCTTCTGTTTTTGCAGGGGCATTTGAATATATTGTGTATAATACGTCGCCATTTGCAACCGGTTCACCTGTTTTTTTATTTAAAAATACCCCTACACTGTAATCTATCGGATCATTTTTTTTATCGCGGCCTGCGCCCAAAAGCTTACATCCATATGCTGTTTTGTATGCATCAATTCTTTTTATGTAGCCGGAGCTTTTCGCTTTTACTTCTATTTTGAATTGTGATTGAGGAAATTTCGAATAATTATTTATAACCTCGGGATCGCCCCCCTGGGCAATAATTAATTCCTTAAATTTGTCGATAGCTTTACCTGTGTATATAAGTTCTTTCAGGTAAGCTCTTGCTGTTTCTTCATCAATAAATTTTCCTGTCTGCATTAGAGCAATTGTTGCAAAATCATAAGTTAATTCTGCAATATCTCCCTTTATGATATTCCCTTTTAGAAATTCTATTGATTCAATAATTTCAAGAGCATTCCCGACAGCTCTGCCAAGTGGTTCTTCCATTGACGTAACTACTGCGATAATTGATTTATTAAGGTGTTTCCCGACCCGAACCATTAATTTTGCCAGTTCAACAGCGTCTTGAGGTGTTTTCATGAACGCTCCGGAACCGTATTTTACATCAAGAATTATATGGCCGGCGCCGGCTGCTATCTTTTTAGAAACAACTGAAGAGGCAATTAAAGGCATTGAATCAATCGTTGCCGTTACGTCTCTCAGTGAATATAAAATACCGTCTGCCGGTGTAAGATTATTTGTCTGCTGACCTATTGCAACTCCGATTTTTTTTACCTGGTTTATCATTTCTTCGACTGAAAGCCGGCAGGAAAAATTCGGAATAGATTCAAGTTTATCAATTGTTCCGCCGGTATGCCCAAGGCCTTTCCCGGATAATTTGGCAATAGGTATTCCGGCCGCAGCAAGAAGAGGAATTAATGTTATTGTAACCTTATCCCCGACTCCGCCGGTGGAGTGTTTATCAAATATTTGTTTACTAAATTCTCCAAAATCAATGCAGTCACCGGAATTGATTATTGCATCCGTTAAATTGGCTGTTTCAATTTCGCTCATGCCGCGGAACCATACAGCCATTAACCAGGCGCTTGCCTGATAATCCGGCATGCTATTATCCGTCAAAGATGAAATAAAATAATTTATTTCATCTTTGGATAATTCTTTGCCTTGTTTTTTCTTATCGATTATATCGACTATTCTCATTCTTAGTTACCGCTTTTTAACTTTTGTATAACTTGATCCGTAATATCTACTCCGCCGACAAATATTACTCTGAAGTCAACTACTGCGTCTAAATGCTGTTCTACAAGAACTTTTTTTGCTGCAGCCTGGATATTATTATATACCATTTCTTCTTTTTGGCTTCTTAATTTTGCATAAGCATCTTGTTTAGCGTCAAGTTCTTTTGCGGTTGCTTCTTCAAAATTTTGTTTTTTCAAAGGTGTGTCTAATGATTTATATTGTTTTTCTTTATCAACCATAAACTGTTGAAGTTCTAACGCCTTTGCATCAACTTCCTTAATTGCCTGTTGTGCAAGAGGATAACCTTCTTGAACTTTTTGGTAATTAATGTAGCCTACTCCGCCTGCAAAAGCCTGATTTGCTCCGGCCATTACAAGTCCGCATCCTAGTAACGTCATTGCCATTTTTAAGTTTTTCATAATACCTCCTGTATTTGTTTTTATTATTGTAATTAGTATAAGAAATCACCTACACCAAAAGTAAAGTATCCGCCTTTAGATCCGTTATCACCCACTGGTGTAAGAGGAATACCATAATCAACCGAAAGCGGGCCTATACCAGGTATATACAATTTTACACCAACACCGGCTGATACAGCATACAGCGGACGATCATATAATGTTGATGATATTGTCGGGTTAAATACTTTCCCGGCATCAACGAATGCAGTTAATCTTACGTTATTAAGAAATCCTCCGATTTTTGACCTTGATAATCTTGTCCGGTCGAGGAAAGGAATTGGTGTTGCAAATTCCATTGACCCCATAACAAAAGCATCGCCGGTTCCGACTCCGCTCATTTTAAAGCCGCGGATTGAGTATGGGCCTCCTAAACGGTAAGCCATTACCTCAGGCATATCGTCTCCGTGAATTCTTCCGCCGGCTCTTGCCATAAATGACAAGGATGATTTTTTAGCAATTGGGATATAGTGCTTAATTGAACCTGATAATTTCCCGTGGGTTTTATCAAATCCATCCAGCCCTATTTCTTCATCAAATCTGATATTTGCAATTGTACCTTTTCTGGTTACAACAGAGGAATCTCTTGTATCATAGATTAGTGCAGGGCTTAAGGACAAGAATAACCCTCCGTCAAGTTGTTTTGCACGTTCGCTTATCGGCACGCCATAGCGGGCGTACATACTTGCAATTTTGTTGAAATCTCCTTCTCTTACGTCAACATTTTCAACTCCAAGAGAGAAGGTTGATGTCATATGCCGATTTTTCTTCATACGGTGAGCTACTGTAACTTCACCGCCAAAACGTCTTTCTATTGCAAGAGGAACCTGATATGACCCGTAATCTCTGAAATAGAGTTTAGACATTAATGATGTATCTGCATTCAGAAAATGCGGTTCAAAAAAGCTTAATTCAAATTGCATATTCACGCGGCGTTTAATTGAAGCGTCGTTTAGGATTACACCTGAACCTACTATACCGTTTAAGGAAATACGCTGGTTCAGACCGCGGAAGTTGTTATTTGCAAGCCCGGCAGATCCAAATACACCGGTTACGGAATCAATACCGCCGCCAATCGAAATCGTTGCGGTATTTTGTTCCTGAACATTTATTGTAATGTCATATTTATCAGGATCATCTTCGCATGGGGTTATTTCTCTTGTTACATCTTTAAATGACTGGGTTGCGTATAATCTTACCAAATCCTGTTTTACCTGGTTTTCATTATAAACCATGCCCGGTTCGACCAGAATATTTCGTTCAATTACAAAATCTTTAGTCTTTTTATTTCCAGAGATTGCGATTGAATTAACTATCCCTTCCTTAATTTTGATATTTATGGTTCCGTCCGGATCATCTGTTACAGATTCAATCCTTGAAAGAATATAACCTTTTGAACTGTATATTGACTGAATTTTTTCAATAGCCTCATTTAGCTGGCTGATATTTTGGGGTTTCCCTTTCATTGGAAGCAGAGGTGCTAAAATTTCATCGGTAGGAATTACGGTATTTCCTTCAATAGTAAAATCTGTAACCGGAGCATTTTCTTCCAGTATGACTTTTAATGTTACGGTTCCGTCGGGATTATTTACCGGAATTGCGCGCATTTTTTCTGTAAAATATCCCATTTGGTATACATTTTTCAGACCATCTTGAATGGAGTCTCTTTTGTACGCATCTCCTTTATGGAGATTAAGTTTAGATAGGATTTCTTCTTCTGAGACAACATTTGTGCCATGAATTTCAATGTCTTTAATATAGCGGAGATTTTTTTCTCCGGATGTCTTTTCTTCTTTAGCGGCAGGCTTAGGGGCTTCTATGTTTCCTGAGTCGGCGATACTTGGGAAGTAGTCCTCCGCTGCTAATGACGCAAGGGGACATGACGCTGCAAACGCCAATGCCAATATTAATTTATATATTTTTGGAGTATTCAAACACCCAGTCCTTAATAATTCTATCCTACCCATTCAGTATTATAACATAAAACATTTAAAAGGAAACATGTAAATATATTATTTTTTCATGCCGGTTAAATAAGAGTATATGTCGTTTTTGTTAATGTTATAAAGCGTTGATATTATCATTGAAATGTCTTTATCTGAAAACTTTTTTTCTTGTAAAGCTTTAATCTTATCATCAAATTCTTCAGCGTTTAACTGTTTTGTTGATCTGTGAACCATGCCGGCAATTTCTCCCTTGAGAATATTTCCGCTAAAATACTTGATAACATTTTCAACATTATCCGTAACTGTTTCTTCAAAAATTTTTGTTAGTTCGCGGCCAATGGATACTGTTTTCTCCGGGAAATGTTCCGATATTATTTTAAGTGTTGCAAGTAGCCGGTTTGGTGATTCATAAAACACCATATCAATATTTTTATATTTATTTAGTAGATTTGTAATTTGATTTTTTGATTTTGGTAAAAATCCTACAAACGCGAATTCCTCATTTTCTCTTGGAATTTGAGATAGGAGAGTAACTGCTGCATTTGCTCCCGGCAAGGCTGTAATGCTTATTCCTTCTTCCCGTAATTCTTTAACAAGTATTGCTCCGGGATCACAAAATAACGGGGTACCGGCATCAGAGACTAATGCCATTTTCTTACCGCTTTTAAGTATTTCCAAAAATTTTGATATCCGTTCTTTTTCGTTAAATTTATGGTAGGAAATGCATTTTGTTTTTATTGAGAAGTGATTCAGAAGTTTTTGGGTATTTCTCATATCTTCACAAGCAATAATGTCCACCATATTTAACACGTCAAGTGCTCTGGCTGTAATATCGCCAAGATTTCCAATAGGAGTTGGTACAATATAAAAATCATATTCTTTCATACGTTTTTATTGTAGCACAAATTCCTTGGTTAGGATTATTCATGATAGGAATTAGTTTAATTTTTTTACCCTTGTAAACGGCCAGAACAGAAAAACTGCCCTTCCTATAAATCTATCTTCAGGTAATAATCCCCAATATCTTCCGTCCTGGGAATTCCCTCTGTTATCACCCATCATCATATAGTGTTTTTCAGGTATAACAACCGGCCCGCACAGCATTGCCTCGGTACATGGGGTGTAATCGTATGGACTTTGGATATATGGTTCATTTAAAGGTTTATCATTTATATAAACCGTGTATTTTCCGGTAGAATCGGATTTCAGCTCGAATTTATCACCGGGTACGCCTATTACTCGTTTTATATATGCAATATCCTTGCAGAAGAAACCGGTTAATCTTGCGAATACTTTTAATGGTGTGTTTTTCAGCTGCTCAAAAGGCGGATAAAAAACCATAATATCTCCGCGTTTTGGGGTTGAGTAGAACCTTGAATATCTTTCAACAAATATCCGGTCTCCTTCAACCAGTGTCGGCCGCATTGAACCCGATGGTATCCATCTGATCTCTCCAATGAAAAATCGTATGATAATTACCATTACAACTACAAATACAACTGTATCAACAGTTTCTTTTATTGCCGGTTTGTTTTTTTCGTAAGATTCTTTTATTATTTTTTTTATTTCTTCTTTAGTCATTATTTATTAGTTCCAAAAGCTCTATCAACGCAATTTTATATTTATTTTCGGGCAAAGGGTTAATAAATCCTGCTGCTTTTCTTACATAATTATCCAATAAAGTTTTTGCTTTTTCAATACCTTTATGCGGTTCATCGGGATTTAGGGAATATATTACCGGTGCGGTGTATATTCCGTTTTTTATGTCACTATCTGCTTTATGTTGTATTATATTTAAGATATCGTCGCGAATTTGGAACGCTATTCCAAAATTTTTGGCAAATTCCGAGGCCGTTTCATTTATTTTTCCGTTTTCTGCTAAGAATGATGCTGATAAGGCGGTTTCAAACAACGCTCCGGTTTTTCTATATGTTTTTTCTATGTACTCTTCAATTGTCGGGATTTTAAATTTTGTGAAGTTTTGGCTTATTTCTCCTATGCACATAGAATTTAATGTGTTTGCAAATATTTTTAAGATTTCAGGAGAATTTATTTCTGCAATTTTTTTTAGTGCAAACGATAGTATAAAATCTCCAGCTACAACTGATAAATGATTACCAAATCCTGCATTAAAAGATTTAAAACCTCTTCTTTCATTACAATCATCTATAACATCATCATGGATTAATGAGGCATTATGCACTAGTTCTATTACCGTTTGAACATCTATTTGCGTTTTATTTATCGTAACTCCTGATGATTTTAGATATAAAAAGCTCAAGACTGCTCGGATGTGTTTTGACGGTAAACTGAAAAAATCCCTTATCCCTTTGTTAAGCTGTGTATTGTTATCAATTTCTTGTAAAATTTCCCTATTTAATGCCGCTAATTCTTCTTTAACAAGCTCTTTAATTAAATCGTATTTTTCTGAAAAACTCATAAGTTTATCTTATCACGAAAAACTTTTAATTCCCAAAACGCATTTGCATGCATAAAGAAAAACGACTAAGTAATCTCAGTCGTTGGAAAATTAATAGGAAAAAGGAAAAAGGGAAAGGAAAATCTGTTTAATTAACCGAATGTTTTGAATGTATCACCGGTATTTTTTTCAATAACTTTTTGAACAGCTTCTTTTTCTGTTTGAATAGCTTCCTGTTCAGTGTCTAGTTGTTTTAGTCTTAATTCAAGGTTTTTGTCTTCTGCCTGAATAATTTCTATTTGTGAGTTAATATCATTAATTTCCTGATCGTAAAGATATTTTTCATACTCATATTGGTTCATGGCGTCATTATATGCGTCCTGATCCGTAACTGTTTCGGTTGTAAGTGCATATTCCGTATAGATTGTTTCACCATTAACTTCTTCAGGAATACTCAATGAGATAAATCTTCCGGATGAATCTTTTTCAACTTTGCAGTTTTTAATTGCCTTAAATTCTTCAACTTTTTCTTCACTGCCTATTGTGTAGCACTTAATATTACTTAATGAAGTGTTTGTTTTGTTGTCATAAGAGGCTGTTTCAAGCGAATTCTTTTCATAGAAATAAGGTTTTTCTGTTCCGGTTGAGGTGTCGGTAACATATCTTACCAGCCATTCACCGCTGCCGTATTTTTGTTCCAAAAGATTTAGCCATGCTTGTTCTTCGGCTTGTTTTGCAGCTTGTTTTTCCGGATCTGTTTCTTCAGGATCAACAGTCCCGAGTTCTCTAAGCTCTGAAGTTCCTACTGAATATACATAATCCGGTTCAGTCCCGGTTCTGGTAACAACACTTGTTGATGCAGCTACCGGTGCATAATCATCCTGCCATTTTGACAAATAGCTTATTGTATATGTACCGTTTGACTGTGCAATTAATGAAGTAACTGTATTTGTTAATGCTCCATCTGCAAATGAGTAGATTGTTTTTGTATAATTATCTACTGACGGAGGTGTTGGAACGGTCATGCCTAGAAGGTCATTATAGTAATTTGCAGATTGGTTGGACAACGTTGTACGCTGTTGGTTAATCTGCTGGCCTTCAAACTCGACGTTGTTTTGTCGAGCGGTCAAACCTAAAAATCTAGCTTGTGATGCGGCCATACCCATAATGGCATCCATTCCTTTCTTAGTTCTTGTGTGTTTCCAAATGTGTTATCGACTGTTTGGTTTGTAAACTTTAATTTTTCTGTTTTAAATGTTAAGAATTTGTAATATATATTAACAATATATGCCCGGACTATTTTTCTGAAATTCTGCCTGTGTAAGCTTATTCGGTATGTTTTTATTTATGTTACAAATGTAAAGATTTTTTAGTTATTACGCAATTTTATATATTAAATATTTTTTTTTATATGTATAGAGAGCAAAAAGAGAGGTATATTATGAGTGGTCCAAATATTGACCCCATAAAATTTAAGAAGAATGCCTTTACGGCATGGCAAAACCGGATTAATACGCCTAAGGGAAATCCGAATTTTGCGATTCCCTTAAACTTTTCGGCAAGGCCCGGTGTTGGAGCCGTTAAATATAATGATCCTCAATTTGCCATGGCTTATAATAATTATTGCCAGCAATGCATTGCTAACGGTAATGCAATTATTTCACCTGACGACTTTGCATCTCGGTTCTATGGAAATGCAGGGCCGGTTGCTAATGCAGCAGAAGGTGCAGTTGGTGTTTCGGCTTTAGGAGATGCAATAACTAATTTAGCTTCAAGTGTAAAATCATTATTGGGTAAAGGCAAAACTCAGCAAACCACTCCTAAAAATTTGACTGATGCTCAAAAAACAGAATTGCAAGAGATGGCTAATAATTTTGCGGCCGAAATGCAAAAAGAAAACGGTGAGTTTAGCGTTACAGATTTGAATCAATTTTTGCAGGCGCAAATCTATGCTATGAACCCGAATGGCGATGGAGCATCAGTTAATGTCGATCAATTCAGTCAAAATTTAAAATTAATAGACCCTGAATTGACAGATGATATGGCAAAAGAATTTGCTGCTCCGTTGGCGGATTCTTCAGGAAATATATCTAAAGAGACTCTTTCAAAATTATATAACGGAGCGGTTGACTCTAATGGAAAAATCACAGGGCAAAGTTTTGTTAATTCATTGATTCAGGTGTCAACTGATCAGGTTGCCGGTTCTTATGAGGGCGGTGAAGCATTCAATCAGGGCCTTAATCAAGCACTTTCCCAGGGATATGAAATCTCTGAGAAAGGCGGTAATATTGTTTACACAAAAGATGGCAAAACATTTGAAGTAAATATGCAGACCGGATTGCCGGTTCTTCCTGAGGAATAACGACCGTAAGACTTAATTCTTATTCGCCGTTGGCCGTTGCAAACCTAAAATTATTTACCCAAACATCAAAACCTCCCTCCATCAAAACAACCGGGTAAGTGTATTCTGCTAAAATAAGACAAGCTTCAGCCCCGAGATGGCACTGCTGATTATAGCAATATACAACATTAACATTATCTTTAGAGAGTTTATCAAGATTTTTGTCTAATTCATCTTTAGGTATTGATATTGCTCCGGGGATGTGGGCCTCTTTATAATCTTCATGATCTCGAACGTCAATGACTGTAGCTTTTTCCTGCTCAACCATTTGTTTTAATTCAAAAGGGCCTATGGTATATGCCAGGTATTTGCTAAAATAACATGCTGTTTTTTCACTATCGTATCTTAAGCTTTTAATTTTTTCGTTCATAATTTGATCTCCTTTTCCTTTGTTGTATTCAAGGAAAAGGATAAATCAAATTACAATAAAGATACTTAGTAACATGTTTACATTACATTTAGTATTTTTTCGGGGTAAATAAAAGATTCATTATCTGAACTTTTTTCATAAAAACACTTTGACTAACCAAGGAAAGAAATGTGCTGGTCAGGAGCATTATTATGTTTTGGTTCAGATGAAGATACTACATATTTATAAGTTCTTGCAATTTTTTTAATCACAGTTGAAATTGGGTTAGATGGCATTGCATTGTTAAGATTACCCTCAAATTCTCTGCGAGCATTTGGATTTTGCAGTGCAAGAATCGCCATGTTCGGTGTCACATTGTTTCCATCTCCAAAAGAGATGTACTGTTTTGTTGTGTTAAATTTTACAGGATTAATTGTTATCATATGCTTCCTCCTCTCTTGAGGTTTTATTAAGTGTTTTTTTAACACTTCATCTAACACTTTTACTATACAAGATAAAAAAAGTTTTGTCAACCCCTCTTGTAAAGTTTTGTAAATTTGGCTGAAATTTAGTAATAACAATAATTGTAGATAAAGTGGTAAAAGTACACTTATTCTTTAGTCCCCGGATTTTTTATACTTCTAAAAATTATAGCCATGCGTCTAACTCTTTATTTTATGAAAAAATTTTTTTAATATAAGTATTACCTGATTGGGTAATTGTAAAAAATACACTTAATTTGTTAAATATAATTAAATCTTTTTCATACTTCCAGCTATTCTTAATTCCAACTGAGCCCTTTGGGGCTCTTTTTTTTATAGGTATTTATCCGGAAATCATTAATTCTCACTATTGAGTGTGACGAATTCTACATTTCTTTCTTTTAATTCTTAAATCGGTCTGAAATATAACTCAGTATTGCCCCGCCTATTTCTTCATTAGGATCAAAGCAGGCTGGCTGTCCGGATTTTAGCGAGTTTTGAATAAGCATTTTAACCAGCGGGCCAAATGCGTCCGGTATTTGGGTTTTTCTGTAAATCCCGGCCAGAAATGATTGTATATTGGGTGATTGGGTGTTGTTAAACCTGGACAATGCAGGATACATTTTATCAATGCCTTTTGTTCCGTTTTCAAGCATTCTGTCCAGGATGTATAGAGTTTCGGTCACTTGTGCTTCATTATTGGAATGAATAAGAATATCATTTAAATACGGTAAAGCAGTTTCTTTTTGTTTTACGAAATAATCTACCCTGACCGGGTCAAATAAACAATAATTCCTTTGAGTGGTTGGAAATTGAATTTGCGGCAGTACCGGATTCCAGGTGTACATTTGGGGCACCCGGGTTCTGGTTGCATATAAATTAAAATTATTCACTTGCTGTATCATTGATATTCCTTACGAGTATACAAACGGAGGCCCATTTTTAATTTCCAGTAAAATATTTTCAGCCATTGTTTTGAGCTGTTCTTTAGGCTTTCCTTCATCTACCTGTTTGTAAAATTCATCAACCAGAGGCTGTATTGCAGCATCTTTTTTAGATTTAAAGTTTCTTAACTCTGTTGAGACAAGCCGTTGTTGAAGATCTAATTCAGTTTTTGCATTAATTTTTTTTACCTGAACTTCTTTTATGGCATCTCCTATAAGCTTTCCGCCATAACTAACAGCCGCAAGAGCAGTTGTCCCATAGAAAAGCTGCTGGAATTGTTTATTATCTGGTTCAATCAGAAGGTTATAGAAAAACGCTCGATAATCATCTACAAATGAAGATAGAGAAGGTTTTTGGGTTCCGTCGCCGCCTATATTCGGATTTACTTTTACTGTAGATGTTTCAATTTTTTTGTTAATTTCATCTATAAATGATTGTTTTTCCGCGTCAGACCAGCTTGTTTTGCCGACGATGGCTTCTATGTCCTTCTTTGGTGCGCTTATAAATTGCAGCCCGTTTTCAAGGTATTCTTTTATTAAATTTTTGTCTTTGCCCGATGTGGCAATGAATTCAAGGTCTTTTTTAGTTTTTTCTATAAATTTTGAAACTTCTTTATTTCCTGAACGGAGGTTTTTCATTGAATATAGTGACAAACCTATAATTGAGGCTATTGTTGCGCCGCCTAACAGAAAATATTTTATTCCTGCCGAATTTTGTTGTTTTTGTCTTTTGTTATTTCCAAACGAAAGATTTTTGGAGTTTTGGAACATGCCAAAGGGCTGTTCTACCGGAGGATTATAGGAAAGATATTTAGAAAACATTTTCGTTTTTTCAGAGAGAGAATTTCTGATTATCTGTATTTTCCCGCTGAATGACTGTGTTTCAATATCAATTAATCTTTCCTGAAGATTTTTTTGAATGTCGGCTTCTTTTTTCTTAACCCAAACTTCTTTAAATCCATCAAAGAATGTTTTACCCATAAATGCAGTAGCCGTAAGAGTAAACACTCCTAAACCGGCTCTTATGGTTTTTTGATTAGGGTTTTGAACCATTTGGACAAGTGCTTGGTCTGTTTCGTTGTTAATAGAGATATTTCTGGTGAATGAGCTTATCCATTTTTCTTTGGCGATTTCATTTGTAATTCTGGCATTACGTTTTACAAACCAGGTTAATCCGGCAATGACGCCCATTACGCCAACAGCAAGCCCGCTTATCGGCAAAAGATTTTTTTCGGGCTGGATGTTACGGTCTTTCAGCTGTGACGGTAATTTTGCTGAATCTGATATAATCAGGGAATCTCTTGTTTCATCCAGGCTTAAATTAGGAAATTCATTCTCATTATCTTTTATAAAATTGTTGACGATAACGCCTTCTTTGGTTTTGTTGTTGTTGCGTTTCTGGACTCCGGTTAAATTCCTTTGCTGCCGGCGTGTTTCGCCATCGTTAAATGCTGTAACATTCATTATTGTAATTCCTTTTGAGTTTCTTCTTCTCCGGCGATTTTTTTGTATAAATCGTGGATGAATGTTTTTAATCTAAATGTTTTTTTAGTTTCATCGATTTGTTTGTCGTCGTTGTCAATGTTGTTAGGATTAAATATTGAAAATATTGATTTGATTTTCTTTTTCAACTCATTAAGAGGTTCGCCGATTTTTTTTGCAATGACTGCTTTAATTTCTCCGTAAACAGCGGTAAGCTTGTCTGATATATCTGCAAGTTTCTGGCTTAAATTTTGAGTAAAATTGCTGATAGCTGCCGGAATATTTTTTATCAGATTTATTGTACCGCCAATGAAAGTATTTAATATAAAGTTTACCGGTTTTGCAATAATCGGCGGCATATTTGCTGAAATAGCGCCGGTAATATTTGCTAGCCGCTGGGAGGCATTCATTAATGCATTTTGAAAGGCTATTGCCCTAAGAGCAAAGTTTTGGGCATCCTGCTGCCTTGCAAGTTTTGCATTCTGTTGGGCTTTAAGAAAAGCACCTATTGCGGCGCATTCATTCCAGCTCATTTCTCCGGGTTTTGCGGAAAAATCGGCTTTTCGCATACCTCCGCCTCCGCCCATTCCGTTACAGATAGGGCATGCTCCAAGCGGGAGTCCGTGAGGACAAGTTCCCGGTTTCACGATGCTGGCTTGTGATATTGCCGATGGCATTAAAAAATCCTCTTCACACTGTTTAGAGGACACTAAAGAATTATTTGCATATTTTCAAATCGCGCGTGAAAATATTGCTATCCTTTGAGTGTTCCGGCTTTTACGGCTGCGGCTACAGCTGAAGATTTTCACTTCATTTCCTCTTATCTTAATCCTATGATAAGGTATTACCCATGTCAACGAATTGTTATGTTTGGTTAAGTAATTATTGATATATTTCGGCTTGCAGAAGTTATTGTATTAAAAAAGAGGTACAGCCTATCTGTACCTCTTCTCTTTGATTTATTTAACAACTATGTTCACAAGTTTTTTAGGAACAACAATTGTTTTTACAACTGTTTTGTCTTTTGTTAGTTCTTTAATTTTCGGACTACTAAGAGCCAGCTCCTTCATTTCTTCCTGGCTTAATCCTTCATCCGCTTCTATCTTGTCTTTAACTTTTCCGTTAATCTGAACAACTAATGTTATGGAGCTTGCTTTTGCAAGATTTTCATTCCATTCACACCAAGGCTGATCATGGATAGAGCCTTTTCCGCCAAGTTCATGCCATGCCTCTTCTGTTAAGTGAACAGCAACAGGAGACATTAGTTTTATTAGTGTTGTTATTGCAAAACTCATAACTTCTTTGTCTTCCGTGTCCAATTCTTTTTTAGTGTTCCGCCAGTCATAGATGGCATTTGTAAGTTCGCGGTATTTCGAGATTACCGTATTAAATTGGAAATCATTAGAAATATCATTTGTAATGCCCTTTATTGCCATGTGAACAATTCGAACTAAATCATCATTGTCTTTTCTGAGTTTTTCTTCTTTAATTTCAGAATTATTTACATCAATGTAGTCCGCGTTTGTAGAAATTAATCTCCAAACTCTGTTTAAAAATTTGTAACAGCCTTCCACTCCGGCATCTGACCAGTCAAAATCTCTTGCCGGCGGTGAATCGGAAAGAATAAACAATCTTGCCGTATCTGCTCCGTAATTTTCGAATATTTCATCCGGATCAACAGTGTTGCCTTTGGATTTTGACATTTTTGAACCGTCTTTAAGCACCATACCTTGCGTAAGCAAGTTTTTAAAAGGTTCGTCAAAGTCAAGAAGCCCTAAGTCTCTTAAAGCCTTTGTAAAAAATCTTGAGTATAATAAATGCAGTATAGCATGCTCAATTCCGCCGACATACTGATCAACCGGCAGCCACTTGTTAACCAAATCACGGGCAAATGGTTTTTCTGTATTTTTTGCATCCGCGTAACGCAGATAATACCAGCTTGAACACATAAACGTATCCATTGTATCGGTTTCTCTGACTGCGTGTCCGCCGCATACCGGACAAACTGTATCTTTAAATGTTTTTGATGTTGTTATAGGGGATTTGCCTATAACTTTAAAATCAACATCTTTAGGCAGCAACACCGGTAAATCTTCTTCTTTAACCGGCTGTATGCCGCATTTGTCGCAATATACAACAGGAATTGGCGCTCCCCAGTATCTTTGACGGGAAATAAGCCAATCTCTTAGTCTGTATTGGGTTTTGAATTCTCCAAAACCTTCTTTTACGGATTTTTCGGTAATAGCCTTTTTAGCATCTTCATTTTTCATACCGTTAAATTCACCTGAATTAATTAGTATGCCTGGTTCTGTATAAGCGGCATTTACACAATCATCCGGATTTTGCGGATTTTGTATAACAACTTTTACAGGAAGGTTATATTTTTTTGCAAAATCAAAATCTCTGGTATCGTGAGCCGGAACAGCCATTACAGCACCGGTTCCGTATTCTACAAGCGCATAATCCGCAGTCCACAACGGGAATATTTCTCCGGTAAATGGATTTTTACAGTGAGAGCCAAGAGGTACCCCGGTTTTGGTTCTTTCAGTTGAAAGTCTTTCTATTTCAGTCATTTTTCGTGCATTTGCCCGGTATTGCTCAACTGCATCTTTGTTTTCAGATGTTGTAAGTTTTTCTATATCTTTGTATTCAGGAGCGACAACAAGGTAGGTAATTCCGTGTACCGTATCCGGGCGTGTTGTGTATACCGGAACTTCCAGGTGTTCTCCGCTTGGGGCATCAATTACCGGAAATCTAAATATTGCGCCCTGGGATTTACCAATCCAGTTTGCCTGCATTGTTTTAACGTTGTCTCCCCATCCTTCAAGCTTGTCCAGGTCTTTTAGAAGTACTTCTGCATAATCCGTGATTTTCAAAAACCATTGGGAAAGGTATTTTTTTTCGACAATATGGTCACATCTCCAGCATTTTCCGTCAATTACCTGCTCGTTAGCAAGCACGGTTCCGCATTCTTCACACCAGTTAACCGCTGCTTCTTTTTTATAAGCAAGACCTTTTTTATATAGTTGAAGAAATAGCCACTGAGTCCATTTGTAATAATCCGGTTTACAGGTTGTCACTTCCCGATCCCAATCATAAGAAAGCCCCAGCATTTTTAGTTGTTTTGTCATATAAGCAATATTTTCATCAGTCCACTTAGCAGGATCCGCTCCGTGCTTCATCGCTGCATTTTCGGCAGGAAGTCCGAAACTATCCCAGCCCATCGGGTGCAGTACATTATACCCTTGAGCTTTTTTAAATCTTGCAATTACGTCGGTTATCGTGTAATTTCTAACGTGCCCCATGTGAAGTTTCCCGGATGGATACGGAAACATTGACAATGCGTAATATTTTGGCTTACTGCTGTTGTCTTCTGTTTTAAAGGCTCCGTCCTTTTCCCATTGTTTTTGCCATTTCTTTTCTATTTCCTGTGGAAAATATGCTTCTTTCATCTTTTTCTCTCCATAAGCATTTTAATATCACGGATAAGGGTAATGTTTCTCCCTAATCATTCATTCAGAAGATTAACACAAAGATATTTTGTTGTAAATTCTGATTTTTACTCTTTATTCTAACTTTTTTATTTTTCGTGTATTGTAAAACGGATTTTCGGTAGGGTGAACAGAGCGAACCCGTAAGGTGTCAGGAAACATCCAGTTAAATAAAGTAGGTTGGGCTTTCAGCCCAACATTGAAATTATATTTCCCCCCCTTGCAAACCTACTTTTTTCTTTGGCTAAAAGA